>JAFAXH010000156.1 GCA_019241085.1 Verrucomicrobiota bacterium | reverse complement strand
GCGCATTTGCCGCAGCGCGGCGTCGGTTTGCGCCAGCTCGGCCCGCGCTTGCGCCAGCTCGGCCCGTGTTTGCGCCAGCTCGGCCTGCATCTGCGTTAGGCCGGCCTGCGCCTGCGCAGCTTGCGCCTGGGTTTGCTCCGAGTCGGCCCGCGCTTGCGCCAGCGCGGCCCGCGTTTCCTCGCGCTCGGCGCACGTTTGCGCACTGGCCGCCTGCGCTTGCGCCAGCTCGTTGCGCAAGCCGACG
This sequence comes from Verrucomicrobiota bacterium, assembly GCA_019241085.1. GTDB lineage: Bacteria > Verrucomicrobiota > Verrucomicrobiia > Chthoniobacterales > SZAS-18 > JAFAXH01. The sequence goes on along the minus strand of JAFAXH010000156.1, from coordinate 9,460 downwards.
AGCAGCGCATCGACCGCGGCGAGGTCGTTCTCCGCGCGTAGCCATAACTCGATCTGCACCGGGCCGGCGTCGGTCAATCCGGGCAGGCGCGGCAGATAGATTTGCGGATCGCCGCCGGTGCTGAAAATGCGCAGCAGCCGCTCGTCGGGCACCCGCGCCGCCGAACCGCCGAGCCGGAGTTGATCGAAACTGGATCGCCGATCCGCGCGCCAGAGCACGGCTTGATTGACCAGGGAACGCACGCTGATCCCGGCGATGTCCACGAGGCAGGCGTGACGCACCGGGTCGATGCGCATCGGCAGCGTCGCCTCGACCGGCGCGGGGTGGGGGAAAACGAGCTTGCGCCACGCACCCAGCGGAAAGCGCTGCCGCCGCGAGAGCGCTTCTTCGTAACCGGCGGACGAGGGATAATAAACCTGGCACTCGCCCTGGCCGCTCTGGCTGTCCCCGCCGGCAAATTCCGCCGTGGCCGCCGCGGCCACGCGCGGCCCGCGCAACGCGCGCGTCGCCGGCTGCGCGCCGTTGGCATCGAGCCAGCCAGCCTCGTGCGTCAGATCGTTCAGCAGCGCTTCAGCCTGCGCATTTTTCCCATCGCGCAGCGCCGCCTGGATCAAGCCAAGGATCGCCGCCGGCAACATGCCCTCCGGCGCGGCGCGGCCCAGGGATATCAAAATCGGATTGGCCGGCGCGTCGAGCAGTGCGCGATGGCAACACTCCAGCGCGTCGGTGTTTTTTGTTAAATCAAAATGCGCCCGCGCAAACGCCGCGCCGCGTTCCGCCAAAGTCCGGCCCAGCGCCGGATCGTCAAAAATCCGCTGACACTGCGCCGCGATTTCCTCCGGCGAACCGCTCTCCAGCAACAGCGCTTCCTGCCCGTCGGTCATGAGTTCGCCGACGTTGCAGCGCGGCAGGATCACCGGCCGTCCGATGGCGAGAAATTCGGGCACCTTCGACGGCAGCCGGTAGCGGTTGAACTCATCGCGCTCGCCCGGCTGCACGAGCACGTCGGCCATGCGCAGGAGGGCGGGGATTTCCGCTTGCGGCATGAAGCCGACCGCGAGCACGTAGGGCGCGGCGCCGGGCGCGAATTCATATAAAAACGCTTCGGCATCCGTGCCGGCGCGCACGAGGCGGCAGGGCTGGCCGCAGCGCTCGTTGAGCTGCTGCACGGCGAGGTGCAGCGCGCGCATTTCCGCGTGGTTGCCGAAGTGCGCGTTGCCCGGATAGACGAGGATTTTTTCGTCCGCGCGCAGCCCGAGTTTCGCGCGCAACGCGGGGTCGGCGTCGCCCGGTTGGTAACGGGAAAAGTCGATGCCCGGCGGCAACGTTTGAAACGCCACCGCGGCCGGCACGAAGTCGCGCAGCCGCTCGACGATGCCGGTGACGACGCCAGCGAGTTGCAGAAAAATTTGATACCGCCGCGGATGCGCCAACGCCTCCGGCAACAGCGCCGCCAGCTCGGTCTGCGGCAGGTGGCGCAGGTTCTTGAAAGGCGTCTGCGCGTAGCGCGCGGCGAGGAATTCTTCGTTGTCCTCCAGATGCACCGCGAGCCGCGTCTCGGGCGACGCGCGGAGGTAGTCGAACGCGAGCCGGCGCACGTTTTCGCGCGGCGTCCACGCGTGCAGCACATCGGCCGCGCGGCCGTCGGGAAACAGCTCCGGCTGCCGGCGCACTTCCGCGTGGGTGCGCGGCAAAAACAGCGGCGCCTCCGGCAGCAGCGCGACGCCCGCGAGCGCCTCTTCCGCGCCCGGCACGGCGACGACGCAATGGTGGCCGCGCGCGCAAAGCCGGTTCGCAAACCCGGCAACGTGCCCCATGCTGTTGGAAGCAAAGCCGCCGTGGTTGACAAAGAGAATGTTCATCCGCGTTGCGCTCGAACTAGCAAGTCAGCTTTCTCCTACTTAATCGTAATCCTAATCTTACGGGACTATGCACTTGACAAAGGTTGATTCGTATGGGAACATGAATCCATGCAAAAGAGCCTGCTGCCAACGCCAGAGGCTTTGACGCTCGATCAAATCGCCCAACGTTTCAACACCGATGAGCGGGCGCTGGCTTACTTGGAGGAAATCATTTGGCCGCACGGGCCGGTTTGCCCGCATTGCCAGAACGCCGATCCGGCGCGCATCTGGAAGCTAAAGGCGAACGCGGCGAAAGAAATCCGCCTTGGCCTTTACGAGTGCGGCGCGTGTGGAAAACAATTCCGGGTTACGGTCGGCACGATCTTTGAGGATTCCAAAATCCCGCTGCGCAAATGGCTGGTGGCTTGGTATCTGGTTTGCAGCAGCAAAAAAGGCAGCAGCTTGCAACTCATGCGCCAGCTTGACCTTGGCAGCTACCACACGGCGCTCTTCATGACGCACCGCATTCGCCACGCACTGCGCGACCCAGCCTTCAACGGCAAGCTCAGCGGCACCGTGGAAGTCGATGAAACCTATGTCGACGGGGTCGTCAAAGGCCGGGGCAGGCACTACGTCGCCAACAAAGCGAACATCGTCTCCATGGTCGAACGCGGCGGGCGGGTGCGCTTGCAGGTCATGGACAAGGTGACGAGCAAGAACTTGAAAGCCGCGCTCAACGAGCACGTCGAGACGAGTGCCCGCATCGTCACCGACGAGCACCACGGCTACCGCAAGGCGGCGGCGGGCTTTGCCGCGCACGAAACGGTCAACCACGGGGCGAAGGAATACGCGCGCGGCGACGTGAACACGAACACCGTGGAAGGCTTCTTCTCGCTGTTTAGGCGCGGTGTGATTGGCACCTTCCACAGCGTCAGCAAAAAGCACCTGCCGCTCTATCTGGCGGAGTTCGATCACCGCTACAACACGCGCAAGCAGACCGATGGCGAGCGCACCGTCGCCGGCATGAAAAAGGCCCGCGGCAAGCGTTTGACCCTCAAACCACTACGCGAGGGAGCCTGAGGTAGTGTCTCAGTTTGAAAAAAGAAAGATTCGGCTGGGGGCTGTGGCATGGTAAATTTGCAGCATGGCAGCCAAAAAGGATTTCAGCCAGCGGGCACTTGAAATTGTGGAGCAGACTACGGGTGATGGGCCGCTGATCGACACGGCAGAGAAGCAAGCGCTCAGGGCGGCACCGCAAAAGCAGAAGAATGCGGCAGCGGTCCAGCTTGGTAAATTGGGCGGCATGAAGGGCGGGAAAGCACGGGCAGAAAAGCTGACAGCCGAGCAACGCAAAGAAATTGCCCGCCGCGCGGCCAAAAAAAGGTGGGAGGCATAAGAAATGCGATACGAATGAAAGATCGCACATTCATTCATTGCTCATCCTGAGAAAGTTACAAAATGCGCTGACTGTCTTCGCACACGGCCCGCAAAAATCGCTTTTCTTTTATGCGAAGCGTGTATTAGGTTTCGAGGCGTCATGCAACTCGATGCCCCGCCCGAACCAACGTTATCGCCCGCGGCGACCCCTGTCCCCGTTGCCGGCTCAGAGGAGAGTCAGATCGGACAATCGCAAGTTGCTTCTGGCTCAACCGACGAGAGCACAGGCGATCAATCATCCGATCAACCGGCTGAGGTCGGGCGGCCCAAGAAAAGCTCTCTAACGAAGGTATTGCCATCGGAGCGGCTGACTCTCGCGCGCCAAGTCGAAGTGTTGCGCGCCTTTGCGGTTGTTTCTGAGACAAACGGCGGCGTGCCTGTAACAAATGCGGATGCGGGCAGCGTTATTCCCGGCAAGATGTCAGCGGCAACAATCGTCGTAACCAATCCCTTCTTCGTTGATCTTGGGCTGCTCTCCCGGACAGAAACAGGTTTCACAGTTGCGCCAGAGGTTCGTGCCTTTAACGCGGCTTATGATGGCCTTAGCCCGGAGTCAGCTCCCGAGAAGCTGCGGCCCATGTTTGAAAAACAGTGGTTTATGAACCTGCTGACGCCCCGCTTGCGTTTGGCGCCGATGGAACGGGAGGACGTTATCAAGGTGCTCGGCGAGGCTTGCAACGCGACAAAGGAACATGTTTCCAAATTGAACCTTTTGATAGATTTTTTGGACTTCGTTGGATGTGTCCGCCTTGAGGGAAATCAAGTTAGGATCGGCACCGGCGCCGCTCCTGCGGGTAGCGCTCAACCCAATGCAGCAGGTGTTCGGACAACTTCGGAAACGTCGAAGGGACAGGAAACGGACGGTGATCTAGAAAAGCATACACTTACACTCGATCCTAGGACGAAGAGAAAAATCAATATCGAGTGTCCGCCGACTATTACTTACGCGGAGCTTACACGCATTCGGAACTGGTTGGGTTATCAGCTCATTATTACTAATGCGCCGCCGGCACCAGAGGAGAAACCCTTTGAAGTAATTTTTTAACAAGCCAGCACCATAGATATGGACCCTTGATTTCAAACGAACAGAGGTCGGTTCCCTGCCAGGGGTTCCGACCTCTGAAAGCTTTCCCTATGCTAATGCCGCCCCGCTAGGGAGGCACGCGCACGGAAACGATAGCTTGTAGCGACAACTCAAGTTATTGGAGAACCGGGCGGTGTCAATCGCAAAGCGGGCGGCGACTGTTTAACAGTCACGCTTATGTATAAAACATACATTTGCAGCCGCTGTGGCCAGCCAATCATCTTCCGTCCGTATGTTCGTGACCCGAAGACCGAAAAGCTGCGTCGGCCTCGCAACGCACGGGTGTTTCCCATCCATCTAAACGGTGGGGGATGCGGCCAGCTTTCGCTGCCGCTCGCCGCATAGGCGAACCCATTCATAGGCCGCGCGCAGGAAGACCTCGCGCGGCCTATGAAAATAAACTGAATTATATGCTTGACCTGATAAGAAAATATGTCATTTTATACTCATGAATCAACTGGACATCGCCCGCCGCGCGCAAATCCTAAACATGCTCTGTGAAGGCAGCAGTCTGCGGTTTGTTTCCCGCCTTGCTGGCGTATCCATCAACACGGTCTCCAAGCTGCTTGTTGACGCTGGCAAAGCGTGTGCCGAGTATCACGACAAGCACGTTCGCAACGTAAAATCCAAGCGCGTCCAGTGCGACGAAGCGTGGGCTTTTGTTCAATGCAAGGAGAAGAACGTCACGGCGGAAAAGAAGGCAAAAGGCGCGGGTGACGTGTGGACGTGGACGGCTCTCTGTGCGGACACGAAGCTGATGGTGAGCTGGTTTGTCGGCAGCCGGGACGCTTCCGCTGCCTACTTTTTCATGCACGATCTAGCGGAGCGGCTGGCCAATTGCGTGCAGCTTACGACGGACGGCCATCGCGCCTACTTGGAAGCCGTTGAGGACGCCTTCGGCAGTGAAATCGACTACGCGCGACTGATTAAACTCTACGGTGCGCCGGAGGGCGGCGAGGTGCGTTACAGCCCCGTCGAGTGCATCGGTGCGGAAAAGGTGCCGACGATGGGCAATCCCGACCTTAAACACGTCTCCACCAGCTTTGTCGAACGGTCTAATCTCACGGTGCGGATGGGCGTCCGACGCTTCACTCGGCTAACCAATGCTTTTTCCAAGAAGGCGGAGAACCACGCGCATGCGGTTTCCTTGTTCTTCATGTTTTACAATTTTTGTCGCATCCACAAAACGCTACGGGTGACACCCGCGATGAAAGCCGGCATCACCGATCACGTTTGGGAAGTAGAGGAAATCGTTTCGCTCTGCGGAACGTGATTAGAGAGGGGGTGATACAGTTGAGCACATCAAACAAACAAGGGGGAACATCCCCGAAAGACGGAAAATACTCGTCGGAATTACTTCGTAGTAAAGCCACGGGTGCGAATGTCAAAAGCGTCGCAGGTTCAGACCTGGCGCAACGTCCACGCACTGACGGAAAGAAAAAGTAACGGATTGAACGTTACTTTTTCACGTTAAGTCGCGTGATTCGGACAATAGAGGCTGCGGGGATCGTCATGTCTCCGCAGCCTTGCTTTATACCCATCCGCTCGTTTTCCGCAAGGTGCGGCACGATCACGACGCATTTCCTGCTTCGGCGCACCAGCCAGCCAAGAGATTGGCAAAGCATGGTCTGTGGCTCGCCCTCATTCGGGATGTCCTGCCAAGACGACGAACAACCGTAGGAGTCTTCCCACTCGACAAAAACCGCGTCGCCAATTTTCATCGAATTTCAAACTGAGACACTACCCTCAAGAGGTCGAACTTGAGAAACTGGCTGATCGCGCGTAGGCTCGCGTTCGTGCGAGAGCAAATCCACAGCTCGGATGAACTGCCGCGAGGCGCCTTACAAAGCCCCTTTGGCTTCGACGAAACGATGCGCCGCGTCGTGCGCGTCAAGCCAGAGCGCAAGGCGACCACCGGCAAGCCGAAACCCAAAAAGAAGGCGTAGTTTCCGCTGCGATTTCCCTCCAAAAACCCTTACTTGGCAGGTTTGATTAAACCTTTGTCAAGTGCATAGTCGCGTAGGATTATGATTAAGCTGCGGAGAGCGAAAGAACGTTCTGCGTTTTTATCCGATGTTGATCCCCTTCAAATACTCACCCAGCTCGCGCCGCTGCCCGTCGAGCTTCTCGCGCAACGCGTCGGCTTCCGCGCGCAGCTTTTCGATCTGGCTTTCCTGATCGTCGAGCTTCTTCAACAGCCGCGTCGCATACGCGCTCTGGCGGTCCACCGTTTTCAAATTTTCGCGGATGCGATTCTGCTCCTGCGTGATCGTCTCCACCTGCGTCCGCTTGTCGTTCATCGCCCGCTCGGTCGCCACGGCCGCCTGCTGCATGGTCGCGGCTTTCGCGAGCGCGTCGCGCACCGGCGGCGGAATCTGGCCTTGCTGACTGTAATACAGGATCGTGCCCGGATCGGTGGAAAGAATCGCCAGCCGCGTGCGGTCGATGATCTCCTCCTTCACCACGAGCTTTTCCTTCTTGCCCGCCGGCACCGGCAGCTCGAAGCGGTAGAGCTGCGCCGTAGTTTCCACCGGCGCGGGCGTTTCCACCAGCTTCCATTCGTCGCCGCGGCGGGCGTGTTCGACGACGAGTTTCCGGGCGTGGTCGCTCTTGTTTTCCGCGCTGTATTCGCGCTCGACGTGCCGCTTGTTGGCCAGCTCCAGCACGCCGCCGACGATCTTGCCCGTCTGCAATTCCGACCGGCTCGCGCTCGCCAAATCCTGCGGCGTCACGAGCAGTTGCAGATCGACGCCGAAGCTCAGCAGCCGGCTCTGCCCCGCCGGCACGTCGCCCAGGCTCGCATCACCCGCGTAACCGCCTTCTTCGAGCACCGTCACCGGCCCCTGCATGAGCGCCTTGCCGGTCGAGTTTTTCAACCGCGCGCCGTTGAGCGCGTATTTGGACAGCGTGCGTTCGTTGAAAATGGAAACCTTCTCCGCCTCGATCGGATCGTTGAGGATCGGGATCATCGCCGAGCGTTGCCGCGGCAGCGTCACGTTGCCGACGGTGTATTGAAACAACTCGCCGATCTGCGCGGTCGTCGCGACGGATTGAATGCTCTTGTCCGCCTCGATGCTGTCGCGCCGCTGCTCGCTGCGGAACTGGGCGGTCATCGGCGCGGGCTGCTGCTCCGGCGGCGGCGGCGCGGCGGGCGTTGAAGCCGCCCTCATGCCGCGCCGAGGCCCGGCGCCGGCTGTCGTCTTGGACCGTTCCTCATCGCTATCACTCGCAGCCGCGCCGGCCGGCCCGTTGCTCTGCCCGCCTTCATATTGCTGCGGGCGCAACGACGAATACAACTCCGGCTTCACCTCCGGCCGTGGCACGTAGAGCGGCTGATACAAATCTTGAATAAACGAAATCGGCCGGCCGCTCACGAGGCTCAATTTCACGTCGCGCCAATCGTTGTCCGTCTGGTTTTCCACGATGGCCCAGCCTTGCAGCGTCGCGCCCGGTTTCGCGTCGGCTTCGCCGGAAAAAATCAGCCGGTAGCTCGCCTTCCAGATCGGCGTCTCCACGACGTAGCCGACGCGCACCCGCCGCTCGCCCTGGCCGTTGAAACGGATATCGACCGGCTTCTTATCCTGATCGCGCGCCGCCGCCAGCGCCGCCAGCGCCTTGTTCAGTTCCTCGCGCAACGCCGCGTCGTCGAGCGTCCATTTGCGCACGTCGTCCAGCGGCACCGAGCGGATGCCGAGGTCGGTGATGAGGTTCAAAAACGGCCGCTCAATCGGGTGGTCGTCTTTATCTTTAGCCACCGTTTTTTGCTCCACGCCGAGGATCGTGCCGGAGAAATTTTCCGCGCCGACGCTCACCGACACGCGCGCGCCGCGGAGCTGGTTGAGCAAATCGCCGAGCGACGGATTGTCGCCGATGTTGATTTGGAAGGAGCGCAGCGTTTTTTCCAGCGGATCTTGCGAAGGATAAGTCACCGCGCCGACGCGCCCGCCGTCGAGGTCCTGGAGCACGAGGCTTTTGAGAATGTCGTTGACCTGCGCGGTTTTGAAACGCAGCTCCGTTTCCGCGTCGCCGCGCACCGTGCCTTCGTGTTGAAAATACCCGACGCCGCTGGAAAACAGGATCACCTGCCGCACCGGCACATCGGCGGCCGGCAGCGACGGACTGCTGCTGGCGGCGGTGGGCGAGGGAGCAGGATCGGCCACTTGCGCCAGCAGCATGGGCGACGCGGGCGCGCCGAGCAACAACACAGCGGCAGAAAGTGAGAAGAAGAAACGACGTTGGGTGGAGAACGATTTTTTCGGCATGGCTTTCCGGGTTGGACGAAAGCTAGCGTGCGTTTGCTCCCGCCGCGCCCCGTTTTCTTTTCTTACTCATCCGCAGTGGTGGCGGCAGTGAATTTTTAACACCGAGGCCACCGAGGCGGAGGCACAGAGAACACAGAGAACGGAAGCTTTTGTTTTTCTGGAAAAAATTACCTGCCTTTTCCTCTTCCGCCTCTGTGCCTCCGCCTCGGTGTCCTCGGTGTTAAAATCTATCTCGTCTTCCCGCTGCGTTTGAGCATCCCGCGTTCTGCGCCTACATTGCGCGCCTGCCGATGATCCCGCTGCAAGACCTGCGCGTCCGCTCCACCACGCGGCTCGTCGCGCCCGAAAGCCTCAAAGCCACGCTGCCCCTCACCGCCGACGTCGCCGAGACCGTGCGCGCCGGCCGCGCCGCCGTCCAAGCCATCCTCGAACAACGCGACCGCCGCCTGCTCGTCGTCGTCGGCCCCTGCTCGATCCACGACCCCGACGGCGCGCTCGATTACGCCCGCCGGCTCGCCGCGTTGCGCGTCGAACTGCGCGACCACGCCGAGATTCTCATGCGCGTTTATTTTGAAAAACCGCGCACCACCGTCGGCTGGAAAGGTCTCATCAACGACCCGCACCTCGACGGCTCGCACGAAGTCGCCGCCGGCCTCGCGCTCGCGCGCCGGTTGCTGTTGGAAATCAACGCGCTCGGCTTGCCCGTTGGCACCGAATTTCTCGATCCGATCGTGCCGCAATACCTCGCCGAACTCGTGAGCTGGGCCGCCATCGGCGCGCGCACCACTGAGAGCCAGACGCACCGCGAGATGGCCAGCGGCCTGTCCATGCCCGTC
>JAFAXH010000102.1 GCA_019241085.1 Verrucomicrobiota bacterium | reverse complement strand
GCACGCCAGCGCCGTTTCGGCATCGGCGCGATTCGTGATGCCGCAGATTTTTACCTGCACCCCGGGCTTCATCGCAACTCGTGCCGGCGTGCAAACCCACCGCCCGGCAAGTGCGCCGGCAGCGCGCCCTCCACGCGGCCGAGCAGCCGCTCAATCGTGAACGGCTTCGGCAACAATCCGCGCACGCCAGGCTCGTGCAACAACGCCTGCGCCCGCGCCTGTTCGCCGTGACCGCTCATCAGCAGCAGCGGCGGCAGGCGGCGCGGCGGTTGCAGCGCAAGCGCATAGACTTTGCCGATCAAATTGTAGAGCAGCGCGCCGTCCACCATCGGCATCTGGAAATCGAACAAGAGCAGGTCGAACGGTTTTTTCAGCACCAGTTCAAAGGCGTATTCCGGACTCGGCGTCGTATCCACCGTGCAGACAAGAAAGGTGGTCAACGTCTCGCGCACCAGCCGCAGGATGCCCACGTCGTCGTCCACGACGAGAATCCGTTTTTCCGTGGTCGCGTCTGGCATGGATCGGCAGTTTGCGCGCGGGCGGGCTGGCCCTTAAACTCTCCGTCTCGCCGCCGCGGCTCGCGTGCATTTAACCGAAAGCCGTCTTGGGCGTCAAAATTTTCCCACGCATGCCCGACGATTCTCATTTGCCCATTTTCGAGCAGCTTGCCGCCGCCTTGCGTCGCCGCTTGGAAATTATCCGCGACCGCGCCGCGTATGCGCGCGATGCCGACGCGCATCTGCGCGCGCTCCAGGCTGCCTCGGAACAAATCGTCGCGCTGCAAGCGCAGCTCCCTGCCCGCGCGCTCGATCCACAGTTCGCGCACTATTTGCAGCGTTGCAGCTACGACAAAGCGCTGGTGTGGCTGGAAGAATACCTCGCTGCCGCTGCTCCGCGCATTTGACGAGCAGTGCGCCAATGGAAAAGGCGACGCCCGCAAAAAGCGGCGCGTCGCCTTTTCCAAAAAAAACCTCGGGTCGAATCAGCGCGAGTAAAGCTCGACGATGAGCTGCTCGTTGACGATCGGCGCGATTTCTTCACGCGACGGAATGCGCGCCACCTGGCCGCTGAACGACTCTTTGTTGAGCGTCAGCCAATCCGGCACCGGCGCGATTTGCGTCAATTCCAGAAAACGGCTGGCGAGCTGCCGGCTCTTCGGATTGTCGCGCACCGTCACCGTGTCGCCCGGCTTCACGTTGTAGGAAGAAACGTTGACCTTGCGATTGTTCACCGCGACGTGGCCGTGCGAGACGAGTTGCCGCGCACCGCGCCGCGTGTTGGCGAAGCCGAGGCGATATACGATGTTGTCCAGCCGCGTTTCGAGCAGTTGCAACAGGGTCTCGCCCGTCACGCCGCGCCGCGCCAGCGCCGTGTGGAAGTAGCGGCGGAACTGCCGTTCGAGCAGGCCGTATTGGTAACGCAGCTTCTGCTTCTCGCCGAGCGCGACGGCGTATTCGCTTTGCTTGCGGCGCGAACCTTTCGGCCCGTGCATGCCGGGGGGATAATTCTTGCGTTCGAGCGCCTTGGAAGGGCCGAAGAGCGGCACGCCGTAGCGGCGGGCGACCTTGGCTTTGGGACCGGTGAATCTTGCCATGAAAAGGAAAGTTGAGAGTCGGTAGTTGAGAGTTGAGAGACGGGGAAAAAGCTCAGACGCGCCGCTGCTTCGGCGGGCGGCAGCCATTGTGCGGCACTGGCGTCACGTCGCGGATGACCGTCACGTCCAGCCCGATGGCTTGGAGCGCGCGCACCGCAGACTCGCGGCCAGCGCCGGGGCCTTTCACGCGCACTTCGACTTCCTTCAAGCCGTGGCCCATCGCCTGACGGCAGGCGTCCTGCGCGGCCATCTGCGCGGCGTATGCCGTGCTCTTGCGCGAACCTTTGAAGCCGACCTTGCCAGCGCTGGACCAGCCGATCGTGTTGCCGTTGAGGTCGGTGATCGTGACCGACGTGTTATTGAACGTGCTGGTCACATGAACAATGCCGACGTTGACGTTCTTGCTGCCCTTGGCCTTGATGATCTTCGGCTTCTCGATGTCGTTGGGATCGAGCGAAAGATTCTCTTTTGGCGGCTCGGCGGTCGCCGTGGCAGCGGCGGCTTCTTTCTTGGCTGCGGTTTTGCCAGCGCCACGCGTGGCCTTGGGCTTGGCGGCGGCAGCGGCAGCTTCCGGAGCGGGAGCAGCAGCGCCGGCGGCAGCAGGCTCGGTGGCAGGTGTTGTAGCCGCCGGGGAGACGGAGGGTGGTTGCGCAGCCGCGGCGCTCGCGCGCGGCGTGTCTGCGGAAGGATTGTTCGGAGTTTCGTCAGCCATCTTCGTTTGCTTCTAGATTTTTTCTTTGCCGCAGAGCAGCGTTACACCTTGCCCGCCTTCGCGTCCTTGTTGCGCTGCACGCCGACGGTCTTGCGCGGGCCTTTGCGCGTGCGGGCGTTCGTGCTCGTGCGCTGGCCGCGCACTGGCAGGCCGCGGCGATGGCGGATGCCGCGATAGCAATTGATCGCTTGCAGCCGCTTGAGATTGCCCTGCAACTCGCGTCGCAGGTCGCCTTCGATGGGCAGCTTGCTGGCGGTGATCGCGCTGATGATTTCGTTGATCTGCACCGGCGTCAAATCCTTGGCGCGCGTGTTCGGATCGATCCGCGCTTGTTCCAGGATGTGCCGGGAAGTCGTCGGCCCGAGGCCGTAAATGTAGGGGAGCGAAGCTTCGATGCGCTTTTCGCCGGGAATATCAACGCCAAGGAGTCGGGGCATATATTAAAAATTAAAGGAAAAGGTTTTGGAAAAAATTGGGGGTCAGCCTTGGCGCTGCTTGTGCCGCGCGTTTTTGCAAATCACGCGCACCACGTTCTTGCGCTTCACCACTTTGCACTGCTCACAGAGTCGCTTGACAGAGGCACGCACTTTCATAATCGCTTGGTTTTGTGTAACTTAAATGGATCGAAGACTAGCGCGACCGGAACACGGTGCGTCCTCGGGTCGAATCGTAGGGAGACATCTCTAGCATAACTTCGTCGCCTCGCAAGGTGCGGAATCCTCACGCGGCCAACTTTGGCACCATCCGCTCGCGCCACGTAAGAATTTCCGGCTCGCCTGTGGTGACGAGCACGGTGTGCTCGAAGTGCGCCGATGGCCGGCCGTCGGCTGTGATCACCGTCCAGTTGTCGCCGAGCACGCGCACCTTCGCGCCGCCTTGATTGACCATCGGCTCGATGGCCAGCGTCATGCCGGCGCGCAGCTTCGGGTTTGCGCCCGAGCGGTAATTCGGCACCTGCGGTTCCTCGTGCAATTTGCGCCCGACGCCGTGCCCGACAAATTCGCGCACCACCGTGTAGCCGTGCCCGGTCACGTAATCCTCGATGGCGCCGCACACCTCGTGCAGCCGCCGGCCCTCGCGCGCGAGCGGGATCGCGTTGTCCAGCGCATCCTCGGTCACTTGCAACAGGTGCGACACCCCCGGCCCAACCGCGCCGACGGGCACCGTCTTGGCCGTGTCGCCAACCCAGCCGTCTTTGAACACACCCACGTCGAGTTTCACGATGTCGCCGTATTGAATCCGCCGCTGCCCGCCGATGCCGTGGACGACTTCTTCGTTGACCGAAATGCAGATGTTGCCCGGAAATTTGCGATAACCCAGGAACGCGCTCGTGCAGCCTGCTGCGCGGATCAATTCCGCCGCGCCGCGGTCCACCTCGCCGGTGGAAATGCCCGGCCGCAGAAGCGCCGCGATCTGGTCGAGCAACGTGCTCGCCGCCCGGCAGGCGGTGCGCATTTTTTCGATCTCCCGCGGCGATTTGATCGGGATGTGCGTCATGGCCTCGGCGCAGCCTCCTTTTCTGCTTCCGCGCGGCCCAGCGCCGCCGCGATCTGGGCAAAGACTTTTTCCACCGCTTGATCCGCCGCGATGCGCCGCAGCAAGCCGCGCGCGTCGTAAAATTGCACTAGCGGCGCGGTCTTTTCGGCGTAAGCCGACATGCGCTCGGCCAGCGTCGTCGGGTCGTCGTCCTTGCGCCGTTCCAGCGTGCCGCCGCATTGCGGGCAGGCCGCCGTTTTTTCCTGCACCTGCCAGCCGAGGCGGAAGGTGCGTCCGCAACGCGCGCACATCAGCCGCAGACGCACGCGGTCCTCGATCACTGCCGGCGGGACATCGAGAAAAATGGCGTCGGTCAGCGGCGTGCCGCGTTTTTCCAAAAGCGCGTCGAGCGCCGTCGCCTGGCCGAGCGTGCGCGGCGTGCCGTCGAGAATGAAGCCCGCGTCGGCGTTGGCATCGAGCCAGTCGGCGATGGAAGCGATGACGACCTCGTCCGGCACGAGCTGGCCGAGGCTGGTGTAACGATCCGTCTCCAGCCCGAGCGGCGTGCCGAGCGTGCTCTCGCGCCGGAGGATTTCGCCCGTCGAAGTGATCGGCAAATGCCACGCTTCCGCCATGAGTTGTCCCTGCGTCCCTTTGCCGGAAGCCGGCGGGCCGAGCAGGACAAGGCGGTGAGGTTTCACAGAGAGAAAAAAAGTTCAAAGCTCGAAGTTCGAAGCTCGAAACAAGCTCAAAAATCCAAGTTCAAATTTCTTCCGTGCGCTGCTGCCTTCGCGCTTCGAGCTTTGAACTTGTTTAGAGCTTAGAACTTCGAGCTTTGAACTTTTTACCGATTCAAGAAAAACGCCACGCCACCGATCAGCAGCAACGCGACGCCGACCCACACGAGCACCATCACGCCTTGCTGGCTGACGTTGCCTTGGTTGATCGCCGCCAGCCGGTCAAAGCGCCCGCGGATGCGGCCTTTGCGCAGGAACCCGTCGTAATGCTGCTGGATGAGGTGCGTCTCCACCTGCCGCATCGTGTCGAGCATCACGCCGACGATGATGAGCAGACCGGTGCCGCCGAAGAATTGCGCCGTGATGTAAGGCACGTTCAGCCCTCGCGCGAGAAGCTGCGGCAACACGGCGATGACCGTGAGAAAGATCGCGCCGGCAAACGTCAGCCGCGTCATCGTGAAGTCGAGAAACTCCGCCGTCGGCTTGCCTGGCCGATAGCCGGCGATGTAGCCGCCGTTTTTCTTCAAGTCCTCCGCGATCTGGTTCGGCTGAAACTGCGTGGCGACCCAGAAATAACTGAAAAAGAAAATCATCGCACCATAGAGCGTGTAGTGCAGCCAGCCGTCGTTGAGCATCGACGCGACTTGCTGCGCCCAGCTCGATTGCCGGAACATGGACGACAAAATCGTCGCGGGAAAAAGCAGAATCGCTTGCGCGAAAATGATCGGCATCACGCCGGCGTAATTTACCTTCAGCGGCAGCGACTGCGTCTGCCCGCCATAAACTTTGCGGCCGACCACGCGCTTCGCGTATTGCACGCTGATCTTGCGCGTCGCCTGCGTCACCGCGATAACCGCCGCGATCACGAGCAACAGGAACGCCACCATCAGCACCAGCACCGCCGGGCTGACCGCCGTCTGTCCGACAGCCGCCGCGCCGCTCGGCACAAACGTGCGCCACGCCTGCAACAGCGCCGCGGGCAATTGCGCCACGATGCCGACCGTGATGATGAGCGAAATGCCATTGCCGATGCCGCGGTCGGTGATCTGATCGCCCAGCCACATGAGCAACATCGTGCCCGCCGTCAGGCTGATGACGGTGATGATTTCAAAGCCCAGCCCCGGATTCGCCACGAGTTGCACGCCGGTCCGCGCGATGGTGTCCGTGATGCCGACAAGGAGCTGGTTGTTCGCCGGATTCTCAAACGTCCGCGCCAGCAGGTAGCCTTGGAACAAACAGAGCAGCACCGTCGCGTAGCGCGTGAACTGCGTGATCTTCTGCCGCCCGCCGTCTTCGCGCGACATTTTGTTCAAGCTCGGGATCACCGCCGTCAACAGTTGCAGCATGATCGACGCGCTGATGTAAGGCATGATGCTGAGCGAAAAGAGCGCGCAATTTTCCAGCGCGCCGCCGCTGAAAAGATTCAGCAATCCGGCCACCGTGCCGCCCGCGCGCTTGCTCACTTCGTTGACGAACCATTCGTGCAACACATACGCGTTGACGCCCGGCACCGTCAGCGCCGCGCCCACGCGCACGATGATGATGACGCCGATGGTGAAGATGAGCCGCGCGCGCAGCTCCGGCACTTTCCAAGTGTTCGTAAAAGCGGAAATCATGATTTTGTCAGGGCGAGAAGATGCCCGCGAAACGCGCGAAAGAACGCGAAAAAAAGGAAACCCTTCTTTTCCTTTCGCGCCTTTTCGCGTGTTTAGCGGGCAAACCTAATCTGCCAAATTCTCAAGCGTCCGCAGCCGCTTTTTTCTCCGCTGCGCGGTCGCGCAACGTCACCGAGCCGCCGGCGCTCTCGATTTTCTCCCGCGCGCCCGCGCTCACGAAGTCGGCTTCGATGCTGAGCTTCTTCGTCAGCGTGCCGCGACCGAGCACCTTCAAGCCGTCGAAATTTCCGCGCGCCAAGCCGGCCGCCCGCAGGCTCGCCTCGTTCACCGTCGCGCCCGCGTCGAGCTGGTCCAAATCATCGAGGTTCACCGTGGCGATCTTCTTTTTGAATTCCGCGTTGTTAAACCCGCGCTTCGGCAGCCGCCGGATGAGCGGCATCTGGCCGCCCTCGAAGCCGAGCCGGATGCTGCCCCCCGAGCGCGCCTTCTGGCCTTTGTGGCCCTTGCCGCTCGTCTTGCCGTGGCCGCTGCTTTCGCCGCAGCCGAGCCGCTTGACGCGATGCTTCGCACCGGGACGGGGACGTAGATCATGGAGTCTCATAAATTTTAAAAAGGTTTGTAACCGCGAATTCACACGGATTCACACCGATTTTTTCCGAGGGTTTGCTAATCAACAATCAACTCTAAAAACCAAAAAAATAATCTGTGTAAATTCGCGTTAATCCGCGGATAAAAAAACTAACTCGCCGCCGTCGCTTCGACACCGACTTGCCCGTTCTCTTTCTCCGCTGACTTCGATTTGATGCCGCGCAGCTTGAACACCTCGTCGCGCTTGCGCAGTTGCTGCAACGCCTCCAGCGTCGCCTTCACCACGTTCGCGTGATTGCTCGAACCGAGCGACTTGCCGAGCACGTCTTTAATGCCCGCCGCCTCGACGACCGCGCGCACGCCACCGCCGGCGATGATGCCCGTGCCCGGCGTCGCCGGCCGCAACAGCACCTTGCCGCCGTCGAACTCGCCAAAGACTTCGTGCGGAATCGTGTTCTCCTGCACCGCCACGCGCACCATCGACTTGCGCGCGGAATCGCTCGCTTTGCGGATCGCTTCGCTCACTTCGTTGGCCTTGCCAAAGCCGAAGCCCACCCGCCCGTCGTGATCGCCCGCGACGATCAACGCGCTGAACGAAAAACGCCGGCCGCCTTTCACGACCTTCGCGCAACGGTTGATGAACACGACCTTCTCCGTCGTCTCTCCACGCTGCGGCACTTTTTGCGCGCCGTCGTTGCGTTCGCGCTCGCTGCGCCGTCCGCCGCGCCGGCGATCCCCGCCGCCGCGACCGCCGCCCCCGCCACCACCACTGCCGCCGCCGGAGGTCAGATTATCGCTGCTAAACGTGCGGCCGCTGCTGCTGCTCGTCGCGCCGCTGGTCGTCGTGACGGCGCTGCTGCTGCTGTCGCCGGTGGTGGTGGAAACCGCTTCGGATGCTGCCATAAATGATTGGGAGTTACGCCGCTGCTGCTGCTGCTCTTGCTTTTTTCTTTAAATTAAAATTCCAACCCGCCCTCGCGCGCCGCGTCCGCCAGCGCCTTGACCTTGCCGTGATATTTGAAGCCGCCACGGTCGAACACCACGCGCTTCACCTGCTTCTCCGCGGCGCGCGCCGCGATGAGCTGGCCGACTTTTTCCGCCGACGATTTGTTCGCTCGCGCCTGGCCAACGCCGCGCACCGTTTCCTCCACCGTGCCGGCGGCCGCGAGAGTGCGCCCCGCCGTGTCGTCGATGACCTGCGCATAGACGTGCCGGCCACTGAAGAACACGCTCAGCCGGGGACGTTCCGGCGTGCCGGAAATTTTGTTGCGGATGCGCTTGCGGATGCGCTCGCGAATCGTGCGACGATCAGGATTTGCCATAACGGTTGCTGGTTAAAAAAATTTATTGGATGAACAAACGAACCCGCCTTACTGCACGGTCTTGCCTTCCTTGCGCTCGACGTGTTCGCCGACGTAGCGCACGCCCTTGCCCTTGTAAGGCTCCGGCGGATAATAGCCGCGGATGTCCGCCGCCACCTGGCCGACGAGTTGTTTGTCGATGCCTTCGACCTTCACCTTCGTGTTTTCGGTCACGGTGATTTTGATGCCTTCGGGAATCGGAAACAAAATCGCGTGCGACTTGCCGAGGCTCAGATTCAAATTCTTGCCCTGCACCGCCGCCTTGAAGCCGACGCCTTGGATTTCCAAATCCTTGCTGAAGCCCGTCGTCACGCCCGCGACCATGTTCGCCAGCAAGCTGCGCGACAATCCGTGCAGCGCCTTCACCTGGCGCTCGTCGCCGCTGCGGGTCAACGCCACTTTGCCATCCTTGACCTCGGCCTTGATCTCCGTGGGCAGCGTGAAATGCAGCTTCCCTTTTGGGCCTTCGACGTTCACCGCGCCGCCGGCGGCGACGTTCACTTTGACCTTCTCCGGCAGCTCGATCGCTTTGTTGCCAATTCGTGACATAGCTCAGTTCTCCTTCGCGAAAAAATTCAGTGCTTGCTCCTCAATAAACAAACGCCAGCAGCTCGCCGCCGACATTCTGCCGCCGCGCCTCGCGTCCGCTGAGCACGCCGCGCGGCGTGCTCAGGATCGCGATGCCGTTGCCGCCGCGCACCCGCGGAATCTCCGCCGCGCCGACATACCGGCGCAAGCCCGGCCGGCTGATGCGCTTCAAATCCGTGATCGCCGGCGTCTCGCCGACAAACTTCGTGCGCACCTTCAGCCGCTGCTTCGGCCCCTCGGTCTCGACGGCGAAATCTTCGATGTATCCTTCCTGCTTGAGCACGCGCGCGAGATCGTTTTTCATCCGCGAAAACGGCAGCGTGATCTCGTGCTTCTGCGCCTTGCTGGCGTTGCGCAGGCGGGTGAGAAAGTCGGCGATGGGATCGGTCAATGCGCTCATGTGAGGCGGATTTTTTTAGACAGAATTAACGGAATTTACAGAATTGGTGCGTCTGTCGTGCGTTCCGTTTCTTGCTGTCCTGCTTGCTGGTTCTAATTCTGTTAATTTTGTTAATTCTGTCTAAAAATTTCAGACCGCTTTCTTTGCGCGGTCGCTGAACGGCATCCCCAGTTCGCTCAACAGCGACTTGGCTTCTTCATCCGTGCGTGCCGTAGTGACGATGGAAACGTCGAAGCCGATGTTGCGCTCGATCTTGTCGAGTTCGATCTCGGGGAAAATGGACTGATCCGTCACGCCCAGCGTGTAATTGCCGTTGCCGTCAAAAGCCCGCGGACTCACGCCGCGAAAGTCGCGGATGCGCGGCAGCGCTGTTTTGATCAGGCGTTCGAGAAACTCATACATCCGCGGCCCGCGCAACGTCACCTTCGCGCCGATGGCCTGGTTGCCGCGCAGCTTGAAGTTCGCGATGCTCACCTTCGCCCGCGTCTCCGCCGGCTTCTGCCCGGTGATGACGCCGATTTCCTTCTTCGCTTCTTCGAGCGCCTGCTTCACGTCGTTGGCCGAGCCGACGCACGTGTTCACGACCACCTTCTCCACCCGCGGCGTCTGGTGAATGTTCTTGTAGCCATGCTTCTGCTGCAACGCAGGCACGACGCGCTCCTTGTATTCTTGGTAAAGTTCCACCGGCATCAGCTTGCTCATCCTTTTTTTTAAATTGAAAAAATTACTTCGCCGGCTTCTTGCTCGCGCGCGGCGACGACGCCTTCTTCGCCTTCGGCTCCTCGGCCTTCGGCGCTTCGACGATTTTCACGTTGGAAATATGAATCGGCCCTTCGCGGTCGATAATGCCGCCCTGCGGCCGATCTTGCGATTTGCGCGCGTGCTTCTTGATCATGCGCACGCCTTCCACCAGCACCTGGTCCTTCTTCACCAACACCTGCAACACCCGGCCGCTGTGACCGCGATGGTTGCCGCTGATGACCTGGACCTGGTCGCCTTTTTTGACGTGCGTTTTCTTGCGGGAAGCGGAAATCATAAAAAATAAATCGTCAACGTGTTCGTTCGTCGTCACAGCACCTCCGGCGCGAGAGAGACAATCTTCATGAAATTTTTCTCGCGTAGTTCACGCGCCACCGGCCCGAAGATGCGCGTGCCGCGCGGGTTCAAGTCCTTGTCGATGATGACGATCGCGTTGTTGTCGAACCGCAGATAGCTCCCGTCGTTGCGCTTGATCGGCTGCTTCGTGCGCACGACCACCGCGCGCACCACGTCGCCTTTTTTCACCGCGCCGGTCGGCGATGCTTCCTTCACGTTGGCCGTGATGATGTCGCCGACGCGGGCTTCCATCGTCGCCTTGCCGATGACACCGATCATCGTCGCCATGCGCGCGCCGGAGTTATCGGCGACATCGAGTCTGCTGCGAATCTGTAACATAAAAAAGTTTTCGAAGTTGAAGTGCCAGCCGCGAGCTGCGCGCCGTGTCTCGATGGTTGTTGCTAAATCAATGCTTCAAGACTTCCACCAGGCGCCAGCGCTTGAGCTTGCTCAACGGCCGGGTTTCCATGATGCGCACGAGATCGCCGATCTGCGATTTGTTCTCCTCGTCATGCACGTAAAATTTCTTCGACTGCTTGACGATCTTGCGGAACTTCGGATGCGGCACGCGCGTGATCGTTTCGACCACCGCCGTTTTGTTCATCTTGTTCGAGATCACCAAGCCCACGCGCGTCTTGCGCAGGGCGCGTCCGCGGTGTGCTTCAACAGTCTCAGGCGCGGCCTCAACGGTCGCCGGTGCGGTGGATTCGCTCATAGAAATTTAGAGATTAAGCTTTCGTCTTCTTCTTCGCGTCAGCAGGTTTCTTCGCGGCAACAGTTGCCTTCGGCGCGTCCTGACCGAGACGCCGCTGCGACAGGGTCGTTTCGATCCGCGCCACTTCCCGGCGGATTTCCCGCAGGCGGCTCGGCTTTTCCATCTGCCCGCTCTGCTGTTGCAGCCGCAGGTGAAAACTTTCCTGCCGCAGATCGCGCTTGCGCGTGGTCAACTCGGCGTCGCTGTGGTCGCGGATTTCTTTGATCTTCATGGGTTCCGTTTTTTCCGTTCTCCGGTTGCTACGCCGCGGCCGCCTGCGGCTGTGGCGCTTCGGCCGCTTCTTCGTGCTTCGGCGTCGCCGTCGCGTGATGCCGGCTGAGAAACCGCGTCCGCACCGGCAGCTTCGTCGCCGCCAGGCGCAGCGACTCGCGCGCCACCGACTCCGACACGCCATCCAGCTCAAACAACAGGTTGCCCGGCCGCACCACCGCCACCCAGTATTCCGGCTGGCCCTTGCCCTTGCCCATGCGGGTTTCCGGCGGACGGCTCGTCACCGATTTGTCGGGGAAAATTTTGATCCAAAGCTTGCCCTTGCGCTTCATGTTGCGCGTCAGCGCCACGCGGGCCGCCTCGATTTGCGTGTTCGTGATCCAGCCGCGCTCGAGCGTTTGCAGCGCAAACTCGCCGAACGCGATGCTCACGTTGCGCGTGGCCGTGCCCGCGCGGCTGCCGCGCTGGCTCTTGCGGAATTTAACTCGTTTGGGAAGCAGTGGCATAACGGCGTCTCCTTAAAAAATTATTTTGTGTGGTGAAAACTGCTGCCTGCGCAACTCAGCGCGCACCCGCCGTGGCCGGCGCGGTTGACGATTCATGCGGCTGCGTGTTGCGCTCGTTGCGCTCGCCGCCATTGCGCGGCTCCGTCGGCGTCACGTCCTTTTTACAAATCCAGCACTTCACGCCGATTTTGCCGGCAATCGTATTCGCCTCGGCGAACCCATAGTCGATGAACTGGCGCAAGGTGTGCAGCGGCGTCTTGCCCTCACGGCTTTGTTCCGAGCGCGAGATTTCCGCACCGCCGAGGCGGCCCGAGACGCGCAGCTTGATGCCGAGCGCGCCAAATTCCATCGTCGATTGCATCGTCTTCTTCATCGCCCGGCGGAAGGAGATGCGGCGCTCCAGTTGCAGCGCGATGTTTTCCGCCACGAGCTGCGCTTCCAGTTCCGGCGTCTTGATTTCTTGAATGTCAATCTTGACCTGCTTGCCGCCGGACATCTTCGTGATGTCCTCGGTCATCTTCTCGATCTCGGCGCCTTTGCGGCCGATCACGATGCCAGGCCGGGCCGTGAAAATCGTCACGCGCATTGAGTTCCACGCCCGTTCGATCACGATCTTCGCCACCGCCGCGAGCTGGAGCTTTTTCTTGACGTAATTCCGGATTTGCAAATCCGAGTGCAGGTTGTCCGGAAACTCTTTGGCGTTCGCAAACCAGCGCGAACGCCAGTCCTTGGTCAGCGGCAGACGAAAGGAAATCGGGTTAACTTTTTGGCCCATAAAATTTAGTGAAACGTGAGAGTTCTCGCGGTGC
>JAFAXH010000135.1 GCA_019241085.1 Verrucomicrobiota bacterium | reverse complement strand
GCCGCTCGATGGCGGCCAGGTGCTCGCCACCTTGCTCGGGCCGCGCCGCATCGCGATCACGCGCATTGTCGGCGGCAGCCTCGCGGGCGGATTGTGCGTGTGGGCGTTGCTGCGCCAGCAGATTTTTCTCGCGTTCTTCTTCGGCTTCCTGGCGTGGCAGAATTTCAAGCCGCAGCCGGGCGTGCCGTTGACGACCTCGCGCTGAGTCGCCGCCGACGTTTTTTAAGCTAAGTCTCGCCCTGTCCGATCAATTCCCGGCGCAGGAGATCGAATGCCGCTTGAGCCGCGCGATATTTGAAAGTCTCGCGATCCGTCGTCGGAAAAAACATGCGTTTCACCAGCGGCTCGGCGCGTCCGGGCGTGGCGAGGCCGATGAAGATCGTGCCGATGGGTTTGCCCTCGCGCCCGCCATCCGGCCCGGCGAACCCAGTCGTGCTCAGCGCGTAATCGGTGCCGGCGATTTGGCGCACGCCGGCAGCCATCGCGCTGGCGACGGGTGCGCTCACGGCGCCGCCGTCCTGCGCGATGGTCTCGGGTGCGACGCCGAGCAGCTTCGTTTTGATCGGATCAATGTAAGTCGTCAATCCAGCGGGGAACGCGTCGCTGGCGCCAGTGACATTCGTGAGCCGGTGCGCGAGCAAACCGCCGGTGCAGCTCTCGGCGACTGCGAGCGTTTTCTTTTGCTCGCGCAAGAGCCGCACGATTACTTGCTCGAGCGATTCGCCACGGCTGGAGACGAGATATTTTTGCAACGCCGGCACGACGATGGCCTCGGCGCGGGCGAGGAGCGATTCCTCGCCGATGAGCCGCAGATCGACTTCGCCGGAGCGCGCGCAATAGCCGATTTCCAAGCCGCCGCCGAGCGCCGCCAGCGCCTCGCCGACTTGCTCCTCGACCGCCGATTCCCCGATGCCGACGAGTCGATACAAACGCAGGCCCGGCGGCGTCTCCGCCGCTGGCAGCAGGCTTTTGAGAATCGGCAGCACTTGCTCGGAAAACATCGGCCGCATCTCGCGCGGCGGACCGGGCAGCAAAAACAAATGCGGCGTCGGTGCGCCCGCCGCATCCTTGCCCGCCGGCACATACAAGCCTGGCGCGGTGCCATGATGATTGTAGAGCACCTGCGCGCCCGCGGGCACCTGCGCCTGGCGGGCGATGTTGGGGTTGATCGTCTTCCGGCCGAACTTGGCGAACTTCGCGCGGATGTCGCTCAAAATCCCGGCGTCCTCGCGCAACTCGCGTCCGAGCAGTTGGGCCACGAGATCGCGCGTGATGTCGTCGCTCGTCGGTCCCAGTCCGCCCGTGGCCAACACCACGTCGGCGCCGCGTCGAAATGATTCCTGGAGCGCTTCGCCAATCGGCGGACCATCCGGCACGCAGCTCTGGCGCGCGATGCGCAGGCCGAGGCCGAAGAGGGCTTCGCCAAAAAAGGCGAGGTGGGTGTTGATGACGCTGCCGAGGAGCAGCTCCGTGCCAGTGTTAAGGATTTCGATGTTCAAAGCAGGGTTGAGAGTTGAGGGGTGATAGACCGAAAAATCGCAGGCTGGCGCGCTGCCGGCCCGGGTTTTTTTCCATCAACCATCAACTTTCAACCCTCAACAATCCCCATCATTTCCGCTCCAACGCCTTCAGCCAATCGCTGATGCGGCCGTGCTGCGTCTCGTCGCCGGCATCCTGGAAAATGTAGAGCAGATTGGCCAGGATGCGGGTGAGGATCATGCGCGCGTTGGCCGCTTCGAGATACGACGCCTGGAAGGCGAGCTTTTGCTTGCGCAGGATCGCCTCGCAATCCGCGGGCAGCAGGATTTTTCCCCGATGAAACGGGTCGAAGAAAATCCCGGCGTGACGCACGATGAAATGTCCCGGCAGATTGATGCCCTCCAGCTTCAGCCCGGCGCGAGCGGCGACGATGATGTAGATGACGGCGAGTGTGATCGGGATGCCCAGCCGCGTGGTGAGGACGTTGGACAACAGCGAATTGCCGACATCGTAGTAATGCTCGGCGTTGCCGTGGAAACCGAGGTCGCCCGCGAGAAAATGCGCGGTCACGAGCACGCGCGCGCGCGGCGTTTCGATGCCTTGCAACCGTTGCGCCAACTCGCAGCCCCAGTCGTCGAGCTGGCGTTGATAGGGCGCGATTTCGACGCCGGGATTCAGCACGCGGGTGAGCAGCCAGCAAGCGTGCTCGATGTCGCCGTGGTCGGAAAAAAGATGGCAGAGCAGCGTGAAATCTTCGAGCGACTGCTGGCCTTCGATTTCTTCGAGCACCTCCTTCGCGTGCTGGCTGACGGTGGCGTCGTCAATCGCGGCGAGATCGCGCAAGTGGTTGATGATCTCGGGCCCGCTCTCGATGAGCTGGTGCTTGAGCAGCGCGACCGTGGTCGGATCGTTGTCGCGGAAAAGGCGAACAATGGCGTCGTGTTGCTCAAACATGGTGGTGCGTAGTCGGCGAAACCCCGCGCCGGCAACGGAGACGAGTTGTAAGCGGGCGCTTCCGGGAAATCAAGCGCGACGGTGAACCGCCGTATTATTCCGGCAGCGCGTCGAGCGATTCCAGCCGGCCGGGTGCGCAACGCACCTCCAAACGAAACGGCCGGCAGCAGATTTCGCAATCCTGCACGGTTTCGTAATCGCCTTGCGACGTGTCGATTTCGGCGGTGAACGCTTCGCCGCAAAAGGGGCAGAGAATTTCCGCGTCAACGAGCCAGTTCACGACGAACGCAGCGTCCAGCCGCGCCGGCGGCGGCGCAACCGGGATTTGCCGCGAGCACGTCCGCACCCAGCGCGCGTTTCAGAGTTGGTCTTTGAGAATCTGCCAGACGAGCGTGTTGTCCTGCCAGCCGCGCAGGCGCACGGTGCCGGGACCGAAGCCGGCGGCGATCACGGAGTCAGCGACATTCGCGGCCACGGGCGTGGGAAACGCCGCCGGCTCGGAAGCCGCGCGTTGCCGCGCCGCGTCGTCCCCAGCAGCGTCGTTGGGACTTGGGCTGGCGGCAGCGGCGACATCCGCAGTATCTTCGGTGCGCGTGATGGCGGTCGTCGTTGCTGCGCTGCGGGCGCCGCCGTTCGGCCCCGTGGACCACGTCAGCGAAGGCAGTCCATAAACATTCGTGCCGAGCAACGCCACGCCGCGATCCTGGCGCAGTGGATAACCGTTGAGCGCCATGCCGCCGGTCGAGACTGTGCCTGCGACGAGGACGACCGATTGCGGGCCGGCGTATTGCAACGCCACGCCGACGGCGCGGTCGAGTTCGACGAGTTCCTGCAAGGCGTGCTCGCCTTGATCGCGCTCGCTGGCGCGGCCGATGAGACCGGCATCGACGACCAAAAAATAGCCGCCGCGTTTTTGCTGGAGCAACGCGATCGCCCGGCGCACGAGGTCGGCGAGCGACGGCTGGGGCAGTTGATTGGCCGCGGCGGCTTCGTCGCGGAAGGCGAACGCGTCGGGCGCGAAAAGCCCGAGCACGCGCGGCGGATTGAAGGCGCTCACGGCTTCGAGTTCCGCCGCCGTGCGAACGAGCGGGCCGTAGCCCATTTTCTGCGTCGCATCGAGCACGAGGTCGCGCGAATCCTTGCGCCGGCCGCCTTTCAAATCGGGCAGGAAATCGCCGCCGCCGCCGCCGAGGACGACATCGGGCGCGGCGTTGTCGATGAGTTGCGCGGCGAGATTTTCCTTCCCGCGAAAATCGGTGCTGTGCGCGTAAAACGCCGCCGGCGTCGGGTCGGTCAGGCAGCCGTTGGTAATCAAGCCGGTCGCGCGCCGGCGGTCGCGGGCGATTTCGAGCAAGGTGCGCAACGGCCGGCCGACGGGGTCGATGGCGAGCGCGCGCTGGTTGACCTTTTGCCCGGTCGCCAGCGCGCTCGCGGCGGCGGCGGCGTCGGGCACGGCGAGGTCGTTCGCATGAGTCGAGAGCAGGGCGAGATTGGGTAATTTTTGAATGGTCAACGCCGGGTCCGCGCCGCCGTCGTAAAAGCGCGCGGCGGTGAGCTTGGCGCTGGTCAGCCCTTCGCCGACGAAGAGGATGACGCCGAACGGCTTGGGCACGACGTAGGTGCGGAAATAAATCACGCCGAGCGCGAGAAAGCCGGCGATCAAGGCGAAGGCGAGAAGGAGGTTGCGGCGCTTCAAAGGGGAAGAAGTTGAGAGTTGTTAGTTGAGAGTTGAGAGTCCAGAAAGGGAGGAACGCAGCCGGTCGCGCTTTCCCTAGCTCTCAACTCTCAGCTCTCAACTCTCAACCTCTCTTTCATGGCAACACCGACCGTTCTTATCATTCGCGACGGCTGGGGCATCAATCCCGGCGGGCAGGCCAGCGCGCAACGCGACGGCAACGCGACGCTCCTGGCCAGGACGCCGTTTCACGAACACCTTTACCGCACGTATCCGACCGGCCGGTTGAGCGCCAGCGGCGAAGATGTCGGGCTGCCGATGGGTCAGATGGGAAATTCCGAAGTGGGACATCTCAACCTCGGCGCGGGCCGCATTGTTTACCAAGACCTGACGCGCATTGATAAAGCCATCCGCGAGGGAACGCTGGCGACGAATCCCGTTTTGCAAGCCGCCTTCGCCCAGGCGGCGACGCCGGGTAAACGGCTGCACTTGCTCGGCTTGTTTTCCGACGGCGGCGTGCACAGCCACGTCGCGCACCTGCTCGTGCTCGCGCAGGCGGCGCACGGCGCGGGCGTGCGCGAGACGCTGGTCCATGCGTTCACGGATGGCCGCGACACGTCGCCGACCGACGGCGCGCGTTATCTCGCCGAGGCCGCGCCGAAACTTGCCGCCGCGGCGGCGCGGGTGGTCACGGTCATCGGCCGCTACTTCGCGATGGATCGCGACCGGCGTTGGGAACGCACGAAGCTCGCCTGGGACGCCATCGTTCACGGCATCGGCGAAGCGTGCAAAGAGTCGCCGTCCGACGCGGTGAAACGCTGGTATGCGCAGGGCAAGACCGACGAGTTTTTGCCGGCCCTGGTTTTCCCGCCGCCCGCGCCGGGCGAGGATCGCGTGCGCGACGGCGATGTCGTGTTGTTTTTCAATTTCCGCGCCGACCGCGCGCGGCAGCTTTCGGCGGCGTTTTTGGACGAAAAATTCGACGGCTTCGACCGCGGCAAATGGCCGCGCGTGCATTACGTCACACTCACGCAATACGACGAAAAATACACCTGCCCGCACATCTTCGGCCCGCAGCGGCTGGAGCACATTCTCGGCGAAGTCGTCAGCGCCGCGGGCAAGAAACAACTGCGCATCGCGGAGACCGAGAAATACCCGCACGTCACCTATTTTTTCAACGGCGGCGAGGAGACGCCGTTCGCCGGCGAAGAGCGCGTTATCGTGCCGTCGCCGAAGGTGGCGACCTACGATCTCCAGCCGGAAATGAGCGCGCCGAAAGTGACCGAGGAAGTCGTCGCGCGGCTGGCAAATTTCGACCTCGTGATTTTGAATTTCGCCAATCCCGACATGGTCGGCCACACGGGCGTCGTCGAGGCTGCGGTGCGCGCGGTGGAGACGATTGACGCGGCCGTGAAAGCCGTGGTGGAAAAAACCCTATCTCTCGGCGGCCGGCTGCTCATCACGGCGGACCACGGCAACTGCGAATTCATGCGTAACGCCGACGGCTCGCCGAACACGGCGCACACGACGAACCTCGTGCATTGTCTCTACGTCGCCGCCGACGCCGCGGATTACCACGTGGCAGATGGCATCCTCGCCGACGTGGCGCCGACGTTGCTCTTCATGCTGGGACTGCCGCAACCGCCCGAGATGACCGGCAAAAATCTGCTCACCAAACGGTAGGCAAAAACTCATCGCTGCTGCCAATGCGCGTGCCGCTTTCTCCGCTGCACAGCGTGGAGATCGCCGAGGCTTACGCGCACTTGCTCGCCAAGCCGACCGAGCGCGATTACCCGCTGCACACCGTCGCCAAGAAGATCGCGCCGGACGGCCGGCCGCTCGTGCACAGCGAACTGGTCATCGCCGGCTGGCGCACGCGCGAAAGCTTTCCGCTCGCGGCGAAGTATCCGGTGCATTTTTTGAAATCCTATCACCCGTGGACGCTGCACGGCGATCCGGGCGTGGAGTTTGAAAACAGCCGCGCCGCTGCCGAAATCCTCGGCTCGCCGCCGCCCATCGGCTACGACGCCAATTCCTTTCGCAGCACGTTCGTGCCCGGCCGGCCGCTCGCGAAACTGTCGCCCTTCACCGGCGTCGAGCCGCCCGAGCGTTGTCTGCCGCTGGCGCGCACGGCCGGGCCGGCGGCGCTCGTCGGCCTGTGGCGGCTCGCGGAGGAAGTCTTTGCGCAACTGGGCAAACTCCACGCGCGCGGCTACGCGCACGGCGACATGGAACTGCACAATGTCATCGTCTGCCTCGCGCCGGCGCGGGCGTTCCTCATCGACTTCGAGAGCGCCACGCGCGACTTCGTTGGCCCACGGGAACAATGGGAGGCGCAAGTGGCGCGCGACCTCGCCGAGCCGTTGCGCCTGGCCGTGCTGCTGCAATGCGGACTCGGCCGGCAGGAGGGGCCGCTGGCCGAGGCGGCGCTGGAGGCTTTGCCGCGATTGTTTCGGCATCCTTCGCCCCTGCTCGCGAGCCTCGACGCGGCGGACCGTGGAGAGGCGGGCTAAAAAAAATGAAGCTGAATAAACCTTTGCGCTCGAATGTCTCATACATACGCCGCTGCAACCAAACTTGCCGGCGCCTTAGTAAATAAAAACTAATACACACCATGAAAAACCTGATCCTAAGCCTCGCCTGCGCCACCGCCCTCGTCGGCACCGTCGCGCAAGCGCAAACCAGCACGGCCACTTCGACGACCACGACGGCTGGCGGCACCTCGCAGACCACGACCACCACCACTGAAGCAACGGGCACCATCGGCGAATGGACGCCGGGCACCAGCTTCACCTTGACCGAAGGCAGCGGCGCGCCGACGCACTATCGCTTCGGCAAGGAAGTCACCTACGTCACCCCGGACGGCAAGGTGATCGAAGCCTCGAAGGTTCGTAAAGGCTCGCACGTCCGCGTCCACTACATGAAGGAAGGCAACGACATGGTCGTGAGCCGCGTCACCGTGATGGAATAAGCAGCGCGACGCACGCACTCAGTTCGCAGTTGCTTCCGAATCACATCCGTTGATTCGATAAAAAAGAAAAAGAGCGCGCCCGGCGATCCGTAAAACGGAGAGCTGCCGGGCGCGCTTTTTGTGTTTCCAACCTTGGTCTTAATCGTAATCCTAGGCTTAGTTCTCTGGTCTTCTGCTTAGGCAGCGCGTGCCTCCGGCGGGACTGGATTAAGATTAAGACTAAGCTGGCAAAAACGAACGGAAGGCGATTTTTTTCCCAACTCCTCACTTCATCGTCGGCATCACAAACTCCGCCCCGGCGCGGATGCCGGTGGGCCAGCGGCTCGTCACGGTTTTCAAGCGCGTGTAGAAACGCACGCCTTCCGGACCGTGCATCGCATGGTCGCCGAAGAGCGAGCGCTTCCAGCCGCCGAAGGAGTGAAACGCCATCGGCACGGGGATCGGCACGTTCACGCCGACCATGCCGCATTGCACCCGCGCCGTGAACGTCCGCGCCGAGTCGCCGTCGCGGGTGAAGATCGCCACGCCGTTGCCATATTCGTGTTCGTTCACGAGTTTCAACGCCGCCTCGAAATTCTCCGCCCGCACGACCGACAGCACGGGGCCGAAGATTTCTTCCTGGTAAATCCGCATCTCCGGCTTCACGTCGTCGAAGAGGCAGGCGCCGAGAAAAAATCCCTCCTTCGCGCCCACGTCGTCCGGCGCGAAACCACGGCCATCGACCGCCAGCGTTGCGCCTTCGCGCGCGCCAAGCTCGACGTAGCTGCGCACTTTTTCGAGATGCTGCCGCGTGACGAGCGGACCCATTTCCACCGCTTCGTCCGAGCCGGGGCCGATCTTCAGCGCGGCGATTTTCGGCTGCAATTTTTCGATGAGCGCGTCGGCCGTTTTGTCGCCCACGGCCACCGCGACCGAGATCGCCATGCAGCGTTCGCCCGCCGAGCCGTAGGCCGCGCCCATGAGCGCGTCGGCGGCTTGATCGAGATCGGCGTCGGGCATGATGACCGCGTGATTTTTCGCGCCGCCGAGCGCTTGCACCCGCTTGCCGTGCGCCGCGCCGGTTTTGTAAATGTATTCCGCAATCGGCGTCGAGCCGACGAACGAGATCGCCGCGACAGCCGGATTTTCCAAGAGCGCATCGACGGCTTCCTTGTCGCCGTGGACGACGTTGAAAACGCCGTCGGGCAAGCCGGCTTCTTTTAACAACTCGGCCAGCGCGACGCTCGCGCTCGGGTCGCGTTCGCTCGGTTTCATCACGAACGCATTGCCGCACGCCAGCGCGACGGGAAACATCCACATCGGCACCATCGCCGGAAAATTAAACGGCGAGATGCCCGCGCAAACCCCGAGCGGCTGGCGGAAGGAAAACGCATCGACGCCGGTGCCGACGTTTTCGGTGAATTCGCCCTTGAGCAACTGCGGAATGCCGCACGCGAATTCGACGACTTCGAGTCCGCGGATGAGTTCGCCTTTGGCGTCGGAAAAGACTTTGCCGTGCTCGGACGAAAGGATCGCCGCCAGCCGGTCGGCGTCGCGCTCGATGAGTTCTTTGAACTTGAACAGCACGCGCGCCCGGCGCAGCGGCGGCGTGTTGGCCCAAGCGGGAAACGCACTCACCGCGGCCGCGACGGCGGCATCGACTTCCGCGCGCGTGGCGAGCGCGACGCGCCCGGAGACGCGGCCGTGGGCGGGATTGAAAACGTCGGCGAGACGGCCGGATTTTCCGGGCGTGATTTTGCCGTTGATGAAATGATGGATCGACGCCGAGCCATCGGCGGGCGCGGTGCGGGCGTAGGCGGATTGGATGGGGGAGGTGGTCGTCATAGAGAAGAGCGGGAGATGGAATTTAACACAGAGGCCACCGAGGCGGAGGCACAGAGGCAGAAGAGGAAAAGACAGGTTTGAATTTTTCAGAAAAACAAAAATCTCTGTGTCTCTCTGTGCCTCCGCCTCGGTGGCCTCTGTGTTAATACCTGTCGTGCTTTTCGCCTTAGTCATCCCTTCCAAACTTCGGCATAGAGCGCCTCGATCTCCGCCGCGCTCGGCACGCGCGGATTATTTGCCGGCGAGCCGGAGGCGAGGGCTTGTTGCGCCATCGTCGGCACGACGCTTTCCCAACGCGCCGGGTCGATGCCGTAAGCGCGCGGCGCCGGCACTTCGAGCCGGCGGTTGAGTTCGCGCAAGCCGGCGAGCAGCGCGTCGGCCGCGCGCCGGTCGTCGGTTTTTTCATCGGCAGAAACCAAGCCCATCGCGCGGGCGCAATCGGCATAGCGCCCGCGCGCCGCTTCGACGGAAAAGGCCGTGACCGCCGGCAGCAGCATGGCGTTGCTGAGTCCGTGCGGGACGTGGAAAAATGCGCCGATGGGCCGGCTCATGCCGTGGACGAGCGCGACGCTGGAATTGGAAAACGCCATGCCGGCTTGCGTGGCGGCGAGCATCATCGCCTCGCGCGCCGCGCGATTTGCCGGCTCGAAATACGCCGTCGGCAAGTGTTGCCAGATCGCGCGCATCGCGGCGAGGGCGAGCGCGTCGGAAAACGGATTCGCGCGGCGCGAGACGTAGGCTTCGATGGCGTGCGTGAGCGAATCGACGCCGGTGTCGGCGGTCAGGCGCTTGGGCTTAGTGAGCGTCCATTCAAAATCGACGAGCGCGGCAACCGGCAGGTAAGCGAGGCCGATGCAGAGCATTTTTTCGTCGGTCGCTTCGTCGGTGATGATCGTGAAACGCGTCGCCTCCGAGCCGGTGCCCGCGGTCGTCGGGATCGCAATGATCGGCAAGCCCGGCGCGTCCTGATTGTGCGGCGCTTTGTAGTCGCGCATCCGGCCGCCGTGGACGAGCAAGGTCGCGATGGCTTTGGCCGAATCGAGCGGGCTGCCACCGCCGAAGCCGACGACGCAATCGTGCTCGCCCGCGCGGGCAAAGGCGACACCGGCCTCGACCGAGGCGACCGTAGGATCGGGCACGGTGTCGGCAAAGACGCGGACTGCCGCGCGCGCGATGCCGGCATTCGCGAGCGCGCCGAGCAACGCGTCGAGCTGGCTGTGCGATGCGAGAAAACGGTCGGTCACGATCAACGGCCGCGCCAGGCCGAGCGTGCGCAAGACCGCGCCGATTTCGCGCGACGCGCCGCCGCCGATGCGCAGCAGCCGGGGGAGGGCGATGGGAGCGATCATGGCGGGAGAAAAGAGGGCGGCAGCGCCCGTAAATTTATCGCGGCAGGAGCGGGGAGCACGGGCGTCCCGCCCGTTCTTTTCGGCGTCCCGCCGAAAAGCTTTGGAAACAATAACGCCGCCGCGGGCGGCATCTCAATTTTCTACAGCAGAAGGCACCCGGCGGGATGCCGGCTGCAACGGGCGGGACGCCCGTCCTCCCCGTTCTCCGCGCGAATGGCGCCGACGTCGCGCGCTCAGGCGTGCGCCAGGGCTGGCTCGGTGGCAAACATTTCTTCCTCCTCCGTTACGTCCGCCGTTTCCAGCGGCGCGAAACGTTCGGCGTTGAAGCCGTATTCGATGCCGTGCTTGTTCTCGGGATTCACCAGCTCGACGAGGTAAATCGCCGTCTCGCCTTCGGTGTTTTGCAGGCTCACGCCGGGGACCAGGTCGCGCACCGTGTAGATCACGTCTTTTTTCGGCAGCGCCGTGTAGAGCTTCTCGATGCCGAGCGGGAAATGATCGTCCACGCAGGCAACTTTTTGGCCGGGAATAAACATAGGCTTGGTGCCGCCATCCTACGCTACCACGCCGCCGGGAGCAATTTGTCGCTCCCCATGCCGGCTGCTCTCGTGTATGTCTCGCGCAGGGCTATGATGGACACCACAATTCAAATCCTGGGCGAACGCCGCGTGCGCTCGCCGTTGCACCGACTGGGGCCGCTGGGCGTGCACTTTCGCACGCAACAGAATCGCATTCTCTACGACCATTCCATCGAGGGCTTTCGCGAGGCGCAGGCGCAGGGCGGCGATCCGATTTCCTTTGAACTGGCCGGCCCGCGGGAATGGCTCTTCTTCGAGCCGTCGCGGGTGCGGGCGGGCATCGTCACCTGCGGCGGACTCTGCCCCGGCCTCAACGACATCATCCGCGGCTTGGTCATGGAATTGTCCCACCGCTACGGCGTCAGCACGATCTACGGCTTTCGCTACGGCTACGAAGGCCTCATCCCACGCCTCGGCCACATCCCGCTGACCTTGCGGCCCGACCAGGTCACCGCCATTCACACCGTCGGCGGCACGATCCTCGGCACCTCGCGCGGGCCGCAGGAATGCGGGGTCATGGTCGATACGCTGGAGGAAATGGACCTCGACCTGCTCTTCGTCATCGGCGGCGACGGCAGCCTGCGCGGCGCGGCGGAGCTCACGCGCGAGATCGCCCGGCGCGGCTTGTCCAAGAGCGTCATCGGCATTCCCAAGACCATCGACAACGACATCCAGTTTCTCGACAAGAGCTTCGGCTTCGAGACCGCGTTTGCGGAAGCGGTGAAAGCCATCACCAGCGCGCACATCGAGGCCGTCGGCTCGCCGAACGGCGTCGGCCTGGTCAAGCTCATGGGCCGCGACTCCGGCTTCATCGCCTGCTTCGCCGCGCTGGCGGGCAACGTCGTCAACTACGTGCTCATCCCCGAAGTGCCCTTCCAGCTCGACGGCCCGCGCGGCCTGCTCGAAAGCCTGCGCTACCGCCTCGCCAAACAACGGCACGCCGTCATCGTCGTGGCCGAGGGCGCCGGCCAGGACTTGATCCCCGCGCAGAGCGGCGGCGGGACCGACGCCTCGGGCAACCGGCGCTTTGGCGACATCGGATTGTTCTTAAAACAACGCATCACCGACTTCTGCGCCGAACGCCGCCTGGAGATCAACTTGAAATACATCGACCCGAGCTACCTCATCCGCTCCGTGCCCGCGTCGCCGCAGGACAACGTCTATTGCTCCCACCTCGCCCAGCACGCCGTCCACGCCGCGATGGCCGGCAAGACGGGCATGCTCGTCGGCCGCTGGCACGGGACGTTTGTGCATCTGCCGCTCGAACTCGTCTCCAATGGCCGGCGCAAGGTGCAACCGCAAGGCGACCTCTGGCACGCCGTCCTCGCCGCCACCGGCCAGCCCGCGAGCTTTTGCTGACGCGCCGGCGGCGTCCGTTCCGACGGCGGAAGCCCCGGCGGCGAGCGAAAACCCCGCGTCTTTCGGCTAAAAACCCTTGGGCCAAGCCTCCCGGACCACGGCCCGCGCGGCGCGGGATGCGGCCCACGCTCCTCGGGACGCGAACCGGCAAGCGCGGGCCGTGAACCGCGACGCTCGGGCCGCGGCCCGGCTGGTCTGGTTCTTGGTCCGCGCGGCTTGGTTTGCGTGCCGGAGTCTCCGGTCCACGGTCCGGCTAGCTTGTGCGTGGACCGGCGGGGAAAATCCACGGGCGCTCGTGCGCCGTCCGCAGGCGCTCGGCCTCCGCCCTGGGATTTCCGGCTTCCGTCCACGGGCGCGCTGGCTCCGCCCACGGTTTGTCAGCCGCCGCCCAAGGCCAAAAAGCCTCGGAAAGAAGGGAAATGTGGGGAAACCTCACGCCGCGCGGTGCGGGCGGCTTTCCCCCTTTTGTCATCCCGAGCGTAGTCGAGGGACCTCTTACTGACTGTCTGGCTCGGTGGATGCACTAACCCTTCTGCCCGCGCGTTGCGAGCCAAGGCAAATAGTAAGAGATCCCTCGACTACGCTCGGGATGACAGCAGAACAACGCCCCTCCGCGCGGCAATCCGGACGACGGCTGACTTCGCGGCTAGGCCGCGTTTTTGGAATCTCCCGCCGGCGGCTGCTTCGCCGGGCGGCCGTCAATCTCCGGATCGTTGGCGACCAAAGCGAGGTAGTCGGCTTCAATCTCCGCCGGGTCGTGCTGGAAATCGTCGAGCGCCAGGCGCAACCGGCGCAGGCTGCCCTCGCTGGCCGAGGCGCGCGCGGCTTGATCGAAGAGGAGCAACGTCTTCGGCGCGCCGCCGAGGAAGAGCGCGAGGGTGTTCAAGCCGCCGACGAAGCCGCAGATGGCTTTCCAGTTCGCCGTCGTCGCTTCCGGTCCGGTGCCGGGATTCATCCGGAGCAGGTGCGCCACGCCCGCCTGCCCGGCCACGGCGGCGACGAAGGCCAGCGCCGTGCTCACCGCGCCGATGGCGAAGTTCAGCCAAAGGAAGCTCCCCTGCGCCCGCCGCAGCCGCCGCGCGCGGAGGTGCGCCCGGCGCAGTCCGTCGTCGATGCGCTGGAGGAGTTGCGCGCGGTGTTCGTCGGGGTGCATCGCCCAAGGGATTTGGCTCGGAGCCGTTTTACACAAATCCGCCGGCGATTGGCAAGCTCCTCATGGCAAAAGGTCTGCGCGGCGAGTCAAGACGCAACCCAGTGCGGGCGTGCGCTGGGTGTCCTCCGGCCAGCGCGGCGGGATTTGCGGATTTCCATATCGGCTGGATGCTAATGGCTCACCCCCGCGGGCGCACCGCGTCGCGGCGTTTGAACCATGAATGCTGCCCTTGCCGGCCTCCACCACGTCACCGCGATTGCCAGCGACCCGCAGCGCAATCTCGATTTCTACGTCGGCTTGCTGGGCCTGCGCCTGGTCAAGCGCACGGTCAACTTCGATGATCCGGGCACTTACCATTTTTATTTTGGCGACGCGCGCGGCACGCCGGGCACCATCCTGACCTTTTTTCCCTGGCCGGGCGCGCGGCGCGGCGTGCGCGGCGCGGGGCAGGTGGCGGCAACGGCGTTTGCCATCCCAGAGGGATCGGTCGGATTCTGGCTGGAACGTTGCCAGGCGCAACGCGTGCGCGTCGAGCGGGCGCCGGCGCGTTTTGGGGAAGAAATGCTCCGCCTGGCTGACCCGGACGGCTTGCCGCTGGAGTTGGTCGTCACCGCGGCGGCGCTGTCCGCCGTTTCCCCGGCGGTGCAGCCGTGGGCGGAGAGCACGGTGCCGGCGGCGCACGCGTTGCGCGGTTTTCACAGCGTCACCCTCGGGCCGCTTGGGGGCGGCGAACGGACGGCGGCGTTGCTCACGGAAATTTTCGGCTACCAGCGCGTGCGGGAGGAAGCGGGCAAGCGGTGGCGCTTTGCCGCCGCCGCGGCTGGAAAAGAGGGCGTGGGACGCCTCGTCGATTTGCTCATCGCGCCCGAGGATTCGCCGGGCCACGTCGCCGCCGGCTCGGTGCATCACGTCGCCTTCCGCGTGGCCGATGAGGCCCAGCAGCGCGCCTGGCGCGAGCGGCTGCTCGGGCTGGGTTATCACGTCAGCCCGGTGATGGATCGCACCTATTTTCGGTCGATTTATTTCCGCGAGCCGGGCGGCGTGCTCTTCGAGCTGGCCACGGATGCCCCCGGCTTCACGGTGGACGAAGCGCCGGAGGAACTCGGCACGCACTTGCGATTGCCGCCGGCCATGGAGCGGGAGCGCGCGCAAATCGAGCAAATCCTGCCGGCGATCACCTTGCCGCGGGCGTGAGCCGCCGGCCTGAGCACGGGCTGGCTAATTCGGCCGCTTTTCCAGCGCGTCGGCGAAGCCGTCGCGAAAGCCATCGGCGAAGGTGGGGGGTTTGCCGACGCTGTGCAGGCGCACGATTTCGTCGAAGGCGGCTCCGTTGGGCTTGCGCGCTCGGCGCTGCGCCGGGCTGTTCCAAAAATCGCGCCCAGCGCGAAAGCCCTGCCGATATGCCTCCCGCTCCGACGGCACGGCGGGGGGCGGAGTGGTTTCGCTCGCCGCCGCGTCGGGTTCGACCGATTCGCGGTTGTTGTCGGCGGGGGAGGGCGCTCCGGCATCAGGCGCGGCGTCCGCACTGGCGGCGGGCGCGCTGACTTCCTGCGCGCGGTGCTGGCGGGCGCTCATCAAGAGGAAGGCGCCGAAGATGCACGCGTTGAGGACGAGCATCGCGCCGAGCGCCTGGACCAGTTTCAACGTGTCGCTTCGCACCAGACCGTGAGTGTCGGCAGGCGGGCGCGCGTTGGCAAACCTTAAGGGCGGCAGTTCCGCCGTTTTCCGCGGAGCGCGGCGTGTTGCGGTGTTCATGCCCCATGATTCCCGAACCGGCGGCAAACGACTCACACCCGGTAAAACGCCCTAGTTATTTGTTGAGGTCTTCATACCAACTGGCCACGGAGAAGGCCGTGCCTCCTGGGCTGCTGGACTTGAGCGCCTCGTCGAAGTGAACGCTGGCGCCGCCGCTGATGTTCATGGTGTTGCCGATGAGCGCGCCGCTGAAGTTCGCCGAGCCGGAGATCGTGAAGTCGGAACCCGGCGCGTTGATGACGCCGATGAAGGTGCCGCTGCCCGAGACGGTGACCTTGTTCGTCCCGCTGGCGGGAGGAACGCAGTAGATCGTGCAGGTTGAGGCCTGGTTGTTTTGATTCTGGAAGGATTGGCCGGAGACGGTGACGTTGCCGTCGATGTAGTAGGTGACGTGAACGCCCGATTGCTGCGTGATGTAGCCGCTGCCGGAGGTGGTGAGGTCGCCCGTCACCCAGATTTCGATGTAGCTCTGCTGGCCGGCGGCGTTGGGCTGGATGGTCAGGCTCGTGCCGCCGGGCACGTTGACCGAGCTGACCTTGTAGCGCGCCGGGGCGGCCTTGGTGCCGCCGGTGAGCGTCTTGGTGCCGTTAATGATCGTGACCGAGCTGTCCGTCACGCTCCAGCCGGGGCCGGGATTGGAAGGCGAGGGAAGAGTGGTCGGAGTGATGGCCTGAACGGTGCCTTGCACGTTGGTGGTGTTCTTCACCGCCGTGGAACCGTAGTTCAAATTGCCGTAGATATACGTGTTCCTGAGATCGGAGTTGGCGCTGTTCATCACGTAAACGTCGCCGTGCGACTGCCGCTTGTTGATGTCATAGAGGCCGTTGGTGGACTTGGTCGGATCGCTGGAGTTGAAGCTGTCCACGACGCCGCCGCCGCTCATCTGGAAACTATTTCTCGTCTCGATTGGCCCCGGATAGCCGGAAGTGGCCGGCTGGGCGACAACTTCAACCGTGCGGGTGGCCTGCGGGTGCGAGAGCGCGGCACCAGTCTGGCGGTCGGTGACAAAGCTCAGCCGACGCAGCGTGCTGTCGAGCGGCTCCATGGAAACGTAGAGCGGGCCGGGCACGTCGGTGATGCCGGTCGAGCGCACGCGATACCATTGCTGGCCGCCGGAAATGAGGGAGGCGGGCGCGTCGATGGTCGTATAGACCGTCATGCGAGTGTTGCCATCGCCGCCGTGGTAGAAGGTGGTGGTAAAGTAATTGTAGGAGCCGGCGGGAGGCACCGTCGAGGAGGCTGAGCCGGTAGCCGGAATGGCGCTGGGCGGCGTGCCGGTGAGCGTCTTCCAGCCCGTCCAGGAGCCGCTGTTGAGCGCCGCCAGGCCGATGTCGGCACCCGACTCGGCGCCGTGGAGGGCTTCCTGCCAACTGGCGATCTGGTAAACGACGTGGTGCTGGTTGAGGGCCACGAGCATGGTGGTGCCGAAGATGAAGGCGAGCACCGTCAAGGTCAGCAGCGAGATGACCAGCGCGCTGCCGGCCTGACGCACCTTGGTCAGACAGCTCGAGGACCGGCCGGCAGTGGAGGTGTGAGCTTGGGTTTGCATTTAGTTTCTAGCGCAGTTGTTGCGCAGATAGACCTTGGTGTAGGTGGTGGTGGAGGCGATGGCCCCGGCGCTCGGCGACAGGGTGAACCGCGGAGAAAAGGTCGTGGTGCAAGTCACGGTGTTGGTGAGGTCCACGGTCGTGACGTTGAAGTCGGCCACGTCGTTGGCAATCGCCGTGGGTGTGCCGTTGACCGA
>JAFAXH010000107.1 GCA_019241085.1 Verrucomicrobiota bacterium | reverse complement strand
GGATTTAGAACTTCCGCCGCAGGCGGCAACTTGGGATTTAGAACTTTCTCTCTCATGCGCCGCGTTCTGCCCGGCCTGCCGCTCACGCTGGGCTACACCATTTTCTACCTGAGCATCATCGTGCTCATCCCGCTGTCGGCGACTTTTTTCAAAACGGCCGGCATGACTGGCGAACAGTTCTGGCGCGCGATCAGCAGCGCCCGCGCGCTCGCCAGCTACCGGCTCACCTTTGGCGCGTCGCTGGCCGGCGCGTCGCTCAACGCCGTCGCCGGATTTCTCGTCGCGTGGGTGCTGACGCGCTATCGTTTTCCCGGCCGGGCGCTGCTCGATGCGCTCGTCGATTTGCCGTTCGCGTTGCCGACCGCCGTCGCCGGCATCGCGCTGACGACGCTCTACGCGCCGAACGGCTGGATTGGCCGCTGGCTGCCGTTCAAGGCGGCGTTCACACCGCTCGGCGTCGGCATCGCGCTGACGTTTGTCGGCCTGCCCTTCGTCGTCCGCACTGTGCAGCCGGTGCTGGAAGAACTCGGCGCCGAGTTTGAAGAAGCCGCGCTCAGCCTCGGCGCGAGCGGCTGGCAGACGTTTCGCCGCGTCGTCTTTCCCGAAGTCCGCCCGGCGCTGCTCACCGGCTTCACGCTCGCGTTCGCCCGCGCGGTCGGCGAATACGGCTCCGTCGTTTTCATCTCGGGCAATCTGCCGTTGAAAACCGAGATCACGCCGCTGCTCATCATCACCAAGCTGGAGCAATACGACTACCGCGGCGCCACCGCGCTGGCGAGCGTGCTGCTCGTCGCGTCGTTCGTCCTGCTGCTGTGCATCAACCTGTTGCAACGCTGGGCCAGCCGCAGCGGCGAGCGGACGGTGCTTTGATTAAAAAAATTTCCTTCGCGCAAATCATGGCCGCCGCACCGCCGCCGAGTTTTCCCGCCGTCAAAACTTCTTCGTCGCGTCCGAGCGCCGCGACCTTGCAGGCGCTGACGCCGCATCGCGTGGCCAGCGTCGGCCACTCGCCCGCCGTGCGCTGGACGCTCATCGCGCTGGCGTTCCTTTTTTTACTCCTCTTTTTGTTCCTGCCGCTCGCCGCCGTTTTCACCGAAGCGTTGCGCAAAGGCGCCGGCGTTTACTTCGCCGCGTTCACCGAGCCGAGCGCGCTCGCAGCCATCCGGCTCACGCTGCTGACAGCCGCCATCGCCGTGCCGTTGAACACGCTCTTTGGCCTCGCCGCCGCGTGGACCATCGCCAAGTTCCGCTTCCCCGGCCGCAGTCTGCTCGTCACGCTCATCGACCTGCCGTTCGCCGTTTCGCCCGTCGTCGCCGGCTTGATTTACGTCCTGCTCTACGGCCGCAACGGCTGGCTCGGCCCGTGGCTCCAGGCGCACAACGTGCGGATTATTTTCGCCGTGCCTGGCATCGTGCTGGCCACCATTTTTGTCACGTTTCCCTTCGTCGCGCGCGAGCTGATCCCACTGATGGAAAGCCAGGGCGACAATGACGAACTCGCCGCGCTCTCGCTCGGCGCGAGTTCCTGGCAAACGCTCTGGCGCGTCACGCTGCCCAACGTCAAATGGGCGTTGCTATACGGCGTCATTCTTTGCAACGCCCGCGCGATGGGCGAATTCGGCGCCGTCAGCGTCGTCAGCGGCCACATCCGCGGCCAGACGAACACGATCCCGCTGCACGTCGAGATTCTTTATAACGACTACAATTTTGCCGCCGCCTTCGCTGTTGCCTCGCTGCTCGCCGCGCTGGCGCTCGTGACGCTCGTGCTCAAGCAATTCATCGGGCGACGCAAAAAAGCCGCCGCGGATTAAGCCCGCGAAAAACGCGAAAAGCCGCGAAAGAAAAGCAGAAACAATTTTTTTTAATTTTCGCGTCCATTCGCGCTTTTCGCGGGCATTTTCTTTCCTTCATTCATGCAACTGGAAGTCAGCAATCTCCGCAAAACTTTCGGTCGCTTCGTCGCGCTCGACGGCGTGAACCTGCGCGTCGAATCAGGCGAACTCATCGCGCTCCTCGGCCCGAGCGGGTCGGGCAAGACCACGCTCCTGCGCATCATCGCCGGCTTGGAATTTGCCGACCCGCGCGCCGGCGTCGTCCGCTTTGACGGCCAAGACGTTTCCAACCGTCCAGTCGGTGCACGAAGCATCGGCTTTGTGTTCCAAAACTACGCGCTCTTCCGGCACATGACCGTTTTTGAAAACGTCGCCTTCGGCCTGCGGGTTCGCCCGCGCGCCCGCCGGCCCGATGACGCCGCCATCCGCCGGCGCGTGAACGAATTGCTGGAGTTGATGCAACTGCCCGAGTTGGGCGGGCGTTTTCCCGCCGAACTCTCCGGCGGCCAGCGGCAGCGCGTCGCTTTCGCCCGCGCGCTGGCCATCGACCCGCAGTTGCTCCTGCTCGACGAGCCGTTCGGCGCGCTCGATGCCAAGGTGCGCAAGGAACTCCGCCGCTGGCTGCGCGCCGTGCAGGAACGCTTGAAACTGACCACTGTGCTCGTCACGCACGATCAGGACGAAGCGCTCGAAATCGCCGACCGCGTCGTGCTCATGAACGCCGGCCGGATCGAGCAGATCGGCACGCCGCAAGAAGTTTATGACCATCCGGCGACGCCCTTCGTATTCGAGTTCCTCGGCGAGAGCAATCGCCTCGGTTCCGCGGCACCGGATCGCCCCGCTGCCGCCGCCGAGCACACCCGCCCGCTGCACACCTACGTGCGCCGCCACGATGTCATCATCCATCGCCACCGCGCCGCCGTTGCCGTCAACGGCGCCGCGCCGCCGCAGGTGGAAGCCATCGTCCGCCGCGTGCTCACCGCCGGCTCGA
This sequence comes from Verrucomicrobiota bacterium, assembly GCA_019241085.1. Taxonomy (GTDB): domain Bacteria; phylum Verrucomicrobiota; class Verrucomicrobiia; order Chthoniobacterales; family SZAS-18; genus JAFAXH01. The sequence goes on along the minus strand of JAFAXH010000107.1, from coordinate 1,452 downwards.
TTGCGCGCGTGGAACTCTCCCGCACCGACACTGGCGAAGCGCTCGAAGCCGAGTTGACCCGCCGCGAAGAGAGCGACTACAACCTGCGCCCCGGCGAGCACGTTTTCCTCGAATTGCGCAACGTCCAAACCGTCGCCGAAGCCGCCGCGCCGCCGCCAGCCGGGCCGGAATGGTCGATCTGAACGCGCGGCGCGCGTCACGGCGCTTTGCCGTAAGTTTGATAGAACTCATTTTGAAACGACTCATCGGGATCGTAGCGGCGTTTCAAAGTGAAAAATTCGGCGGCCTGCGGATAGCAGCGCCGGAATTGCTCGGGCGTGGCATCCAGGCGATACGGCAAGTAGTAGGTGCCGCCCATTTGCAGCGCCGCCTCGATCAGGTCGCGGGTGATCGCTCCCGCCCGCGCGGCGGCGGCGCGATGGGCGGCTTGTTCAAAAAGGAGGACCAGGCCGAACACGTCGTCCTCGCCTTGCGCGTAAGCCAGCAGCGTGTCGGAATCGTGCCGCACGTCGCGCACGGTGACGTTGAGCAAATCCGGCAGGGCGGCCTCCGGGTCGGATGCGGCTGCTTGCCGCCGATGCGCGGCGAGGATTTCTCGCAGCCGTTCCAGAAAATCCGCCAGCCGCGCCGGCGGCACAAAGTATTCCTGCAAAATGTCGGTTCGTCCCGGCGTGCGATTGGCGTAAAGCTCGGCCGGCACGTTGAAAATCTCGCTGCGCCGGTAGCTCCTTTTGCCGAAGGCTTCGCCCAAAGTTTTCTCCGCCTGCCAGCGCAACGACTTGCCGTAATTGCTGGCGATGGAGCCGCGAAAAATCGTGCGCTTGAGCGCGTCGATGACGCCCGGCTCCGCGGCTGGCAACGGCGCTGGCCCGGCGCTGGCGGCAACGGCTGACGGGTCGGTCGGATGGAAGAGCGTCAGGATGGCTTCGCGTCCGAAACTCTCTGGCGCGACGCTGATCCGGCCGTAGGCCAAGTCGACGCTGCCGGCCGGAACGGAGCGCACTTTTTCCGCGAAGACCGTCGCGTAATCCTGCGTGGAAATGACGCAGGACTCGATGTGATAACTGGCGTCCGGCACCACGTCGATATCGGCATCGAGGATGATGCCAAACAAGCCATAACCGCCCAAGGCCGCGCGGAAAAGCTCGCCGTTTTCCTCGCGTGAACACCACACGACCGAGCCGCTGGCCAGCATCAAGCGGAACGCGCGCACGGTCGAGGCAATCGGCGCGGAATCCGGCTGCCAGCCGTGACAATTCACGCTCAAGGAACCGCCGATGGTGAAGTTGTTGCTCGCCTGCATGACGGCCACGGAATAGCCGCGCGCCGCCAGAAATGGCAGCACCTCCGCCCAGCGCGCGCCCGCGCCCGCGCGCAGGACGCGGTTGGTTTCATCCAATTCCAGCCGATGAAACGGCAGCATGTTCACGATGATGCCGCCGGGCGCGATGG
>JAFAXH010000168.1 GCA_019241085.1 Verrucomicrobiota bacterium | reverse complement strand
GGACTAAGATTAAGATTAGGATTACGATTAAGCCTGCCGGAGGGGGAACGCGGCGCGAAACTCACTCCGGCGGCCGGATGCTCCGGAAATACCGCCCCACGTAGGCCCGCGCGCCGGGCGGGATTTCCTCCTGCCGCAACGCCTCCTGCGCCGCCGGCGCCATCGCGTCGTAAAGCGCGCGGTAACGCTGGCTCGCCCGCGCATTGCCGCCGCCCGGACCATCCGTTGCGGGCAGGAGCAAATCGTCGAGCGACTCGCCGTTCTCGCCGCCCTCGACGCCCTGCACGCGGGTCGCCGGACCGGATGGTTTGCCCGTGCGCGCTGCGGTGTCCCGCGCGCCAAAGATGTCTTCACTCGTGCCCGTGTCACGTTCGCTGCCGGGCATCCCGCTGGCGCTCGACCCCGCGGGGCCGGGTGAATTTTTCCCCGATTCGGAATTTGAAAAATCCTGCAGGACCAAGCCGCTGCCGTCCGCGCCGCCGGGCCGGCCGTTACCGTTGCCGGGTCGGAGTCCATCTTTCATATTTTCCAACGCCTCGATCAGCCGCTGCACTTCCTGCGCGGTGAGCTGGCGCCCGCCGTGGCTGCCGGCACCGTTGCTGCCATTGCCACTGGCGCTGGCTTGCGCGCCCGCCCGCCGCAAGAGTTGCGCGAGGCGTTGCATCGCCTGCGCCGTGCTGCCGTTTTGCGCGGCTTCCTGCATTTGCCGGGCCAGTTCGGAACGCTCGGCTTGGCTCAAGTGCGCCGCCGCTTCGCCGAGGGCGCGCGCGAGTTGTTCCAACGTTTTCGCCGGGTCGCCATTTTCCTTGAGCTGCTGCAACAGTTTTTCCAATTTCTCCGCCGCGCCCGCGAGATCGCCCGCGCGCAATGCCTCGCCCGCCGCGCGCGTCGCCGCGTCGCGCTCGAGCGCCGCAGCCAGCGCGGCGACCTCCGCCGGAGTCGGCCGGGATTGGCGAGCGGCGTCCTGCATTTCCTGCAAACGCGCCTGGAGTTGCGACAGCGCGCCCAGCGCCGCCCGGCGCGCGGCCTCGGCGTCCGGCGGGTTGGACGCAGCGTCGCGCAGGCGTTGCGCGGCGTCCTTTAATTCGGCTTGAAAACGCTCGGCGTCGGCCGCGAGATCGGGCGTTTGCCGCAACTGGTCGGCGAGTTTTTGCAAAGCCTCGGCGCGTTGCGCGACCGCCGCATCCAGCGCTGGGTCGCCCTGAGCGGCGCGCGAAGATTGGCGCGATGCTTCGTGAGCCGTGAGCAGCGCCAGCGAGATCAGTGGTGCCAACGCCGCGCCAAAAAGCCGCCTCGTCGCCAACGGAAACAGCGGCGTCTTTTGCGTCAGCGGAAATCTCTCGATAAACGCGCCGCACTCGGCCAGCGCCAGATGCGCCACCGGTCCCGCTGCGCCGGCTGGCGCTTGCCGCAAAACCAGTGCCACCGCGAACCGATCCCGCGTGCCACCACGGCGATCCAGCTCGACGGCGGCAGCGTGCAAATCCCAGCGCCTCAGCGCGCGCCACACACCCACCGCGAAGTCCAAAATTCCCCACCCCAGCGCGCCCAAAACGAGCGCCGCCGGCAACGGCTTCCGCTCCAAACCCAAGGCCAGCACGCCCGCCGCCATGACGAGCAACGCACCGGCGCGTAACAACGCCGCGCCGAAGCTTTCGCCGCATTGCGCCAGCCGCAGCCGACGCCGCGCGACCTTGAGTCGGGCCAGCGTCATGTCGGCGCCACGCGCGGACTCGACGCCGACGCCGGGCGACTCCGGATTCATCGGCGGAAAAATTGCGGCGGCCATGATGACGATGACGCGTGTCGGCATTCCATACGGCAGAACCGCGCGACTGGAAAGCCTGCCGCCGCCCATTTCCCGTTGCAGTCGGAGCTTGCCGCGTGCATCTCTGTGGCTCCGCACTTTTCCCGATGCTCGGCGACCTCCAGCGCGTGCTCTTTCACGAATCCACGATCCTGTGCCGGCTCGACGAAATGGCGCACGAGATCACGCGCGATTTCACCGACCGCGAGCTGACGGTCGTTGCCGTGCTCAACGGCTCGTTCATGTTCCTGAGCGACCTGCTGCGGCGCATCCCGCTGCCGTTGCGCGTCGATTGCGTGAGCGTTTCCAGCTACCACGGCGGCACGACTTCGAGCGGCGTCATCACCTTCGACCAACTCTCCACGCCCGACGTGGCCGGCCGGCACGTGCTCGTGCTCGACGACATTCTCGATAGCGGCCAGACGCTCCACGCGATCCGCGAAAAACTCGCCGCCGCCGGCGCCCGCAGCGTGCGCATCTGCGTGCTCCTGCGCAAGACGCGCCCGCGCGTGCGCGATGTGACGGCGGACTACGTCGGCTTCGACATCGGCGACGAATTCGTCGTCGGCTACGGCCTGGATTTTCAGGAAAAATATCGCAACCTGCCGTGCATCGGCGTGCTCAGCGAAGCAGCCATCAGTGCCGGGCTAGCCGACATTGCTGCGAACGCCGCGTCGTCCGAAGCTCTGCGCGCATGATGAAGATCGAGACGCAATTTTTCTCCCGCCTGCGCGACCTCGTCGGCCAATCCACGCAGACGCGCGAAGTGCCGCCCGGCGCGACGGTCGGCGATTTTCTCGCAACGCTGTATCGCGATTATCCCGCGTTGGAAAAATGGGACGCGCACCTGCTCGTCGCTGTCGGTCTCGAATACGCGACGCGCGCACAAACGCTGCACGAAGGCGACGTGGTCTCGATCATGCCGCCGGTGCAGGGCGGATGACGACATTTGCGGCAGGCAGGGACGGCTCGGCGAGCCGTCCGAAAAAGTGACGGACGATTCGGCGAATCGTCCCTGCGAACAGCATTTAGTCGCGGAAATTTTTGAACACCAGCGCGACGCCAAAATCCTTGCTGCGCAGGAAGGCGATCACCGCTTGCAGATCGTCGCGTTTTTTTCCGGTCACGCGGATTTGCGCGTCCTGCAACGTGTTCTGCACTTTGAAATTCTGCGCCTTGATCGCGGCGATGATCTCCTTCGCCTTCGCGCCTTCGAGCCCCTGCTTCACGGTCATCTCCTGCCGCGCGTGACCCATCGACGAAACTGCCGGCTTGCCTTGATCGAGGTTGCGCAGATCGACGTTGCGTTTCGCCAGCTTGCCGACCACGATTTCCACCAGCGCCTTCAAGCGCGTGGCGTCCTCGGCCGCGAGCGTGATCTTGTCTTTGCCCGGCTGCTCGATGCTGGCCGTGCTGCCTTTGAAATCAAAGCGCGTGACGAGTTCCTTGCGCGCTTGATTGAGCGCGTTATCGACTTCCTGCCGGTCAATCTCGGAGACAATGTCGAAGGAGGGCATGACAGGAGAAACTACGGACGAAGCGCCCGCCGCCCAAGTCGAAAATCGACGTTGCGGAAAAATCCGGCGCGCGCCGTGAATTCCGCTACACTCTCGCGCGGAAAAACCTCATGCAAAACGTGCTCGATGCTCTCACGCCGCGTCTGCTCGCGACGACCGAGGCGACCATCCTGACACCGGCGGAAATCGACGCCGTCGTCGATGCGCTCGCTTCCGGCGACGTGCCCGACGTGTCCAAGGCTGAGTTTCTCCGCGCGCTGTCTCAGCGCGGCGAGACGCCCGGCGAGATTGCCGAGTTTTGCCGGGCGCTGCTCCGCCGGGCGGTCGATCCCAAAATTGATCCCGCGCGTCTGTCCGGTCCGCTGCTCGATGTGTGCGGCACCGGCGGCGACCGCGTGAATACGTTCAACGTTTCGACCACGACGAGCTTCATCCTGGCCGCGGGCGGCGTGGCGCTGGCCAAGCACGGCGGGCGCGCGCTTTCGTCGCGCAGCGGCGGCATCGACGTGATCCAGGCGCTCGGCGTGCGCGTCGTCGGCGTGTCGCCCGCCGAGGCGCGGCACTGTCTGGAACTGCACGGGTTGTGCTTTTTGTGGGCACCGGATTATCACCCGGCGTTTGCGGCCGGCGTCGCGGCGCGGCGGCAGCTCTCGCGCGAAGGCATCAGCACCATTTTCAACCTGCTCGGCCCGCTGCTGAATCCGGTGCGGCCCGCGCGGCAACTGCTCGGCGTTTATGCGCCGCCCCTCACGGAAAAACTCTCCGCCGTCTTTGGTGAACTCGGCCGCGCGCACGCCTGGGCGGTGCACGGCGCGCTCCACGACGGCACCGGCCGCGGCATGGACGAAATGTCGATCCTCGGCGACACGCTGGTTGGTCGTTGGGAAAATGGTGTTGCAAGTCGTTTGCACGTGCATCCGCGCGATGCCGGGCTGTCGCTGGCCGGGTCGCTGGACGAACTGCGCGGCGGCGACGCGCAGGAAAACGCGCAGATTCTTTACGGCATCCTCGCCGGAGAAATCGGCGGCGGCCGGCGCGATCTGGTGTTGCTCAACGCCGCCGCGGGTTTCGTCGTCGCCGGCCTCGCGCGCGACCTCGCCGCCGGCGCCGAATTGGCGCGGGCGCAAATCGAAAACGGCCGCGCCCTGGCGAAGTTGCACGCGCTGCAAACGCATTGAGCACGCACATGACGACTCCCGGTGCCAACCCAGAAGCCGACGCGCAATTGCGCCAGGACGCCGAGCGTTTTCCGCAGGAATTCGCGCGGCTGAAAGCGGAACTGCACCGCGTCATCGTGGGGCAGGAAGAAATTCTCGACGGCGTGCTCGGCGCGCTCTTTGCCGGCGGCCACGTCCTGCTCGAAGGCGTGCCAGGCCTGGGCAAGACGATGCTCGTGCGCACGCTGGCCGACGCGGTGGAGCTGAAATTTTCCCGCGTGCAATTTACGCCGGACCTGATGCCGGCGGACATCGTCGGCACAAACATCATCCTCGAAGACGAGCACGGTCGGAAACGTTTTCAGTTTCAGCCGGGGCCCGTTTTCGCCAACGTGTTATTGGCCGACGAGATCAACCGCGCGACGCCGAAAACGCAGAGCGCGTTGCTCGAAGCGATGCAGGAGCGCAGCGTCACGGTCGGCGGTGTCGCGCACGTGCTCGACGAACCGTTCCTCGTGCTCGCCACGCAAAATCCGCTCGAGATGGAGGGCACGTATCCGCTGCCCGAAGCGCAGCTCGACCGGTTCTTTTTCAAGCTCAAAGTCGCCTACCCGAGCGCGGACGAATTGCACCAGATCGTGGACCGCACGACGGCTGACGAAACGCTCACGGTGAACAAGGTGCTCGACGCGCAAACGGTGTTGCAACTGCGCCGGGCCGTGCGCGCCGTGCTGGTGACGCGCGAGGTGCAGGCGCACGCCATCGCGCTCGTGCTGGCGACGCACCCGGAGCATGACGCCGCGACGCCGCTGGCGAAAAAATTTGTCCGCTACGGCGCCAGCCCGCGCGGCGTGCAGACGCTCATCCTGGCGGCAAAAATTTTCGCGCTGCTCGACGGCCGGTTCCACGTCGCGCGCGCCGACTTGCACCGCGCCGCGCTGCCGGCGCTGCGGCACCGGTTGATCCTGAATTTTGAAGGCGAAGCCGAGGGCATCGACAGCGACCGCGTGCTGCAAGAAATCCTCGCCCGCGCCGATGACGCCGGCGCCCACGCAGGCAGCTCGCGCCAGAGCTAGCGCACGCGCAGGTCGCGTCGCTCGCGGGCGCGGAGGTCGATCACGTCGCCGGTGTTTTTGATTTGCACGGTGAGCTTGGAATAATTCCAGGCGCCGTTGTCCTTCGTGGCGTGCGCGTCGATGGCGCCGGCGCCTTTTGGACCAGAGATGGGAATGTTCAGGTCCGCGTTGCCGCCCGCCGGATTCACGTTGACGCTGCCGGTCACGGCCCAGCCGGCTAGGATCGGCGTGCCAAGCGCCTCGATCACGCGCGGATCGGCTTGCGCGCGGGCCAGCGCCGTTTTGTAGGCGTCGGAGGATTTGATCGCGCCGAATACGACCGACACGATCATCAGGACAAACGCCACGAGCAAAAGGAGCAACCCCACGCAGCCCGTGGGCACGAACCACAGCCAGTTGCGGCTCCACCAACCTCGGCGCGGCGCGGGCTGCGGCGGATAATAACCTGGTGGTTGCGGCGGGTAGGATGGTGGAGGCGGCGGTGGCATGGGGTTTGGGTGAATGATTACTGAAAAAGAAAAGTCCTAGCGAAGGGCCGTCCGCACGGCAAGATCGGAGTGCGTGGGGTCCAGGTCGGCGCGCTGGCCTGCGGTTCAGCGTGCGACCGCCTGACTCAGGACGCCATGAACGGGGAGAGCGCTGCTTGATACACGTTTGGAGCATCGTGTGGACCGGTGACAGTCGTCTTCAAGTCGCGCAGCAAGCCGTCGCGAATGCCATAAATCCAGCCGTGCACCGCCAGTTCCTGACCACGCTCCCAGGCATCGCGGGCGATGGTCGTCTGGCAGACATTGGCCACTTGCTCGATGACGTTCAACTCGCACAAGCAATCGGCCGCCGCGGCATCGTTCGCGGTGCGGGCGAGCCGCTCGGCGTGCTTTTCGCGCACGTCCTGGATGTGACGCAGCCAGTTGTCGCTCAGCCCGATCCGGTCGCGGCACCACGCCGCCCGCACGCCGCTGCACCCATAATGTCCGCAGACGATGATGTGCTGCACCTTGAGCACATCCACGGCGAACTGCATGACCGACAGGCAATTCAAATCGGTATGCACGACGAGGTTGGCGATGTTGCGGTGGACAAACAATTCGCCGGGCATGAGTCCAACGATCTGATTCGAGGGCACCCGGCTGTCGGAACAGCCGATCCACAGATAAGCCGGCGACTGCTGCCGGGAAAGTTTGAGAAAAAACTCCGGGTCCTGCTGCCGGATGCTCTCCGCCCATTCCCTGTTTTTCGTAAAAAGATGATCCAGAATTTCCATACGCAATAGTCCGGAATGAACTTTTCGTTGGGAAACGCGTGACGCCAGGGCGCGAGACAACACCCCAAAAATCGACCCACCATGTCCCCGCCGGGAATCGAACCCGGATTAGAGGTTTAGGAAACCTCCGTTCTATCCGTTGAACTACGAGGACGCGGCGGCTCGTCACCACATTTCCCAGCCAAATTTTTCACTCCTCCGTCCGTCATTAGCACGCCGGGGCTGGCCTGACCACTCTTTAGCGTGGCATTCAACAAATCCCCGGCCACGGAGCAGAATTGGCGCGTGGCCCGACTCGGTTGCGCTGGCGGCGGGCGTCGTTCCTGCTTTGGAAAAAGCCGCGTGCAACTTCTGTGTCGCCAATCTCTGCTGCGGGTTTGTCTGTCGCTGGTGATCATCCTGCTCGCGTCAGTCGCGCTGTCGCTGCGCGCGCAAACGCCCGCCGCTCCCGCCGCGCCGGAGCGCCAAGGGCTCGAGGGTTTGAAGGAAATTCCTTTCGCCGCGCTGTCGAGCCAGGCCGTCGGCGTGCTCGGGCAGGCGGCGCTCTCCCTCCGCCCGACGGAGTGGAAGCACGCGGAGACGGAAAATTTCATCTATCATTATTTTCACTCCCACATCGCCACGCCGGTGAGCGTGGAAGCGGAATTTTACTATCGCGTCATCGCCAAAGACCTCGGCAAGGATACGAGCCATTGGGAACGCAAGGCGCACATCTTTGTTTTTGAAAGCGCCGATGACTGGAGCCAGTTCCAAACCAAGGCGCACCTTGATCCGTGGACCGGCGGCATCCATGCGCGCAACGAACTGTTCATCACGCGCGATCCGGCGCAGAAGTTCAAAGGCAACGCGCTCGGTCACGAAACGGCGCACCTTGTGGTCAACCGCTTCTACGGCGACAACGTGCCGCTTTGGCTCAACGAAGGTTACGCGGAATACATCTCCCTCGTTTCCTACGCCACCTTTTACCGCGCCCGCGGCTACCAGGCGCGCCCGCACTTTCACAACCTGCCGGCGACCGATTTCCTGCCGCTGAAACAGCTCACCGAAATGGTGACGTATCCGACAGAGGTAAGGCAGGTCGTCGCGTTTTATTCCGAGAGCGAGGTGCTCGTGCGGTTTCTTTCCGGCGAGGACAAAGCGAAGTTCGCGCAGTTTCTCGATTTGTTGAGCAAGGGCAGCACGTTTGACACGGCGTTGCGCGTCACCTTTGGCAACCGCTTCCCGCTGGCCGCGAATTTCGAGAACGAATTCAAAAGCTACGCCAACAGCGCGCTCCTGCGGAAAGACTAATTAACAACACCACCAAGACGCCAAGCCACCAAGTAAGGAAGGAAGTTTTCCAGGTTTACAAATTTTCTCTCTCCCTTGGTGTCTTGGCGTCTTGGTGGTGTTTTTTACGCTACGTCTCTTGCTCCGCGCGCATCCGCGGATAAGACATCGGGATGCCGCGCGCCGCTGCTGCCCCCAAAAAAAACGCCGCGATCATTGCCGTCGTCGGCAGTGACGAGGGCACGGTGAAAACCGAGGCGGCGCAGCTCGCCACGCAACTCGCGCCGGCCGACGCCGGCGACTTCGGCTTGGAAATTCTCGACGGCGCGGTGGACAACGCCGCCGCCGCCGTCGCCCGCATTCACGAGACCATCGACGCGCTGCAAACGCTCCCGTTCTTCGGCGGCACCGGCAAACTCGTCTGGCTGAAGAATGCCAACTTCCTCGGTGACAACCCCCTCGGCCGCGCCGCCAGCGTGCTCGAAGCGCTCGAAGCGCTCGCCGCCACGCTCACCGCCGGCCTGGGCGATAACGGCGTAAAATTTTTGCTCAGCGCCATCGAGACCGACAAGCGGCGCTCGTTTTACAAAACCCTCGGCAAACTCGCCGACGTGCGCGTCTTCGACCGGCTCGACGCCAACCGCGCGGGCTGGGAGGAGGAAGCCGCCGCGCTCGTGGTCGAACGCGCCACCGCGCGCGGGCTGGATTTCGCCGACGGCGAGGCGAGCGAACTCTTCACCCTGCTCACTGGCGGCGACACCCGGCAGATCGAGAATGAACTCGAAAAGCTCGATCTTTTCCTCGGCCACGGGACGCGCACCATCGACGCCGGCACCGTGCGCCGGCTCGTGCCGCTGACGCGTGCCGGCGTGGTCTTCGAGTTGGGCAATCGACTCGGCCGACGCGACCTGCCCGGCGCGCTGGCGCTCATCGACCAGCTCCTGCACCAAGGCGAATCGGCCATCGGCATCCTGCTCGTCTCGATCATTCCGACCGTGCGCAATCTATTGCTCGTCAAAGACCTGCAAACCCACCATCGCGTCGGCGGCCGCGGCCAGCAGGCATTCGCTTTTGCCAAGGCGATGGAAAAACTCCCCGCTGACGCCACCGCGCACCTGCCGCGCAAAAAAGACGGCACGCTCAACGCCTGGGCGCTCGGCTTCGCCGCCGCCGACGCGCATCGTTTCGAGCTGCCTGAGCTCCGCGCCGGTCTCCGCGCGTGTCTCGACGCAAACCTAGCGCTCGTCACCGGCGCGCTCGACGACCGCCTCGCGCTCGAACGGCTGGTCATCGGCTTGCTCGCGCCGGCTCCCGCTGACAACGGCTCGCGGCGGGTGGCGGCGTGAGCGTTTCCGTGTTTTTGAACTGTGGCGAAAACGTCACGTTTTTGCGCTGGCGTGCCTCCGGCCGCGCGGGCAAGTTGGCGTCAGCTCAAGCCGGATTTACCAGAAGTGCCCGCGAAAAATTTCCCAGATTTTTCCTTGCGCGCCTCGGAACACCGGGCTAAAAGGTGAGCACGATTTTAGAAGATTGTTCTGGGGGGAACAGGCGCCCCTCGTGTCCATCGGACGCGGGGGGCGCTACTTTTTTGGCGGGATGCCTCGCTCATCGGTTCCCACGGCCAGTTGAGCCACCGCGCTGCCCGCCGTAACTTCTCCCGTGGCCAGCCGCAGCAGCCCGCGCCCCTCGTCTTCTTCCACCGCCGTCACGGGGGCCGAGTCGGTGCGCGCGCCCCGGCAACGGCAGCCGCGGATTGGTTGGGCCGCCGCATTTCTCGGCGTGGCCTGCGTCCTCGCGCTGCTGGCGGCGTTTTTATATCACCAGACTCTCCGTGCGCCGGTGGAGGTGTTCAATGTCGGCGCGGATCGCTTTGAAAAATGGATGGCTCTCGCGTCGAACGCCCTGGAAAAAACGTTCGGCACCGCGTTCCAACCGCGCGTCACCATCGGCAACCGCGTCGTTTTCGAGCAAGCCAGCCCGGCGCTGGAATTGACCGTCGTGGAGCGTCCCACCGTGGTCGAGCGCGAGTTGAACGCCACGTTTCTCGGCAGCACGAAGCGCGTGCGCCTGCGCGGCGAATTTTTGGTGAAAGCCGGCTTCGATTTGCGCCAGCCCTTCTCCGCCCAACTCGACCGCGCGGAAAAACCCGGCGCGCCGCCGACCGTCCGCGTGACCGTGCCGCCGGCCAGGATTCTCGGCGTCGAGTCGCGCCGGATCGAGGTGCTGGAATTGCAGAATGGTTTTTGGAATCGCGTGCAGCCGGGCGAACTGGAAGGCGAGATCAATTCCCTCGCCGCGCAGGCACGTTCCAAGGCCCACGGCGCCCACCTTCCCCACGACGCCGAGGTCGCGCTCGCCACCCAATTGCGGGAGCGCCTCGGCCCCGATTGCCACCTCGATTTGCGCTTCGGCGAACCAGCCGTTCCGTCGCCAACTGCGGCGCCTTCGCCGACAACGGGAATTCGTCAATAACGCGGTCAGCAATTGACGCTCAAAAATGTCGCCTCGCGCGTAGAAGACATTTACAGCCAACGCGTTCATTTTTTCCACTCGTGCCTGCCGCCGCCGCCGTTGCTCCAAACCTTCCTGCCAAGCCGCCGGCCTCCTTGGAAAAACCCGCGCGCCGCCCTGCCCCGCGCCGGCCGATTTTTTGGACGCTCCTGCTGCTGATCCTGTTCGGTGCCGGGACGCTGGTTTTCTATCCGCCCGCGTGGCACGTTGCGGTGCGCGCCTGGCTGGGCGGACAGGCGGCTGCACGCGGATTGCGGCTGGAGATTGATTCCATCGAGGGTTCCCTGCTTGCCGCCACGGTGCTGCACGGCGTGCGCGTCACCGAAGACGGCGCCGCGCCTGCGTCGTCGAAACAGCCCACCACGGACCTGCGCATCAACCGCGCCGAACTGGTTTTCACCGCGCCGCTCTCCCGGCTCGGACGCGGCCCGGCCAATGCGGCGCCGCCTTCGTGGCTCGGCCAGCTTGTGCTGGAAGGCGTCCACGGCAATCTCGCGCTCGACCTCGTGCGCGGACGGCCACATGACGCAGCGCCGGCGCACGCGGGCTGGCTGGCCCAATGGAATCAACGGCTGCAGGCGCGACTCGCCCGTTTTTTTGCTCCGCTCGGTCCGCGCTTGATTCCAATGAACATCGAGATCGTCATCCCGACCGACGACGATCTGCAACTGCACCTGCGCAGATCCTCGCTGCGCCTGCGCGGCCTGCGCTTCACCGCGCACCGCGACCGCGAGCCTGGCGTTTTGCTCGTGCGCGAAGTCGAAGCCCGCGGGCCGGGCGGACTCGACAGCGTGTATCACGATTGGCATGCCGCGACGCGCTGGAACGGCACCCGATTGTCGCTCAATGGCCTCGCCCTCGCGCCCGGCATCGAGCTGACCTCGCTCACGCTCGATGGCGCCCAGTTGCACCGCCGCCGGCTCGATGGTGATTTCGCCCTGCGCGCGCTGGGCGGCACGCTGCGGGCGCAAGCCAAAGTCAACCTGCCGCGCGACATCGCGCCGTGGCAACTGGAACTCGCCGGCTCCGTCGAAGCCATTGCCGTGCGTCCGCTCGTCGAGCTGCTCCACCTCGCCGGGCCCACTGGCGGCAGCGTGCGCGCCGGCGTGTTTTCCTTCAGCGGCGACCCGGCGAATTTGTCGGGCGCGGCGGCTTCGCTGCGGTTCGAGGCCACGGATTTTCAATGGGGCGCGCGGCGCTGGCAACGGCTGCTCCTCGCGGCCACCGTGCTCAATCACCGCGTGACCATGCACGAACTCGATCTCGTGCAGCGCAGCAATCGTTTGGTCTTCAACGGCGAAGGCCCGCTGCCGCCGTCCGTCGCGGCCGTCACCCTGCCGCCTCCAGCTCCTGCTGCCGACGGGAAAACCCCGACTGCGGCGGCAACGGCGACGACGACCACGACGCCCGCTTCGCTCGTGCCGGCGTGGCTGGATAATTTTTCCTGCAACCTCGACGCCCGCATCGATGACCTCGAAGAATTCGCCTACCTCCTGCCGCCGGGCCTGCCGGAATTGCGCGGACGCACCGTCGCGCAAGGCACGCTCACCGGCCGCGGGCGCACGCTCGATGGCTACTTGCGCGTGAATGCCGGGCCGCTGCGGGTGCGTGGCGCGCCGCTCGACCAGTTGCGCGCGACGCTGCTCTTCCGCGGCGACGAGTTGCAGATCACCAGCCTCGAGGCGGCGCGGGCAGCCGACACTTTTCAAGGCAAGGGAAATTTTCAACTCAGCGGCTCGCGGCGCTACGCGGCGGAAGGTCACGCTTCCGTGCGTGACCTCGTGCCGTATGGGCCGGCGCTGACGGGTCTCGGTGTGGTCGGTCCGGCGGTCGGCGCGTTGGATTTGGAATGGAGCGGCGACGGCGCGCCCGGCGCGCACAGTGGCGCCTTCAAAGTCCGGCTCGGCGGCTTTCAAGCGCGCGGCGACAAGCTGGCCATCCCGCGGCGCATTGATCTCGAAAGCGAAGGCACCTACTCGCCCGACAGCGTTTCGTTTCGTCAACTCACCCTGCGCGATCCCGGTGAAACCATCGCCAACAGCAATCCGTCCGCACCCGCCCGGCGCGGTAACAACAACAACAACGGTGGCAACCGTCCCGCGCCGCCGCAGCCGGCGACTGCGACGGCTGCGCCGACGTTGCGTTTGGAAGGCGTTTCCCTGCCGCTCGTGCAGGACCAAACCGCCGAGCCACATTGCTTTCATCCAGACGGCACGTTGATCGGCCGCGTGGTTTGGACCGATTGCGCGCTCGATTTGCTCTCGCCGCTGCTGCCGGGAATCTGGCGCGAACCTGCCACGGGCCGCTTGACCGGCTGGCTCGATCTGGCGGGCACGCCGCGCGTGCCGCGACTCAACGGCCAGCTCGCGTTGCGCAAGGCGCGGCTGCGTTGGGCCGATCCGCGGCTGGGCGTATGGCTCGATTGGGATAACGTCACAGCCGACGCGCGGCTCGACGGACCGGGCGCCGCGCTGCACTTGGACAAGTTCGCCGCCGAGCGTCCGGACGGCGGCAACGTCGCAGTCACAGGCCGCGTCGATTGGCCCGAATCCGCCGCGCCGCCGGTCTTCGATCTCACATTGCAAGCCAGGGAGGTCGAAGTGCTCAACGACGCCAACGCCCACGCTAACGGCGATCTCGACGTGAGGGTGCAAGGCGCGGGCGTCGCGGCGGAAATCGCCGGCAAGGTTCGCCTGCACGACGCGCATGTTTTTCGACATTTCGTCCTTGTGCCGCTGGCGGCTCCATCGCCGGCCGTCGCGTTTGAGTTGACGCTTGCACCCGAGCGCGACAACGACGCATCCTCCTCTGCTCCGGCCTTGGCAGCGACAGCAGACGCCACCACAATCAAAGCCGACACCGACGCGCTCCTTGCCAGTCTGCTGCCGCTGCCCTCGCTGGCGAGCGGGCCGCTGGCGCAATGCGCGCTCGATCTTTTCGTCAATGCCGACGCGCCGTTGCCGATGGAATGGGACGGCCGGGTGCGCGGTCAGCTCGAACCGGAGCTGAGCCTTAGCGGCAGCGGCGTGCAACCCGCTTTGAGCGGGCGCATCATTTTCCGTCACCAAGCCAACAACGGAATTGACGCCGCACTGCTGAACAATCCCGACGCCGTGCGCCCGGTCAGCGACGGCCAGCTTTATCTCGACGCCGTCGAGCCGCAGCGCAGCACCGTCTGGCTGACGAACCTTCCCCAAGCCGTGCGCCGCCCTCCCCGCCGCGGCGAAGCAGCGCCCGACGCCACCGGCTCGGAACATCTCCCCAGCGATGTCTTTACCAACGTGAACGACGTGCCGTTGGTCGTGGATTTTTTACCGCCGCAGATCGTCACTCCGCCTGGCTCTGACGCGGAGTTAGCCCTCGCCAATGCGGAGCGTCCGGCGGGGATTTTGCTCGACGGCGGCAATTGGGTTTTGGAGCAAGACTCGACTGCCGGCGATACTCCGCGCCCGGTCATCCAGCACTATCGACTCGAATTGCGCTGAGCGGCGTGGACGCATTCAGCGGTCCGATTTCGGCGTCGGCTGCTCAGCCGGCTTGCTCGGCTGCGCCAGTTCCTTGGCGTTGTGGATTTTCATGTAAACCCAGCCGATCAACTTCCCGGTGTGCGTCGCCGTGTCGAAGTCCATGCGCTGACCTTGCAACTCGAAATTCGTCGTGCTGATGCTCACCGGATCGCTGCTCTGGATGACGCGCGTGCGCAGGTCGAACACCGAGGTCGGCAGCGAGATTTTGTAGTCCGTGCGCCCGTCCGGTTTGTAGAGGTCGATGACGACGCGTTCCATCGCCAGATGGTCCGCATCCAGGCGCTTGATGGAGAGCGCCATCAATTGCGAAATGGTCTCGCCGGTCGGCCCGCGCTCGGGAATTTTAATCTCGCGCGTGGTTTCGCCAATGGGCAGCGGGATGGAAAAATTCAGCCCCTTGTTTTCCTTGTTTGCACTCCCGCCGGCAGGCGTCGAGGTAGGCGAAGCGGCGGTGGCTGGCGACGACGGAGGCGACTGTGCCTTCACGTCGATCCCGGGCCAGAAAAGTGCCAATGCCGCCGGCCAAAAAAATGCGAAGCGCAAAAGACGAATTGTCATCGGGCCGGGTAGGAAAAGAAACCAGTGAGCGGCGAACAAGTCAAAGAGCATTCACTCGGCAAAGTGGACGCTGCCGAAGCGTTCCGGGCGATGAAAATTGCGCAAGCCCGTCGGCGACCACGCGCTCAACTCGGCCGCGGATTCCGCCGTGCCGCCCGGCCGGTCGATGCGGAAAAAATTGACCCGCCAATTCGTTGATCCAGCCACCGGCGACTCGGGCACCAGCGCGGCAAACGGAATCACCAGCTCCGCCGTCCAGCCGCCCGGCCGCCAGTGCGCGTGCGCGCGCAGCCCGGCGACGTGCCAGGCGAAATCCTTGCGCCAGCCGTTGCGAATGCGGCGCAGCACGAGATCGCAGACGGCGCCGAGCGGATTGATCTCGATCTCGAAATAACTCGCGCCGTCGCCCACGGGGTCGATGAAAATTTCCACCACTTCCTCGGTCCAAAGCGCCGCGTCGCGCTCCCGCAACGTCGCCCACGGCCGCGCATCGTCGCAGTCGAAAAGCACTCGCAACGTGTGCGCGTCCCACGCGGCGCGCACCCGCGTCGCCTGCATGGGCGGAGTGCCGGTGACGGTGTCCACCAGTGCAACCGAGTCGCCGTCCAGGCATCGCCGGCAAACCAGCCGTGGCAGCGCGGGCAACAACGACACGTTGCCTCAGCTTTACGATCCCAGATTCGCTGGCGGCTGGAGCATGAAGACACAGACGAGCGCAACGGCGAACAACAACAGCGACACCGCCGCAAACACGAGGATCGCGCGACCCGCGGGGTCTTTCTCCTTGGTCCGTTTCGCAAACGGCGAAGCGTTGGCGAAGTCCGCCGGCTTCCCGCGCGCGGCCGTGGCGCTGAGGGCGACGGCTGGCGCGGACGCCGCCGGCAGTGGTTGCGCCTCCGCGGTCCCGCCGCTCGCGCTCCCGCCGACATCCGAGAGATACACGGCCTCGATTTTGCCCAGGCGCAGCCGGTCGCCGGGATTCAGCCCCGTCTCGGTGATGTGCGCGCCGTTGACGCGCGTGCCGTTCGTTGAGCCGAGGTCTTTGATTTCGTAATTTCCGCTGGCGCCAAGGGTGAATTGCGCGTGCCGGCTGGAGACCGACGGATCGTCGATCTGGAGCGTGTTTTCCGGCAACCGGCCGACCGTGACCGTCGGCTCGGTGAGTTCAAACGTTTGTTCTCCGCCGGCTTCGGGCAGGGTGACGACGAGCTTGGGCATGGGCGTGTGGGTGCTTGGGGAAAGTTGGAAAAAAGGACGCGGAACGCCTTTGCTAGCAGGCTCAGCGATTTTCTTCAATGAGTTTGCCGAACTGCCGGAAAAAATGCAACGCGTCGTGCGGCCCCGGCGCGGCTTCGGGATGGTATTGCACGCTGAAAATCGGCAGCTCGCGGTGGCGCAAGCCTTCCACCGTGCCGTCGTTGAGGTTGACGTGCGTGACCTCGATCTCCGGCGGCAGGCTCGCGGCGTCCACGGCGAAACCGTGATTCTGGCTGGTGATGTCCACCTTGCCGCTGACGAGGTCTTTCACCGGCTGATTGCCGCCGCGGTGGCCAAATTTCAGCTTCGTCGTGTGCCCGCCGAAGGCGTGCCCGAGCATCTGGTGCCCGAGGCAAATGCCGAAGATCGGCTTCTTGCCGAGCAACTCGCGCACATTTTTGTGAACGTAATCGAGCGCGCCCGGATCGCCGGGACCGTTGGAAAGAAAAACGCCGTCGGGATTGCGCGCGAGCACCGTCTCCGCCGACGTGTCGGCCGGCACCACCGTGCAGCCAAAACCGTGCTGGCGCAGACGCCGGAGCTGGTTCGTTTTCAAGCCAAAATCATAGACCACGACGCGGTATTTCACCGGCGGCAACGCGGCCGGTTCGCCGTCGGGATTGGCCGCGTCGGGCGCGTTGATATTTGGGATCGTCCAGCGGCGCGACAGCGTGGAGTCCGGGTCCCACTCGTAGATCGCGCGCGTGGTCACTTTTTTTACAAAATCCATGCCGACGACGCCCTCGCCTTCCACCGCGCGGCGGCGCGCTTCGTCCTCGCCGAGCGGCTCGGTCGTCAGGCACGCCTTCATCGCGCCGCGCTCGCGCAAGTGCCGCGTCAACGCGCGTGTGTCGATGCCTTGCAACCCAGGGATGCCGTGCTCGCGCAAGTAATCGTCGAGCGGCCGTTGCGCGCGCCAGTTGCTCGGGATGGCGGCAAGTTCCTCGACCACGAAGCCGCTCACCCACGGCCGCGCGCTCTCGTCGTCGAGCGCGTTCACACCGTAATTGCCGATGAGCGGATACGTCATCGCCACGATCTGGCCGACGTAGGAAGGGTCGGTGAGCACCTCCTGATAACCGGTCATCGAGGTGTTAAAACAAATCTCGCCGACCCGCGTCGCGCCCTGGGCGCCAAACGCGTCGCCGGCAAACGCACGACCATCTTCGAGCACGAGCAATCCACGCATTTTGCAGAAATAGTTGAGAGTTGAGAGTTGAGAGTTGAGAGCCGGAAAAATTTCCTGCTTCCAACGCGCCGCGCAGACTCCGCTCTTTTGTAGCTCTCAACTCTCAACTCTCAACCCTCAACTTCCGAAAAAAGATTACCCCGCGCGTGTCGTTTGGCGGCGTTCCCGTTCCCTTTTGGAAACGGCGGGTGACCATCGCGCGAGCCGCTGACTTCCAGTGAAGGCCTGTCATTTGGCTCCCACGAAACAGCCCCCTGTTGTCAATCGCATCGGTCCGGGAGTTGACCGCCGGAATCCCGGGCACCGCAGGGTAAATTCGTAAAAGGAAAAATTTTGCGCCGGTCAAAACCACCCCGGCAAAGAACGCTGGTTTTACTCGCGGAAAACCACGTCGAAGCTCGCGGCCAGCACGGCCTTCAACCGGTCGTGCGCGGCGCTGACTTCGTCGGCTTTCAATGTCCGGTCGGGCGCGCGATATGTCAACGAATACGCCAGCGATTTCTTGCCCGCCGGCACCTTCGCGCCGGCCGGATCGGTGAACACGTCGAACAACGCGACGCCCGCGAGCAGCGGTTCTTTTTTCCCTTGCAACGCCGCCGCGATCTCGCCGTGCGGCAACGTTTCCGGCACGATCACCGCGAGATCGCGCGTGATGCTCGGGAAACGTGGCAACGGCTGGAATTTGCGTTCCGCCGCCGCATCGTCCGCGAGCGCCTGCAGCGCCGGCACGTTCAGTTCCGCGACGAGCACCGGCGCGCGTGTCGAGAGGTCGAGCGCCCGGGCCTGCGCCGGCGCGAGCTGGCCGAGATGGCCGACGGCTCGTCCGCCGAGGTGCAGGCTGGCCGCCAGGGGCAGCGCGGCATTTTCATTTGCCAACGGACGGATTTCCAATGCCCGCCCGAGCGCGTCTTCGAGCACGCCGCGCAAGTCGTGCATGTCCGCCGCGCGCGGCGCGCCCCGCCAGCTTGGCGGTTGCGACGCGCCGCTCAGCAGCAACGCCAGCGCCGTGGTTTCCTCCGGCTCGCCGCCCGCGGCAAAGACCCGGCCCAGCTCGAACAAGCGCAAATCCGCCGCGCCCATGCGCGCGTTGAAGCCCGCCGTTGCCAGCAGGCCCGGCAGCAAGCTCGGACGCAACGCGACGCCTTCCTCGGTCAACGGATTTTTCAGCCGCAGCGCAGGATTTTGAAGGGGAAAATACGCCGTCCGCGCCGCCGCGTCGGCAACGAGCGAAACGTGACGCGCCTCCTGAAAGCCCAGCGCCGCGAGCCGGCGGCGCAGGCGCAGCGCGAAATCATACGCCCGGTCGCTCGGCGAGGCCGGCGCGCAACGACCCGCGACGCGTCCTTCCACCTGGTCGAGACCGACCACGCGCGCGACTTCTTCGATGAGGTCGGCTTCCCGCGTGAGGTCTTGCCGGTAACTCGGAATCCGCCAGCCGTCGTCCGTTTTCACGAGACCGAAGCCGGTCAAAATTTCGTCGATGCGCGCGTCCGCCACCGGCAGGCCGAGCAACTGCCGGCAACGCTCCGGCCGCAGCGCCACCGTGCGTCCGTCCAGCGGAAACAGCGGCACGTTCCGCGTCCCTTGGGCGAAATACATGCCGCGCGCCTGCGCGCCGGCGATTTCCGTGAGCAACTGCGCCGCGCGCAAGCTCGCGTCATCCGTCTCGCGCAAATCAACGCCGCGCTCGAAGCGATAGCTCGAATCGCTCGCCAAGCCCAGCTCGCGCGACGTGCGCCGGATGCCCGCGGGCGTGAAGTAGGCGCTTTCCAAAATCACCGTGCGCGTCGCGCTCGTGACGCCCGTTTCCTCGCCGCCCATCACGCCGGCCAGCGCCAACACGCGGCCCGCTTTTTCGGCAATGACTTCGTCCACGTTTGGTAGGGACGTTTCGCCGAAACGTCCCAAGCTTCGGACGGCTCGGCGAGCCGTCCCTACCCCAGATGATGCCGCCGCTTTTTCGGCAATGACCAGGTGGTGCGGCGCGAGCGGATACGTGCGGCCATCAAGCGCGTGCAGCGTCTCGCCGGCGCGCGCCAGGCGCACCTCAATGCCGAGTTCGCGCGGCTGGCGGCGCAGCGCCGGATCGATGCCCGGATGGATTTTCTCCGCGTCGAACGCGTGCAGCGGCTGGCCCGTCTCGAGCATGACGAAGTTCGTCACATCGACCACGTTGTTGATCGCGCGCAAGCCGACGCTTTCCAACCGCTCCCGCAACCAAGCCGGACTCGGCCCGACCTTCACCTCCGTCAGCACGCGCGCCGAATAAAACGGACACGCCTCCGCCGCCTCAGGCGCGACCTCGACGGTGATCTCCTCGCCGTGCGGCGCCGGGCGCGAGACCTGGCGCCAGAGCGCATCGCCCGGCCAGAGAAACGCCTTCCCCGTCAACGCCGCCACCTCGCGCGCCAGCCCGGCGTGCGAGAGCAGGTCGGGCCGGTTCGGCGTGATTTCGAGATCGAAGATCGTGTCCGCCGGAAACAGTTCGCCGATGGGCGCGCCGACCTTCGCCTCCGCCGGCAAAATCAAGAGTCCCGCGCTCTCGTCGGAGACGCCGAGTTCCTTCGCCGAACACAGCATCCCCTCGCTCTCGACTCCGCGCAGCTTGCCGACCTTGATTTTGAAATCGCCCGGCAACACCGCGCCCGGCAGCGCCAGCGGCACCTTGTCGCCAACTTGGTAATTCTTCGCCCCGCACACGATCTGCCGCCCTTCCGCCGCACCCGAGCCGTCGTCCACCCGGCAGACGCTCAAACGGTCGGCATTCGGATGCGGCGTCGAGGCGAGGATTTGCGCGACGACGACCTTGTCGATGTTCACCCCGCGCGTCTCCACGCCCTCGACCTCCACGCCCGCCATCGTCAACAACTCCGCCAGCGCCTCCGGCGAGCCGTCGAAAGCGACATAATCACGCAGCCAGTTGAGGGAAATTTTCATCGGATGGGAGACAACCACGCGCCGCCGACGGATCAACCGATGCGCCGCGCAACGAGCGGGCGTTGACTAAACGCCGCCCCTTCCCGGCAGGCAAGGGAGAAACTGCCGGAGTCAGCCTTCGCGCGGGCTGTGAGTGCGCGGCGATGATACTGTTACTTCCCCTTAAACATGATCCTAAAATGCGCGCTAACTGGAAACTCCTAACAGAACCTTAGGCCGCGTTGTCGCCCTCTGGAAATAAACGCTCAAACTCATCATCAGAAATCTGCTCCATGCCGAAACGCGCCGCTATCTCATCGGGCACTCGATCCATCGCCGACATGCCGACGGCCATGCACGCCGAACAGACCGCGAGAACATCTTGGTCTCCGGGAATGCGGTAACACACGGGTGACCATGTGCTCAGATACCATGTGCCGCTCTGAAGCGACAGCCAGAAGCTGTTGCCTCGGTTGGGCCACACCGAACCTCGCTGTGCCGAGACAACCAACTGGTAAGGACGCATTTGCTGGCCAATCAGGTCGATGGCGGCGAGCGCACTGCTCAAAGAAGCATGGGACTCGTGGCTCATGCGAAGTGGCCTAACCTATGATTAAGCTTCTCGCCTTGGAAGCCTAAACAGGCGCGCTCTGGAGGAATTAGCCAAGCAGCGTTGCGAGACGGATGCGGGAAAGGGAGCGCGGGCATCCTGCCCGCTCTTGCCGGCATCCCTGCCGGCAAGCTGCTGCTGCCGCCTTTTGTCATCCCGAGCGAAGTCGAGGGACCTCTTGCTATTTGCCTTGGCTCGCAGCGCGTACTGAGAGCGGTGCGTGAATCCACCGAGCCAGACATTCAGTTAGAGGTCCCTCGACTTCGCTCGGGATGACAAAGAAGAGAGCCGTCCGGCAGGGATGCCGGACGGGGCAGGCTGGAAGCCTGCGCTCCCCCTTCTGTTTCTGAACGTCCTTGCCTGCGGCGGGAACGATTCAGCCTGCGAACTGCGCGAGGAAGCGCACGTCGTTCTCGATCAACAGCCGGATGTCGGGCAGATCGGCCATGAGCATCGCCAAGCGGTCCAGGCCGAAGCCGAAGGCGTAGCCGCTGATTTTTTCGGGATCGTAGGCGTCGTCGCCGCGCGATTGGTTCACGGCTGCAAACACCGCCGGATCGACCATGCCGCAGCCGGCCAGTTCGAGCCATTTGCCGCCGAGCGCGGGGCTTTGCAAATCGACCTCGAAGCTCGGTTCGGTGAAGGGGAAAAAGTGCGGACGGAAACGAACCTTCGTTTGCAGGCCGAAGAGTTCTTTCAAGAAAAATTCCACCGTGCCTTTCAAATCCGCCAGCGACACGCCGGCATCGACGCACAGGCCTTCGACTTGATTGAACTGCGCGAGGTGCGTCGCGTCCGTCTCGTCGCGGCGATACGCGGCGCCGGGCGCGATGATGCGCACGGGCGGCCCTTGCGTTTCCATCGTGCGGATTTGCACGGTCGAAGTGTGCGTGCGCAGGAGCCGGCCGTCGGGCAGATAAAACGTGTCCTGCTCATTGCGCGCCGGATGGTCGGCGGGCGTGTTCAGCGCGTCGAAGCAATGGAACTCGTCGTCGATGTCCGGTCCATCGGCGAGCGCGAAGCCGAGGCGGCGGAAAATCTGCACCGTGCGGTCGAGCAATTGCGTCATCGGGTGCAGGCTGCCGAGCGGCACCGTTGGCGTGCCGGGCAGGGTGAGATCGACGCCGGCGAGCGCGGCGGATTCGCCTTGGGCGGTCAGGGCCGCGTCGCGGCTTTCGAGCGCGGCGGTCAGGGCGTTGCGCGTTTCGTTCAGCGCCTTGCCGGCGGCCGGACGCTCTTCTTTCGTCAACGTCTTCATCCCGTCGCTCAACGTGGCGAGCGCGCCCTGGCGGCCGAGGTATTTAATGCGCAAGGCGCCGAGCGCCGCGGCGTCCGGCGCGGCGGCGATGTCGGCGAGCGCGGCGTCGCGCAGAGCGTGGAGTTGATCGACCATAAAGAGCACGGGCAGGGGCGGAGTTTTTAGACAGAATTAACAGAATTAAACAGAATCAGGCAGAGTAAAAACCACCGATGCAAGAGTGGTAAACCCCGCTGGCAGATGATTTCCTCCGCTGCTCTCTTCTCTTCGGTAATTCTGTAAAATTTTGTCAATTCTGTCTGAAAACACCTTTGCCCAAAAAGCAAAACGGCGGGCAAGCGCACTCCCGCTTTGCCCGCCGCATGAGATGAATTTTTCCCAAAAAACTCAAGCCACTGCCGCCGTTTCCTTTTTCTTCGGCGTGCGCGCCTTCGTCTTCAGCGCGTCGGCGGCGCGGGCGGCGATGGCGGCGAAGGTCGCTTCCTCGGTCACGGCGAGATCGGCGAGCACTTTGCGGTCGAGTTCGACGCCGCTCGCTTTCAGCCCTTCCATGAACCGGCTGTAAGTCAGCCCGTGCTGGCGGGCGGCGGCGTTGACGCGCGCGATCCACAACATGCGGAAGTTGCGCTTCTTCGTTTTGCGGTCGCGATACGACCAATACATCGCCTTGTAGCGAGCGTCCTTGGCGTAACGGAAAAGTTTCGAGCGGCGACCGCGATAGCCGCTGGCGGCGTCCAGGACGCGTTTGCGGCGTTCACGACTGGCGGGAGCGTTGGTGGCGCGAGGCATAAATAGAGAAAAGTTCTAAGTTCTAAGTTCGAAACAAGATCAAGGCTCGAAGCGCAAAGGCCCGAAGTTCCTTCCATGATTCTTCATTCTGTTTAGAACTTAGAATTTCGAGCTTTGAGCTTCCTTCGGCTCCTAGCCGAAGGGGAGGCACGCCTTCACCCGCGCCATGTCGGTCTTGTCCACGAGCGCGGCTTTGGCGAGCAAGCGCTTGCGCTTGGCGCTCTTACCGGTGGCGAGGTGGCGGCGGCTGGCTTGGGCGCGCAGGACCTTGCCGGTGCCGGTGATCTTGAAACGCTTGGCGGCGGATTTTTTGGTTTTGCGACGGGCGATGGATCTCGGCATAAGCGGGGTCGGATAGATAATCGCTTTTGACAAAAGCTCAAATCGTTTTTTCCTGTCCCCCATCATGTCCAACGCCCCCGCTCCCGCCGACCCCGCCGCTCCCGTGAAAATCGCGCTCCTCTTCTCCGGCCAGGGGGCGCAAGCCGTCGGCATGGGCGAATCGCTCGCCGCCGCCTCGCCCGCCGCCGCTGCGCTCATCGACCGCGCCAACGCCACGCTCGAACGCCCCCTCAGCCGCCTGATGTTCGCCGGACCCTTGGAAGAACTCACGCTGACGGGCAACTGCCAGCCCGCCCTCTTCGTCCACGGTCTCGCCGCGCTGGCCGCCTTGCGCGAACGGCTCGGCGGCCGGGAGTTGCCGGTCGCGGGCGCGGCGGGCTTGTCGCTGGGCGAATGGACGGCGCACGCGGCGGCGGGGACGTTTGATTTTCCCACGGCGCTCCGACTGGTGGAAAAACGCGGTCAATTCATGGAGGAAGCCTGCGCGCAAACCGCTGGCGCGATGGCCGCGCTCATCGGCGCGGAGGAAAAGCTCGCCGACGAACTCGCCGCGGAATGCGAGGTCGATGTGGCGAACGTCAACGCGCCCGGCCAGATCGTGCTCTCGGGCGAGGCGACCAAGATCGCCCTGGCCGTCGAGCGCGCGAAGGAGCGCGGCCTGCGCCGCGTGGCGATGCTCAACGTCGCCGGCGCCTACCATTCGCGCCTGATGGACCCGGCGTATCTCAAGCTCGGCGAGGAATTGGTCCACACCATTTTGCGCGCGCCGCAGTTCCCGGTCATTGCCAACGTCACCGCACAGCCCGCGCCGACCGACGACTTCGACGAACTGCGGCGCACCCTTGTCGAACAGGTCACAAGCACCGTGCGTTGGAGCGCCTCGGTCGAATACTTGATCGACGAACTCGGCTGCAACCTGTTCCTCGAACTCGGCCCCGGCGAAGTGCTCGCCGGCCTCGCGCGACGCATCCGCAAAGGCACCGAAGTGCTCTCCGTCGGCGACGCCCCCTCGCTCGACCGCGCCGTCGAACGCCTCCTGCCGGTGGTTGGTCTTTAAAGGCAAGACAGGCAGGAGAAAATCGAAGCAGCCCGCTGTCCACGGATTGGTCTGCGCGTGCGAAATTCGTTAACGGTGTTAACTTTCCCGCCCGTTCGCTCGCTCACATCGGTCCGTTCCTCCATGTCCGCGCCTCGCCGCCGCTTCCGTTTGCTCCCGTTGATTTGCTGGCTGCCGCTCTGCATTGCCGCGGTGATGATAGCTAGCAGCGGTTGCACCAAAAAAGCCGCTGCCCCGCCGGCGCAACCGCCGCGCAACGTGCTCGTGGCGCGGGTGACGCAGAAGGACGTGCCGTTGTATCTCGACGAAATCGGCACCTGCGCGGCGTTGGAGACGGTGCAGGTGCAGGCGCAGGTGAGCGGCAAGATTTTGGAGCGGCACTTTCAGGATGGCGCGGAGGTGAAGAAAGGCGACGTGCTTTTCACCATTGATCCGCGGCCGTATCAAGCCGCGCTGGAGCAAAACCAGGGGCTGCTCGCGCAAGCCAGGGCGCAGCTCGGGCTGGACCAGATCAATTTGAAACGCCAGCAGGAATTGCGTTCGCGCAACGTCACCGCACAGCAGGACCTCGACACGGCGCAGGCGAATTTGAACAACGACACCGCGCGGGTCCAAAGCGCCGAGGCGGGCGTCGCGGCGGCGCAGGTGAACCTCGATTATTGCACCATCCGCTCGCCCATCGATGGCCGGGCCGGGTTGCGCCAGGTCGATGTGGGCAATGTCATCGGTGCCATCGGCGGCAGCGCGGCCGGCGGAGGCAGCGGCGGCTCGGTGCTCGTGACCATCCAGCGGTTGCATCCGATTTACACCGATTTCACCGTGGCGGAGACCGATCTGGCGCAGGTGCGGCAATACTTGCACAACGACAAGCTGCGGGTGCTCACCGATGCGCCCGACGACAGCGCGCCGCCGCGCGAGGGCAAGCTTTATTTCATCGACAACGCCGTGCAGACCGGCACGGGCACGGTGAAATTGCGAGCCGAGACGCCGAACGAAGACCGCCTGCTCTGGCCGGGCCAGTTCGTGCGCGTGCGGCTCGTGCTCGACACGCTCAAGGACGCGCGCCTCGTGCCCAGCCAGGCGGTGCAGATCGGGCAAAACGGGCCGTATGTTTTTGTCGTGAAGCCGGACTCGACGCTCGATTTGCGGTTGGTGAAACCAGGCCAGCGGCAGGGCGAACAAACTGTCATCAACGACGGCGTGCAGCCGGGCGAAGTCGTCGTCGTCACCGGCCAGTTGCAGCTCGCGCCGGGCGCGCGCGTGGTGGCGCAGGAATCGCCGGAAACTGTCGATCCCGCCGCCGCGGCCTCCGCCGGCGCACGCGGCTCGCTGTGATTTTATTTTAGATTTTGGAGCCAATGGAAAATATCCACCGCGAGCCGCCTCCGCCGCCCGGCGGGAAGAACACGCCGGCTGGCAAGCTCGTGCAATTTTCCTCGGGCTTGTCGCGGCCGTTCATCCAGCGGCCGGTGATGACGATGCTGCTCACGCTGTCGGTCATCGTCTTCGGCTTGCTCACCTACCAGCAGCTCGCGGTGAATGATCTGCCGGCGGTCGATTATCCGGTCATTCAGGTCAGTTGCTCGTATCCGGGCGCGAACCCGGTGACGATGGCCAACACCATCGCCACGCCGCTGGAAAAACAATTCACGCAAATCCCCGGCCTGACGCTGACGACTTCTTCGAGCACGCAGGGCAGCACGTCGATCACGCTCCAGTTCGATCTTTCCAAGAGCATCGACGCCGCGGCGACCGACGTGCAATCGGCCATCCAGCGCGCCACCGGCCAGCTCCCGAACGACCTGCCCAGCCCGCCGACCTTCACCAAGACCAATCCGAACGACCAGCCGGTGCTCTACATCGCGCTGACGAGCGACACGCTCACCGACGGCGATCTTTACAAATACGCCACGACGCAGGTGCAGCAGCGCATCAACATCCTGCCCGGCGTCTCGCAGGTGCAGGTCTATGGCGTCAAAGGCGCCATCCGGGTGAAGGCCGACCCGAGCGCGCTGGCCACGCGCGGCCTCACGCTCGCCGACCTCAGCGCCGCCATCAGCGCCGGCACGAGCTTGTCCGGCGCAGGCCAGTTCGATGGGAAAAATCGCTCCTACGTCTTGCGTCCGAACGGCCAGATCGAAGACGCCGCCGGCTACCGCAATCTCATCGTCGGCCGCGGCAGCAGCGACAACGCGCCAATCTTCCTGCGCGACGTGGCCGAGGTGACGGAGACCGTGCAGGACGAGCGGTTGTCGCGGCATTTCTTTGCCCGCGGATTCCGGCCGCCCGCGAGCGTGGTCGTGCTCGCGGTGTCGCGTCAGGCGGGCGCCAACGCGGTCGAGGTGGCAAAGTCGGTCACCGATCTGTTGCCCCAGATGCGGCTGGAATTACCAGGCTCGATCCAACTGATCCCGGCCTTTGACCGCTCGGCGACCATCGTGCGTTCCGTGGACGACGTGCAGGTGACGCTCTGCATCGCGTTCGCGCTCGTCGTGTTCGTTATCTTCATCTTCCTCGGCCGCGCGGCGGACACGCTGATCCCGGTTGTCGCGCTGCCGCTCTCGCTGCTGCTGACGTTTCTGACGATGTGGCTGCTCGGTTACTCGATCAACAACCTCACGCTCATGGCGCTGACGCTGGCCATCGGCTTCCTCGTCGATGACGCCATCGTGTTTTTGGAAAACGTCGTGCGCCGCGCGGAAGCGGGCGAGCGCATCATCCAGGCGACGCTGAATTCCGCGGGCGAGATTTCGTTCACCATTCTCTCGATGACCTTGTCGCTGGCGGCGGTGTTCATCCCCCTGGTGTTCATGCCGGCGTTGCTCGGGCGCATTTTCCGCGAGTTCGCGGTGACGATCATCGTGGCCATCTTCGCGTCCGGCCTGGTCTCGCTCACGCTCACGCCGCTGATGTGCGCGCGCCTGCTCGCCGAGCGCGGGCCAGCGCACCAGAAGAGTTGGATGGAACGCGCCATCGCGCGGATTTTCGATCCGATCGTGCGTTTGTATGGACGCACGCTCGATTGGTTTCTCGATCACGGCTGGCTGGCGCTGCCGATCTTCGTCGTCTGCATCGCGGGCGTGGCGTTCTTTTTCAAGTCGCTCCCCTTCACGCTGCTCCCGACCGGCGACAGCGGCGTGATCCGCGGGTTTTTCATCGTGCAGGAAGGCGCCTCGCCCGAGCAGCAGCGGCAGTTTCAAGACAAGCTCGACCCGGTGCTCCAGGCCAATCCCGCGGTGGACAAATACTTCACCGTCGCCGGCCGCGCCGGGCTGACCGCGGGCGTCTTCACGGTCATCTTTTTGAACGACGCCGGCCACCGCGCCAACATCGAAACGGTCGCCGCGCAGTTGCGCCAGGCGGTTGGCAGCGTGCCCGGTATTTTCCCGACGTTGCAGCCGCAGCCGGTGCTGCAAATCAACATCGGCGCCACCGGCTCGCCCTACGGCCGCTACACCTACACGCTGTCGGGCATCAATCCGGACGAAGTTTATCAAGCGGCGGACGAGTTCGGCAAAAAGCTCGCGGCGTATGCCGGCTTCGTCGCGCCGCCGCGCTCCGATCTCCAGCGCAATTCGCCCAACCTCGACATCGACATCGTGCGCGAACGCGCCAGCCTGCTCGGCGTTTCCACGACCAAGATTCAAAACCTCCTGCGCGCCGCGTATTCGCAAAATTACGTCTATCTCATCAAGCAAGCCGACGACCAGTATCAGGTCATCCTCGAAGTCGAAGACCGCGACCGCGCGAACCCCGACAATCTCGCGCAGCTTTACGTGAAAAATGACACCGGCAACGCGCTCGTGCCCATCCGCACGGTGACGAAATCGCAGACGCGCCTCGGCCTGCAATCGGTCAATCACACCAACCAGTTCACCAGCGTCACGTTCGGCTTCGACAACAAGCCCGACGTGCCGCTCGGGCAGGTCACCGATTTCCTTGAAAAAACTGCGCGGGAAACTTTGCCGCCGACCGTGACCGGCGTCCTTCAGGGCGAAGGCCTGGTCTTGCGTCAACTCTTCCAAGCCCTGCCGTTCCTGATCGTGGCCGCGCTGTTCGTGATGTATGTCATCCTCGGCATTCTTTACGAAAGCTACGTCCATCCCATCACCGTGCTCTCGACCTTGCCGCCGGCGATTGTCGGCGGGTTGCTGACGCTCTGGATCTTTGACGCATCGCTGTCACTCTACTCGGTCATCGGCCTGTTTTTGCTCATGGGCATCGTGAAGAAAAACGGCATCATGATCGTCGATTTCGCGCTCCAGCGGCTCGACGAAGGATTGGACCGACGCGCGGCGATTCACGAGGCGAGCATCGAACGTTTCCGGCCGATCATCATGACGACGCTGGCGGCCTTGATGGGCGCCGTGCCGCTGGCGCTCGGCTACGGCGCGGATGGCTCCTCGCGCCAGCCGCTCGGCCTGGTCATCGTCGGCGGGCTGGTGGTTTCCCAACTCATCACGCTCTACATCACGCCGGTGATTTATCTGGCGCTCGAATGGTTCCAGGAACGGGTGCTGGATAAAATTCCCTTCCTGCGCTCCGTCCACACGCACCACGACGCCCCGCCCGCGGGGGACAACGATGACGCACCCGGCGCTGAGACGCCGCTGGCGCAGGCGGCGCATTGATTTACGGCGTCAGCCGCGGTTCTTTAGTCAAGCCCGCACGCCCATCAGTCGCACCGGCGGCTTGCCATACCCGCCTGCCACGCGCGTCGAGCCGTCGATTTTCCAATCGCCTTGCTCGCGCACCAGATTGTAGCGGCGCGCGATCACCTCGCCGCGCGGGAAAACAAAAAAGACCTCCACCGTCGCGCGATCCCGGTCGCCGCGCACGAGGTGCGCCTCGCCCAATTCGATGTGATCCCGGCGCGCCACCGGCAGCCAGTCGCGGCGCAATTCGCGCTCATATTCCACCAGCCCGATTTTCTCCTGCACGCCGCTCGCCGCCACATGATACGCCAGCGGAAAATCGCCCGTGTGACACGCCGCCAGATGTTGCCGCACGACCGTATAAAGTTCCCGCGGTTCCGGCGAGTCCGGCCGTCGCCAGGCCCACGCCGAGGCCAGGATCACCGTGCCGAGGCAAGCCACGGTAACCATCAGCCAGATACCTTGAAATTGCCGCGTCATCATCGCTCGCCGTGGGAGTTATCCATCGCTGCTCTCGGGGTGCCTCTAACGCGAACGTCGCTCAACTCTCCGCGCCTTCCTTCCCGCTTGCCGATGCCGCCGGCTCCCCTTCCCCGCCGAGCCGGCGCAGCAGGGGAAACGTGTAAAGCCCCGTCTGGTGGCCGTCGCCCCAGACCGGTTGGAAAGCGTAGCCGCCGACCATCGAATACGAAGTCATGGTAAACGAGCGCGCCGGATCATACGAGACATCGCCCTTGTAGATGCGCCCTAGCGCGTCCGGCTCGCCGCTGCACGTCGCGCAGGGGCAGGCGCGCCGCAGCGGCTCCAGCGCGAGGTAGCTCTCGACTCCGTCGCTCCAGCGGATGGCCAATTCGTGGCCAAAAACCTGGATGTCCGTGGGCTGAAGTCGCGTCGTGCTGCTCATCGTCCTCTTTCCATTGCCCCGCGGCTTCCAAACTGAAACCGATAGCCCCCCGCAACGTCAAGCGCCGGCTGCGGCAGGGTCACAGAAAGCTGGCCGTTAAATCGGCAAAAGAAATGCTCCCACCAAGGCGCAAAGCCGCAGAGGGAAGGAAACGAACAACGAACAGCCTGCCCCTCTTCTTTTCCTCCGCGCCTTTGCGCCTTGGCGGGAGATTCATTTTTTAATTAATCATCCAAGCCCATCTCCGCCCGCTCCGGCCGCCATGCCTTGCCCGAACGGGCGCCAAAGATCGCGCTGCCCACCCGGACCAGCGTCGCGCCTTCCTCCACCGCCACGCCGTAGTCGCCGCTCATGCCCATCGAGAGTTGCGGCAGCCCGACGCCGGCTTCCTGTTGCAAGCGGTCGCGCAGTGCGCGCAGCCGCGCAAAAAACGGCCGCGCATGCTCCGGGTCCGGATGAAACGGCGCCATCGCCATCAAGCCGCCAATCTGCAATCGGTCCAGCGCGAGCAAGTCCTCGATTTGCGCGCGCAACTCCTCCGGCTTGAAGCCGAACTTCGTCCCCTCGCCCGCCACGTTCACCTCGAGGAGCACCGACGAAAAAACGCCGACGCTCTGCGCGATCCGCTGCACCTCGCGCGCAATCGCCAGCGAGTCGATCCCGTGGAACAACTCGAACAGCGGCAGCGCCGCACGCACCTTGTTCGACTGCAAGTGCCCGATGAAATGCCAGCGCGCCCGGTTCGGCAGGAATGGCTGCTTGGCCTTCGCCTCCTGCACGCGGCTCTCGCCAAAGAGCGTCTGCCCGGCCTCCAGCGCCTCGCGCAACGCCTCGGGCGGATGCGTCTTGGATACCGCGACCAGCTCGATTTCCTCCGGTCGCCGGCCCGACTTCGCCGCAGCGGCGGCAAGGTTCTCCCGGACCCGCCGCAAATTTTCCACGAGCGAAGCCATATTAGCCGGTTGCATAGCGGGAAAAGCTGCGATAAATCCCGCTTATTAAGGAACCAAGGGATTCAATTTAATGCAGATCGAAACATTCAAGGTCTTTTGCGACCTCGTCGAAACCGCCAGCTTCTCCCGCGCCGCGACGCTGAACTCCATCACGCAAAGCGCCGTGAGTCAACAAATCCGCGCGCTGGAACTGCGCTACGGCGTCAGCCTGATCGAGCGAGGCAAAAAGAACTTTTGCGTCACCTCCGAAGGCCGCGCTTTTCTCCAGGCCAGCCGGGAAATTCTGGCCACGTATGAAAACCTCGGCAGCCGCTTGCGCGAGTTGCAAAACATCGTCGCCGGCGAGCTGACCATCGCCACGGTTTTCTCCATCGGCCTGCACGAGCTGCCGCCGTTTTTGAAAAAATTCAGCGCGCTCTATCCCGACGTGGAACTCAAGCTCGAATACCGGCGTTCCTCGCAGGTTTACAACGAGGTGCTCGAAGGCAAAGCGGATGTCGGCCTGGTCGCATTTCCCACCAAGCGCAAGGGCATCATCGTCGAGAATTTCTGGAAGGATAAGCTCGTGCTCATCTGCCATCCCGGCCACGAACTGGCGGAGCGCCGGCGCGTGACCTTGCGCGATTTGCAGGGCGAAAAATTCATCTCCTTTGAACCCGACCTGCCGACGCGCAAAGCCATCGACCGGATGCTGCGCCACCATGGCGTCGAGATCGCGCAGGTGATGGAACTGGACAACGTCGAAGCGGTCAAACGCGCGGTGGCGATTGAAAACGGCATCTCCATCGTGCCGCAAACCACCGTCGCCAACGAAGTCCGCCACCGCAGCCTCGTCGCCGTCGAAGTCGAGAGCTTCGACATGTGGCGCCCGCTCGGCGCGCTCTACCGGCGGCACCGCTCGATCTCGCCGGCGCAGCGGCAATTTGTGGGCATGCTGCGCGAGACCCGCTGGCTCGAAGACCCCGGATTTCGCAGCGGAAAAGAAGCGGCTTGATTGGATTAAAAGTGGTTCATGCCACGTTCGCTCCGACTCTTGCTGCTCCTGCTGCCGCTGCTCGTGCCAGTCGGCAGCCTCGGCGTGCTGCTCGTCAGCGCCTGGCTCATCGGCCACACGGCGCGTGGACGCATCTTCACGGGCGATCCCGCGCGGCTGCCGCCGGATGCGCCCGAAATTGGCTTGGTGCTCGGCACGTCGAAACGCACCGCGGGCGGCTGGGCCAACCCGCACTTTGAAAACCGCATCGCCGCCGCCGCGCGGCTTTATCACGCCGGCCGCGTCAAGCACCTCATCGTCAGCGGCGACAATGGCACGCGCGGCTACAACGAGCCGGCTGACATGCGCGCGGCGCTCGTGGCGCGCGGCGTGCCGGACAGCGCCATCA
The DNA here is from genome assembly GCA_019241085.1 of Verrucomicrobiota bacterium. Lineage (GTDB taxonomy): Bacteria > Verrucomicrobiota > Verrucomicrobiia > Chthoniobacterales > SZAS-18 > JAFAXH01. The sequence continues at coordinate 17,094 of JAFAXH010000168.1, read as the reverse complement.
CCGGCGATTACGCCGGCTTCCGCACGCTCGATTCCATGGTGCGCGCCCGCAAGATTTTTGGCCAGACGCGGCTGCTCATCGTCACCGACCCATTTCACGCCGACCGCGCCGTTTTTCTCGCCCGGCACCAAGGCATCGACGCGCTCGCGTTCGCCAGCGAGCCAGTGGAACTGCGTTATTCGTTGAAGACCCGCGTGCGCGAATACCTCGCCGACGCCAAGGCGTGCCTCGACATCTTCATCCTGCGCACGAAGCCCCGTTTTCTCGGGCCGCCCGTCGAGCTGCGCGTGCCTTGAGCCGGCCGCAACGGAAATTTTTACTTCCGCGCGTATTTCACGCTGCAACCATAAGCCTGCGAAGTCGGCGTGGTCAGCGGCTTGCCGGCCATCGCTTCCTCCAAACCGACTTTCACGTAATTCGTCGCCTTCGCGATGTCGTCGATGTTCGCCGAGCGGATGCTGTCGATGGCGCCGGCATAGAGCAGCTTGCCCTGCGGGTCGATGATGAACATGTGCGGCGTCGTCTTTGCGCCGTAGAGCTGGCCGACCTTGCCGTCGGGATCGAGCAGCAACGCCGTCGGCGCGGCATAATTCGACGCGCGCATTTTCTTCGCGTCCGCCTCACTCAAATAACCTTCCGCGCCGGGCGCCGACGAGTCGATGGTCAGCCAGACGACGCTTTTTTCCTTCGCCCATTTTTGCAGCGACGGCATGTTGCCACTCTTGTAATGTTTCACCACGAAGGGGCACTGCGGATTGGTCCATTCGAGCACGACGTATTTGCCTTTGAACTCGGACAAGGAACGCGACTGACCGTCACTGTCGTTGAGTTGAAAATCAGGCGCGGCCGAACCGATGGCGGGCGCAGCCAGCGCGGGGTTCGCGGGCGCGAAAACCAGCGCCGCGACGAAGGCGAAGAACAGAGCAAGCGAGCGTTTTTTCATGAGGGAGATAAAGCGGGTGACAACGGTTCGTTTTCCGTCGGAACTCAGATGCCCGACGGCGAAAAAACGTTCAATTTTCCGCCGTCGCCGCCAGTGGCTTTGCCGCCGCGGCGTCGAGCGCGTCGAGCACGAGACGCTGCGTCAATAATTCGGGCAGCACGATGGGCGCGTCCGGCTTGCCCGCGGGATAGACGACGTAGAGCGGCACGCCCGCGCGGCCAAATCCGCGCAGCAGTTTCGTGATGTCTTCCGCGCCGTCGGTCCAGTCGGCGGTGAGAAAAATCGCGTTCTTCTCGCGCAACGCGCGCTGCACCGGTTCGGTCGCGAGCACGGCGCGTTCGTTCACCTTGCAATTCACGCACCATGCGGCGGTGAAATCGACGAACACCGGCCGGTTTTCTTTCAGCGCGGCGGTCAGTTGCTCAGAGAATTTCGCGCGTTGACCGCCCGCGGCATTCGTGGCGTTGGCCAACCCCGCCACGCCTTCCTCGCGCCTCGCCTGCGCCACCTGCGCCAGCGTCCACGCACCGCCGCCTAGCACGAGCAGCGCGATGACCGCCCGCGCCTTCCAGCGGCCGGCGGCGGAGGCAGTGAACGTATTGAACGCACCCTGCACCCAGCACGCGACGCCAAGCGTCAGCAAAAACGCGCTGGTCCAAACAATTGCATCCGCCCCGCGCAACGCCCCAACCACCGACAGCAGCCAGATCACCGTGGCCAGCAGCAGAAACCCGTTCACCTGTTTCACCCGCTCCATCCACGCGCCCGGTCGCGGCAGGTAGCGCAGCCACGCCGGAAACCGCGTCAGCACCAAGAACGGCAGCCCCATGCCGAGCGCGATGACGGCGAACATCGCCAGGATCACCGCCGCGTTTTGCGCGAACGCAAAACCGATCGCCGCGCCGAAAAACGGCGCCGTGCAAGCGCTCGCCAAGACCGTCGCCAGCAAACCTTGGAAGAACGCGCCGCCATAACCTTTGCGCGATGCCGCGCCGGCCGCCGCGTCATTCACCGAACCCGGCAGCACAACCTCGAAAACGCCGAGCAGATTCAGCGCGAGCACAAACACGACCGCACAGACCACGAGCACGAACCAGACGTTTTGAAATTGAAACGAATAACCGACCTCGCGCCCCGCCGCCTTCAGCGCGATGACCAGCACCGCGAAGCCGAGGAACCACGCGAAAATCCCCGCGACATACGCCAGCCCGAGCCGCCAGATGCGCGCCGGCTCTTCGTCGGCTTGTTGGATGAAGCCGAAAATTTTCAGCGAGATCGCGGGCAGCACGCAGGGCATCACGTTCAGGACCATCGCGCCGAAAAAGCTGAGAAAAAGAAAGCTCCACAACGAGCCGCCGGTTCCGTCGCGCGCCGCCGCGCCCGAGGGAGTGGCAACCGCGCGCGCTGGCGGCGTTTCCATGCCGTCGTTGCTGCCGGCCGCCGTCGAGACGGGATTTGACGGCACGATCCAGCCCACGCGCGCATCCCAATTGCCGTCGATGCGCTTGCCAGGCGCGCTCACCACCAGGACGCCGCCGATGCCCGCCGCTTTTTCGATCCCGCTCAAAATTGGCAACCGCACATCGAGCCGCGCGACGCCATTGAGATCGCCGCCCTTTTCGACAACGGCGTGACCGACTTCGACCGTCGGCTCCGGCGGCACCGGGAAAAATTCCACCCGCTGCTGGCCTGCCGCCGACTGCACATCGACGAGACGCAGGACGAGGTCGTTCGCTTCCATTACGCGAGTGAAATCAAAGCCCGCCTTGGCTCGATCAAACGGCTGCGGCAGGCGCGCGCGATATTGCGCAAAAATCTCCGCGTTGGCCGCGTCCGCGCCGTGGCCGTCGCCGACCGGCAATTTTAATTCCAAATTTCCATCGCCCGGCACGCAGAGTTCCGCGCACACGAGCCATTCCGCTTTGGCTTTGAGCGTGAGTTCCTTTTCAGAAATCTGCGCCGGCGGCGTGACTTCAGTCAGCAGCACGACCTCGTCGCTGTAGCCGTAGTTTACGATGTCGCCGGGACTCTCGATCTTCTCCGGCAACGGCCACTGGATCGGCCCGGCGCGGAAGCCCGGCGGCAACTGCCACTGGATCGTCGTCGCCAGCCCGGCGTCACCCGGATATTGCCAATACGTGTGCCAATGCGCCGCCATCTTCAGCCGCAGCCCAACCGTGAACGGTTTCCCCGGCACAATCGCCCCAGTGTCCGCGAGCAGATCGGCTTGCACCAACTCGACGCCATTGTGCATCTGCGCGCGGGCAGCCACCACGCCCACGTCAACCACCCACGTCAACCACGCCAGGCAGACGAGAAAGTAGCAGAAATTTTGGGGCAGACGCGAGCGGTGCATGGGAGCCTTAGAGTCGCCCAAGGCTGCTGGAGTTCAACCTCGGGTGCCGGTCTCGCTCCAAGGTCGCGGCGTTTCCCGTAACGGGAAGCCGCCACGCTCGGAGCCGCCTATTCTCTGCTGCTTTGCCCGAAGTCGCCTGCCAGGAGACCGCGGAACGACAAATCTTCATCCAACGCCGGCCAGTGCAGCCCAAAAGGAGAAATCTCGATTTGGCTCAATTGTTCCTCGCTGCCGCCAGCCAGTCGTGGATTTTTGGCGACAGGAAAATGAACTTCAACGCCGCTTTCCATGGTGACGACAATCTCACCATCGTGGTAGATGGCCGCACGGGCGGTATCAAGCAAGGTGCTCATGCCATTTCCGGATAATGAGTTGTCGGTTTTCTTCGGCGAGTTCCTGCGCTTTGGCAAGCTCGCGAACCTTTAACCCCTGAGATTCGCGCAGAATAATTTCGTGCGCCACGTTGAACACCGCTTCGCCTTGCCCATAGCGCACATGGACATGGATCGGACGATGCTCGTTGCTATAAAAGAAAAATCGGTAGCCGTCCTTCTCAAAGACCTTTGGCATGATCTTATTAAGGTCGCCTTGGCGAATAGCTTCATCTCCCGCTCACCTACTCAACTCCAGCATCCTTAAAATCGGCTTCTCCGCGCGGCGTCGGATTTCCTCGGGCATTGTGATTTCGGGCGCCATGTTTACCAGCGCGGCGTGCAATTTTTCCAACGTGTTCATCTTCATAAATCGGCAATCCGCGCAGGCGCAGTTGTCCGTTGGGCCGGGGATGAAGAGCTTGCCAGGGACTTCCTTGCGCAGGCGGTGCAACATGCCGGATTCGGTGACGATGATGAACGCATTCGCCGGGGAATCTTTGCAATAACCGATCATCTTTTCCGTTGAGCAAACCTCGTCCGCGAGCAGGCGCACGGCGAAGGTGCACTCCGGGTGCGCGACGACCGGCGCGTCAGGATATTGCTCGTGGATGCGCTCGATGCTCTGGCGCGTGAACTCGACGTGGACGTAGCAGTTGCCCGCCCACAGGTCCATCTTGCGGCCGGTCTGTTCCATCACCCAGCCGCCGAGATTTTGGTCGGGCACGAAGAGGATGTTGCGGTCGCGCGGCGCGGCTTCGACAATCTTGATCGCGTTGCCGCTGGTGACGATCACGTCGCTCAGTGCCTTCACGCCGGCGGAGCAATTGATGTAGGCAATGACGTAATAATTTTTGTCCGCGTGCTGCTGGAGAAACGCGGCGAGCTTCTCCGGCGGACAGCTCTCGCTGAGCGAGCAACCGGCTTCAAGATCGGGCAGGAGCACGGTCTTCGTCGGATTCACGATCTTGGCCGTCTCGGCCATGAAATGCACGCCGCAGAAAACGATGACAGCGGCGTCGGTCTTCTGCGCCTGGTAGCTCAGGCCAAGCGAGTCGCCGACGAAATCGGCCACGTCCTGAATCTCGGGCACTTGATAATTGTGCGCGAGGATGACGGCGTTGCGCTCGCGTTTCAAACGCAGGATGTCCTCGGCCAGATCGAGGCCGACGCGCGGCGCGACGATTCCATTTTCCGCTGTTTCCAACAAAGCAACCATGCGGAAAATTTAGCCGCGGATGCCAGCCGGAGCAAACGCGGGCGCGGGTGGTTTTTAGACAGAATTTACAAAATTAAACAGAATTAGGCAGGGGCAGAACATCACATCCTGCGCACGTTTCCAAGGTTCATGCGTCCGTTTTCAAAGTCTCAGGTAATTCTGTTTAATTTTGTAAATTCTGTCTAAAAACCCTCCATGAAACTCGCCTTTCTCGGCGCCGGCCGCATGGCCGCCGCCATCGCCCGCGGCGCGCTCGACGCCCATCTCTGCACGCCCGCCGAAATCCGGGCGACCGCCCGCACCGAGCCGACCCGCGCCGCGTTTGCGAAAACCGTCGGATTAAAAGACCACGCGGCCGAGGCGGCCATCCAGCCCGCGACCGAGAACGCCCAAATTGCCGCCGCCGCCGAGATCGTTTTTCTGTGCGTCAAGCCGCTCGACCTAGTCGCCGTCGCGCGCGAGATCGCGCCGCACCTCCGCGCGGACAACCAGTTGCTCGTCTCGGTCGCCGCCGGCATCTCCCTGGCGGATTTGCAAAAAGCCGTCGGCGACGCCGTGCCGCTCGTGCGCGTGATGCCCAACACGCCCGCCCTCGTCGGCCAGGGCGCGTGCGCCTACGCCCGCGGTGCGACGACGACGGATCATCACACCGGCTTGGTCGAAAAAATCTTTGGCGCGCTGGGCGAAATCCACGCCATCGACGAAAAACTCATCGACGCCGTGAACGGCCTTTCCGCCAGCGGGCCGGCGTATGTTTTCACCGTCATCGAAGCCCTCGCCGACGGCGGCGTGCTCATGGGCCTGCCGCGGGTGCTCGCCGCGAGTCTCGCCACGCAGACCGTGCTCGGCGCAGCGGCGTTGGTGAAGGAAACCGGCCACCATCCGGCGCAATTGCGCGACGCCGTGGCCAGCGCCGGCGGCACCACGATGGCCGGCCTCGAGGCGCTCGAAGCCGGCGGCTTGCGCGCGGCGCTGATCGCCGCCGTGCGCGCCGGCACCGTGCGCGCCCGCGGACTCGGCGCGGGCCTGCCGCCGTAGCAAATTGCGTTCGCGCCCTTGCCGTCCGCCGAATCGCGCCCAAAGTCTCCGCGCTGTGATGAATTGCCGCCGTCGTTTTCGCCCGTTTCGCACTTTCGTTTTCGCGCTGCTCCTGTCCGCGCTGCTCGGCGGCTGGTCGTTGCAGCTGCCGGCCGCACGCGCGAAAACGAGCCGGCGTTCCACCAGTCGTCCCGCGGCCACGCCCGCCGCGCCGCCGCAGCCGGAGATCCCCTTTACTTATCTGCCCGGCGCGCCCGAGCCGCCGCACAACCTCGCCCGCTCGGCCATCGTGGTCGAGATCCGCACCGGCCGCGTGCTCTATGAAAAAAATGCCGACGAACGCCGGCCCGTGGCCAGCACGACGAAGCTGCTCACCGCGCTCATCATCGCCGAGGCCGGCGGACTCGATCAGCCGGTGCAATTCGAGGTGATCGACACGCTCTGCGAGCCGACCAAGCTCGGCGCCAAACCGGGCGAAACTTACACCCGCCGCCAACTGCTCCAGGCGTTGCTCGTGCATTCGTGCAACGACGTGGCCCGCGCGCTCGCGCGCGACAATGCCGGCGACCTCGACAACTTCGCCGCGCGCATGAACTCCCGCTCCGCCTCGCTCGGCGCGGTCAACAGCGTCTGGTCCAGCCCGAACGGCCTGCCCACGCCGGGCCAGCTCCAATTCTCCACCGCGCGCGACCTCGTGCGCATCGCGCGCGTCTCTTATTACAACTCCGTGCTGCGTCCGATCATGCGCACGCCGCGCCTCGTTTGGCAATACAACGACGGCCACGTCTCGGAGTTTGAAAACACCAACAAAGTGCTGCGCCGCTTCCCACTCTGCACCGGCATGAAGACCGGCTACACCAACGCCGCCGGCCATTGCCTCGTGTCGAGCGCCAGCAACGACACGCGCGACGTGATCGCAGTCTGCCTTGGCGATAACAAGTCGATCTGGACCGACTCGCAAGGCTTGCTCGAATGGGCGCTGAGTTTGCCGTGACGGGTTTTTTTAAATAAGCGCCGGCTGCTAACCTGCGCACCGCGTTCTCCTTGCTGTCATCCTGAGCTTGCGAAGGATCTTTCGTTGCAAAATGGAAAGCGTGTTTGAGATTTCAAGTTCTGCCACGAAAAATCCTTCGACTTCGCTCAGGATGACAGCGTGCGGTTCGGCGACCAGTGAATGCGGCAGTGCTTCGGCAATGCATTAGACCTGCGGCAAGGTGGATCGCGCGCTCCGTCGCGCGATGGCTAGCCGCGCCAGCGGCTCTAGATAAATTTCAGGCAGCTTCGCTGCAAATCATCGCGCGACGGAGCGCGCGATCCACCTCACTTTTGCCGGCGACCCATTTCTTCCCGTTGCGGCTTGGCGGCTTTGCGTGAGGTTTCCCGCGATGACCGATCCTTTCACCGAAGAACTTGACGCGCTCCGCGCCAACTCGCTGCACCGGCGGTTGCGCGTGATGACCAACGCGGCGGACGACGCCGGCGCTGCCGTCGATCTCGTCGTCGCCGGCCGGCTGGTGAATTTTTCCTCCAACGACTACCTCGGTCTCGCCAACGATCCGCTCTTGCGTGACGCCGCGAAGGCCGCCATCGACCGCTACGGCGTCGGCGCTGGCGCTTCGCGGCTCGTCTGCGGCACGCGGCCCATTCATGCGCAGCTCGAAGAGCGCCTCGCCGCGTTCAAACGCACCGAGGCGGCGCTCACTTTTTCCAGCGGCTACGCGGCAGCCTGGGGCGCGCTCTCGGCGCTCGTGGACAAGCACGACGTGCTCATCCTCGATAAGCTCGCGCATGCCTGCCTCGTCGATGCCGCCCGCGCCAGCCGCGCGCTCATCCGCGTCTTCCCGCACAACGCGCTCGGCAAGCTCGAAGACCACCTCACCTGGGCGCGGCGCGAGCACCCGCACGCGCGCATCGTCGTCATCACCGAAGCCGTGTTCAGCATGGACGGCGACCGCGCACCGCTGGCGGAAATCGTGCAATTAAAAAATCATCATGGCGCGCTGCTGTTGCTCGACGAAGCCCACGCCGTCGGCGTCCTCGCCACGCACGGCCGCGGCCTGGCGACGGAGCTGGGTTTGGGCCGCGAGATCGACGTTCACATGGGCACGCTGAGCAAGGCGCTGGGCGTCAGCGGCGGCTATCTCGCGGGCAGGCGCTCGCTGGTGGAATTGCTCATCAACCGCGCGCGGTCGTTCATTTTTTCCACCGCGCCGCCGCCTGCCCTGGCCGCCGCCGCCCTGGCTGCCGTCGAGTTTTTGGAATCCGACGCCGGCGAGCGCCGGCGCCTGGCGCTCTGGCAAAACATCCGCCTGCTCGCGAGCCAGCTTCCGCCCGCTCCGCACGGCGCGAAATCCATCGCCAGCAGCGCGATTTTTCCGTGGATCGTCGGTGGCGAAGCCGACGCGGTCGAGTATTCCAACCGGCTGGCGAAGGCCGGCTTTTTCGCGCCGGCGATCCGTTATCCGACCGTGCCGCGCGGCAGCGCGCGCCTGCGGCTGACGGTCACCGCGCGGCACCAGCCCGAGAGCATTCATGCGCTCGGACGCGCGCTGGCGACGCTCAGCCGGCGGGAGCCGCGCGATTAACTCTGCGTGCCCCCGCCGCTCCGTCTGGCCATGCTCGCGCCGATCTCGTGGCGCACGCCGCCGCGGCATTACGGGCCGTGGGAACTGGTGACTTCGTTGCTCACCGAGGCGCTCGTCGCACGCGGCGTCGAGGTTACGTTGTTTGCGACGGCGGATTCGTTGACCAAGGCGAAACTCGAGGCCGTCGCGCCGCGCGGTTATTCCGAGGAGCCGCCGCTCGATGCGAAGGTCTGGGAATGCCTGCACATCGCGCACGTTTTCGAGCAGGCGCGGGCGGGAAAATTCGATCTCATCCACAATCATTTCGATTTCCTGCCGCTTTCCTATACCGGCCTTTGCGACACGCCGATGGTCACGACGATCCACGGCTTTTCGTCCGAGCGCATCCTGCCGGTTTATGAACGCTACAACGGCACGCGCGGCGGACATTACGTCGCGATTTCCGACGCCGACCGCTCGCCGCGCCTTGATTATCTGGCGACCATCCATCACGGCATCCCGGTCGAGCAATTCACCTTTCATCCTGAGCACGGCGAGTATCTGCTTTTTTACGGCCGCATTCATCCCGACAAAGGCGCGGCGGAGGCCGTGGCCGTGGCGCGCGAGAGCGGCCGGCGCTTGCTGCTCGCGGGGATCATCCACGACCAAGTCTATTTTGATCGTGAAATCGCGCCGCACCTCGATGGCGACCGGATTCGTTATCTCGGCCACGTCGGCCCGAGCGAACGTGACGCCTTGCTCGGCGGCGCGCTGGCGTTGCTGCACCTGATTAATTTCGAGGAGCCCTTCGGCCTGAGCGTCGTCGAGGCGCTGGCTTGCGGCACGCCCGTGCTCGCCCGGCCGCGCGGCTCGCTGCCGGAGTTGATTCGCGACGGCCGCAACGGCTACCTGGTCGATAGCGTCGAGGAAACCGCGGCGCTGCTCGACCGCGTGCCGTTGCTCGACCGCGCCGCGATCCGCCGCGACGCCACGGCGCGTTTCAGCGTGGACCGCATGGCCGAGGCGTATCTCGCGGCTTACGCGCGAGTCCTGGCGGGTTGATGATTTCCACCACCAAGACACCAAGTCGCCAAGAGGAAGAATGTATTCGGTTTAATCCCTGCTTCCTTGGCGACCTTCGCGACCTTTGCGCGAGGCATCGTTGCCGTTTACTTCCCGCGGGCAGCAGCCACTTCCATGACAGCAGCCGCGGCGTCCGCCGGAGAAATCGCCGTCATGCAACGCAGGTCGAGCGGGCATTCGCGCAAAAAACACGGACTGCACGCGACCTGCCGGCGCAACACGCGCACCTGGCTTTGACCGGCGGACGACACCGGCGCGGTCAGCCGCGGCTCGGTCGAGCCAAAGATCGCCACGACCGGCACGCCCAGCCACGCGGCGAGGTGCATCGTGCCGGTGTCGTTCGTCAGCAACAGCGCACAGCCGCGCAAGGTTTCGATCAAACCGGCGAGCGAGGTTTTGCCGATCAGATTTTCGCAAGGCGCGGGCACGCCGCCCGTTTCATCAGCGTCGCGCGGTTCGGCGAGGGCGCGGGAAATTTCTTCGCCGAGCGGCGCGTCCGCCGCAGTGCCGAGCAGCACCCACTCACACGGTTGCGCCGCGGCCACGCGACGGGCGGCTTCGGCGAAGCGTGCGGCGGGCCAGCGTTTGGCCGCGCCATATTCCGCGCCCGGACAAAGCGCAAAACGCGGCGGCACTGCGCCGGACTCTGTTTTTACCGGCACAGTCGAGGAGGTCGCCGGCTCGTCGATTTCCGCCCCGAGTTGCCGCGCGATATTCAAAAAATCGAAGCGCTGGTGCAGTGCGCTGACGTTGGCCTCCGGCATGTTCGCCGAGCCGGATAACGCTTTCGCCGACGCGGCAGCAAGTTCCGCCGCGGGGCGAGGTTTGATGATTTGATTCAGCAGCCGTTCGCGTCCGCCATGACCCGCATAGCCCACGCGCCGCCGCACGCCCGCCAGCCAGACTTCGAGCGCGGCACGCCAGGAATTCGGCAGCAGCACCGTGGCGTCGAACCAGCCGGCGCGTCGCACCAGTTTCGCGACGGCGAACACACTCGCGTCGGCGGGAATCGCGAGCACTTCCGCCACGCCAGGCACGGTTTGCCAAAGCTCTGCCAGCTTCGCGGGCGCGAGCACGGTGACGCGCGCATCCGGCCGGCCGCGCGAGATCGCCTGCACGGTGGGAATCGCCATGACGGCGTCGCCGAGCCAATTCGTCGAACGCACGAGAATGCGGAATGGTTTGAGCGCCGACGCGCTTGTGCCCTCGAGCACGATGCCGCGTCGATAATCGGCGAGCAGAAATTTCGGCTTTGGCGTCTTCCAGCGATCGTGAACCCAGAACCAATCCGCCGGCGCGGCGCGCACCTGACGTTCCACGGCCACGTTGATGCGCGCCGTCAGCGGACCGGCCGTGAGCGGCTCGCCCGTGGCGGCATCGACGGGATCAATTTCCGGGGAAATCACCACCCGCCAGCGCGCGACGCCGGCCGTGTGAACAGCGATGGGCACAAGCGCCGCGCCGGTGCGCAACGCGAGCAGCGCCGCGAGGTTGCTCGTCGAAGCCAGCCGGCCGAAAAACGGCGTCCACACGCCGCCGTCGCCAGCGTGTTGATCCACGAGCACACCGACCGCGCCGCCTGCGCGCAGGTAAGCCGTGGGCGCGTGAAAACCGCCGCCGCGCTCGAAGAGCACGACGCCTTTCGCCGCGCGGGTGCGGCGAACGTGCGCGTCGATGTATTGGTTGCCCAACGGGCGAAACACCGTGCTCCAGCGATATTGCGGCAAGAGTTGGCAGAGCTGCGCAAAGAGTTCCCAGTTGCCGAGGTGGCTGAGCACGAGCACGACGCCGCGCCCGCGGTCGAGCGCGGCTTGGATTTTTTCCATCCCTTCGATCTCGGCGATTGCGCGCAGTTGCGCGAGGCTAAGCGTGGCGGCGCGAAGGCTCGAGAGCAGATTCGCGCCGAGCGTCTGGAACGCCGTGCGCGTGAGCTGCGCGACTTCCGGCGGCGGTTTTTCGTCGCCGAATGCAATCGTCAAATTTCGCCGCGCCAGTTGCCGATATTTTCCTAGAAAAACATACGCCAGCCAGCCGCCAGCTTGACCGAGCCGATAGACCAGTGCCAGCGGCAGGAGCGTCACGACGCCGACGAACGCACGGTAGATGAGATAAACGAAATACTCCATTGCCGAGTGGCAGCTTGATTTTATTTCCAAATGCAGCGGCAGCGCGGTGTGGGAGGCGATCAGCTTAATCGTAATCGTAATCTTAGTCTCTGCCGCCGGAGGCATCGGCTTGGGCAACGCACCGCGAGCGCAGAAGGATTAGGATTAAGATTACGATTAAGCTGGGGAGAAGGAATGCCTTACTCTTTCCGATACATCACGCGCAACGGATGTTCGTCGAGCAAATTGGCTTCAATGCCGCCGAGCTTGTGCGCGTCGTAAATCTGAATGCCGACGTAAAAATACACCGGGCAGATCGGCGCGGCGTCGGTCACAAGCATCCGTTCCGCCTGGCGGAAAAGCTCCATGCGCCTGGCATTGTCCGGCTCGCGCGCGGCGGCTTCGATCCAGCCGTCATACGTTGCATTCGTCCAGCCGGTGCGGTTGTTGCCGCCGCCGGCAACCCACATGTCGAGGAACGTGTTGGGATCGTTGTAGTCGCCGATCCAGTTCGAGCACGCGAGGTCGTAATCGGTCGCCGACAGCGTGCGGTTATACACTTTGTTTTCCTGCCGGCGCAGGCCCAGGTGAATGCCGAGTTCGCGCTGGAACATGCTCTGCAATTCCACGCCGATGACTTCGTTGAGCCGGAATTCGTTGTAAAGAAACGCGATGTCGGGAAAGCCGCGTCCGCCGGGAAATCCAGCCGCGGCGAGCAAGGCGCGCGCGCGCTCCGGATCGTGTTTCAATCCGCCCGGCGGCGACTCGTAGCCGGCGACGCCCGGCGGCACAAATGCGTCGGCGGGCAGCTCGCCGGCCTGCGTGATTTTTTGCACGATGGCCGCTTTGTCCACGACGAGCGCGAACGCCTGGCGCACACGCGGATCGTTGAACGGCGGGCGCTGGCAGTTGAAGCGCAAAAAGTATGTGCCCAGATACGGCGCCGCGTGAAAATACGGCTCGCGCCGCAAGGTCGGCACGAGGTCCGGCGGCGTCAGACTTTTATCCATCATCAAGTCCGCAAGATCGCTGGCGAAGAAATTCAGCGCCGTGTTCGGACGCGAGATCGGCAGCACGTCGATGGTGCTCAAACGCACCGCGGCGGCGTTCCAATAGCGCGGATTTTTCGTCAGCCGGATTTTGTCGTTCAACCGCCAGGTCGTGAGCAAAAACGCGCCGTTGGTGACGATGTGCTCCGGTTTCGTCCAGGCGTCGCCCCATTGGTCGATGACCGCGACGGGCACCGGCAGAAACATCGACTGACAAGTCAGCCCGAGGAAAAACGGCGTCGGATTTTCGAGCGTCACCGCGAGCGTCCAATCATCGGGCGCCCGCACGCCGACCTGCGCGAAATCGGTGAGCGTTCCTTCGTTGAACGCCTTGCCGTTTTTCAAATAATAGAGCGGATACGCGTATTCCGCCGCCGTCTCCGGCAACAGCGTGCGCCGCCACGAAGCGACGAAATCTTGCGCCGTTACCGGCCGGCCGTCGCTCCAAACGGCGTTGTGCCGCAGGTGAAACGTGTAGCTCAATCCGTCGGCGGAAATGTCCCAATTTTCCGCGACTCCCGGTTGCGGATTGCCAGCCGCGTCGTAAGTCGCGAGTCCCTCGAACAACGCGTAGGCGAGGCGTTGATCGAGCTGAAACGTCATCAGCGCTGGATCGAGCGTCTCCGGCTCGGCGGCGTTGATGAACACGAGATCGGCGCGCTGGCTTTGCCGACCGCAACCGGCCAAGGCGAGAGCGCACGCCGCGACCAACGGGAGCAGCGGCCTCCCTCGGGCTGCTCTCGGCGGCAACGTGAGGAAACGCGACAAGTTCACCGCTAGGCAGGCGGAAAGAACCGTGGCGTGCGCGACCGACCGCCGGCTACTGCGGACTCGCCGCCGGATTCGGTGGGGGCGTGGCAGCCGGAGCTGGCGACGAAGGTTCCACAGGTTGCGCGGGAACATCCGTCGGCGGCGCGGGAGTCGCGCTCGCGGAAGCTGAGGCCGCGGCCGCGGCTGATTCTTGCGGTTGAGCGGTTTGGGTCGTCGGAGCCGCGGCGGGCGTAGCTGCGACGCTGGCGGCAGGAGTGGCCACGGGCGTCGTGGCGGGCGAGGTCGCGACACCGGCGGCGGGCGCGTTGGCCTTGAGCAGATTGCGTTGCGTCTGCGTTTTCCCGCCGGACTGGTGCGCGTAGAGAAAGATGAGCGCGGCGGTGAGCAGGAAGAACGCGCTGGCCATCCAGGTCGTGAATTTCTGGAGCACGTCGGTCGTGCCCGCGCCAAAAATGTTTTCCGTAAACCCGCCGCCGAACGCCGCGCCGAGACCTTCGCTCTTCGGGCGTTGCATCAACACGACGAGCACGAGCAACACGCACACGATGACGTGCAGCGTGAGGAGAAAATTGATCAGAATCGTCATAGAGAAAACCGCGCGAGCCGGCAATCTGGCGCAGGCCGCTGGCATTGTAAAGCCGCGCGACCCGCGGGACGCGACTCGGTTTGCCTGGCAGGGACGTTTCGCCGAAATGTCCCAAAATTTCGGACCGCTCGGCGAGCCGTCCCTACGGCGCCAAACGGGCCGCGACTCGGAAATTTGCGCCCGAGCGCCGACTTCGCTTACAATTTCCACATCCCGTTCACCCCGCCCGCCTTTGGCTCTCTCCCGCAAGCGCCGTTCCGTCAGTTCTCTTTCGTCGTTGTCCGCACGTCACCGCGCTGGAGTTGCGACGGACGCGACGACCGCGCCGCGTGTGCCCGTGGTCGGGCTGGAGGCGGAGTTCACCCTGCTCGTCAACGGCCAGCCGCAACGGCCGGAAGCGTATTTCGGCACGCCCCGCGCGCTCGTCCAGGCGGCGTTTGCGCCGGATGCCGCGAACGAAAAAACGGCGTCGGCGAAAATCATCCCGCGCGTTGGCAAATCCTGTCATCTCCCGAGCGGCGGCGCGTTGTATTTCGACACCGGCGTCATCGAGGTCGCTACCGGCTTGATCGAACTCGACGGCCCGCTCGGCGTGCGACGCGCGGTGCGTTCGTTGTGGGAACAAATCGCCGCCGTGCGTCGGGCGCTCGACATGTGGGAGCGACGCCGCGGCGACTCGCTGCGGCTGCAAGGATTCAGCGCGCACTATAATTTTTCCCAACACCGCGCCAACGCCCGCCGGCTGGCGCTGACGGCGCGGTTGTTGAATTTTTTCCTGCCGATTCCCACGTTGCTGCTGGCGGCCAATCGCGCCAGCACCGCCGTCGGTGTGCGTCCGCGGCCGGGGCGTTTGGAAATCACCGCCGACTTCACGCCCGACGTGGCGCTGACCACGGCGACGCTGGCGTTTCTCGCCGGCGTGCTGGACGCAGTCGCGCGCTGGCCGCTGGGCGATTTGCGGCCCGAGCGATTGGCAACGCGAGGCGTGCCGCGGCTGCGCGGATTCCGGCCCAGTAAGCATTCCTCGCGCAAAGGCTGGCGGGCGCACGTCGCGGATTTTTCGCAGAATCCGTTCACGACCGATCCGGCCGCGGTGGAATGGCGCTTGCAAGATGGACGCACGTTGAGTCTGCGCGCGCTGGCGAGTGAGGTGTGCGCGGCGTTCGCACCGGCGGTGCGGCGGTTCGCCGATGAAGAAATCCGCGCGCACATCCGCGACGTGCTCGCGGGCGAGGCGCGTTCGCTGCTCGACTTCGACGGCCGACCGCCGGCCTACGACGACGCGGGCCGCCGCATCGACTGGGGCCGGCGCCGGAGCCGTCCGCTGCCGCGCAGCGCCTACGAGCGCGCGATCCGTCGCGTGCTTTCCCACCGACCGCTGCGGCTAGACGGCGCACTGTGGCGCGTGGAACGGATGCCGGGCTGGTATGAATTTGTTTTTCGCGAAGTGAACACCGGCGTCCGGCGCGTGTTTAATCTCGACCAGCTCGCCGCGCGGTCGAAGCGCGTTTAATTTTCTTTATTGCAAATTCCGTTGACCCATTCTAGACAGCACGTTACTGTCAATCCTCGTGAAGAAACTTGCTGTGTTGCTGTTGGTTGTAAGTGGCCTAGGAGCCTATTTTTATTGGCGAAAACCTGCGCCGCTGCCACAGCGTCTGACCCCTGAAGGAATGGTTTGCTTATTACACTACGCATCGGTCACGACAAGCAGAGGCGTCACTGGCTTTCCGCCAGGCACGATCTTAAGAGTCATCGCCAAACGCAGTAATACTCTCGTGCTTGGCGACGGCCAAGTCACCGTGGAGGTGCTGCGTTCAGATACCACCGATGATCTCGACGTAGCGGAACGACTGGCGCACCAGGAAGCAGTTGCTCAAGCAAGTATCGCAGCACAGAACAACGCAGAAGCCAAGGCCGCTGCTGACGCGGAGCGAACAGCTCTAGCGAAGATGGAGGCAGAGCGTCAGCAACGCGCTGCAGCTAACACCAGCGCCCCGGTCGGCAGCAGTTCCTCCGCTCTAAATCAACCGGCCAGACATGCTGGCGGCGTTAACTCTGGTCCTACCTACTATTACGTTCCGAGTTCCGCAACACCCACCGCATATTACTGGGACTCGACTGGCCGGCAGTATCATTACGATAGCTTTGGCAACAAGGTTTACCCGTAAAACCCTTCTCAGTTCACTACTCCACTGTGCCGGCCGTTTTTCGCGATGAACTGGCTGTGGCCATTGCGTTCATAAGCGGGGAGTTGACTCTGGCAGTGACTGTCATTGCCGTTGTGGTGTAGCAAAGCTTGGCTGTGGTTGTTGGCTGAATTATCCGTCAATGGCTTAGAATTCTTCCGGCCGCGCCGACCGGCCGCCGTCGCCGGCTGCCGACGCGGCGTTTGGCCTCGGCCGAATTTGCGCTGAATCAGCTCGCGCGCGGTGTTGCGCGCCAGTTCGATGATCGGACCGGGGAACTTGCGGCACGCGGCGAGCGTCTCGTCAAAGGCGCGCACGAAGCGGTTCACTTCCTTTTCGCCAATCGTCAGCGGCGGCAGGATTTTGATGACATCCATGTTGTGCCCGGCAACCTGCGTGAGCACGCGGTGCTTGCTGAGCAGCGGCACGATGACGAGCTGCGGGAAGAGCGCCTTGTCGATCCGGTGCATCAAGCGCCATGCGAGCTTCGCGCGCAGTTCCGGCGGCTCGGCGAATTCCAAAGCGATCATCAGGCCTTTGCCGCGGACTGCTTTTAAGAACGAATACTTGCGGCGCAACGCGTCGAGTTTTTCCATGAGCAGTTCGCCCATCGCGTGCGCGTTTTGCACGAGCTTTTCGTTTTCGAGCACGTGCAGCGCGGCGAGGCCGCAGGTCATCGCGAGGTTGTTGCGACCGAAGGTGCTCGAATGCACGACGCAACGGTCGAGGCGCGAGAAAACTTTTTGGTAGATCGCGCGGCGCGTGACGATGGCGCCGCAGGGCACGTATCCGCCGCTCAAGCTCTTGGCGACGGTGATGA
>JAFAXH010000158.1 GCA_019241085.1 Verrucomicrobiota bacterium | reverse complement strand
CGACTTATTACGAAATGGAGGGCCAGCAAGCACTTTGTTCTATGCGTCAGGACGATACGCGATGGAAAACAAGTGATTTCTTGTGGAGCAGCAGGAGACCCCGGCTTCAAGATTTGGGACATAGAGACGGGGGAGTTGCTTGCGGCATTTGGCAACGGCTTCGGCTATCAAAATACGGTAGCGATATCGAAGGATGAAACGCAGTTTCTTTCAGGTGGCGAGGACACGAATCTTCGACTTTGGGACGTAGCGTCTGGAGAATGCCTCGCCACTTTCAAGGGGCACGCCGACGCTGTAGCGGAGATTCAAATAGCTGCGAATGGACGGCTCGCAGTTTCGAGTTCCAATGACTCTACCGTTAAGTTGTGGGACTTGGAGACGCATGCGTGTATTGGCACTTTAGAAGGCCATGAGGATAATGCCGATGCGATTGCCATCTCACCTGATGATAACTTGATTGCGTCTTCGGGTTTTGGCGACAAAACAGTCCGTCTCTGGGATCGGCAATCAGCAGCATGTTTGCAGGTAATTCACCATGAAGAGACGCCTTACTCCATTGCTTTCGCTCCCGATGGTTCGCGACTCGTTGTGGGCACAATTGAAGGGGCCGATCTACATCTATCGCCTTACTGGTGCCCGCCCCAAACCGTGGCTTGGGACGACGCGCCGCTACCTAAATGCCAAAGTCGTATTGCTCGGGGAGGGAACGGTGGGCAAAACCTCGCTGGCGCACCGGTTGGTCGACGATGAGTATGTCATCAAGGACCGCACGCATGGCATGAACGTCTGGCGGTTGGAGCTGCCTCTTCCACCGGACACCACACTGGAGCGCGAGGCGCTGCTGTGGGATCTGGCCGGGCAGGAGGATTATCGCTTGATCCATCAACTCTTTCTGGAGCAAACCGCGCTGGTGTTGATGCTCGTAAATCCGCAGAACCCCGATCCCTTTGTCGATGTGGGCGCTTGGCTCAAGGCACTGAAGACCGCGAACGACTCGGAGGCGAAACGGGAAGCGGCCCGGCTGCTGATCTTCTCGCAGACCGACGTCGGCGGGATGAAGCTGGGCAACGCGAAGATCGACCGGTTTCGCGAGCAGCACGGCTTTGCCGACTGGCTTCCGACCAGCGCCAAGACGGGCGAGAATTGTTCGGACACGGAGAACGGCGGCCAGCCATCCATGCTGAAACATCTCATCGCCAAGAGCATCCCGTGGGACAAGTTACCGTGGACGAGCACGCCGCGCCTGCTGGCCGAGTTGAAGAATGCCGTGATGGCGATGCGAGACGAGTCGGACATTCGGCTGCTGCGTTTCTCCGAGCTGGCGCAGCGGCTGGAGCAGGCGCTGCCGGGCGAGAAATTCGCGGAGTCGGAGGTGCGGACGGCGGTGACGCTGCTGGCCAATCACGGCCTGGCTCGCCCGTTGAAGTTTGGCGATCTGGTGTTGCTGCGGCCCGACCTCATCAATGGCTACGCTGGCGCGGTCATCCGCGCAGCGCGGGCGCATACGGATGAGATTGGCTGCGTGCTGGAGGCGGACATTTACCGGCCGGACTTCGACTTCACCGGCGTCGAACGGCTGAAGCATCGCGCGGATGAGGAACTGCTCCTACGGGCGCTGGTGCAGACCTTTCTCGATCACTCGCTCTGCATCGCCGAGGACACACCGCATGGACGGCACCTCGTCTTCCCTTCGCAATATCGCCGGGAGAAGGACATCCCGCATGAGCCGGATATTTTCGTCTCCTACACCTTCAGCGGCGAATGGCAGACGGTGTGGACGACACTGGTGGTGCGGCTGTGGTATAGCCAGGAATTCGCGCACCGGGAGTTGTGGCGCAATGCGGCGGAGTTCGAGTCGGCCCGGAAGCAAACGCTGGGATTGAAGATCACGAAGACGGGCGACGGGACCGCGACGATCAGCCTCTACTTCGACCACGAGGTGCCCGACGAGTTGAAGGTTATCTTCATCGAGTATGTCCACCGCCACCTCGCGAAGTATGCCTGCGAGGTAACGCGCGACCGGCGCTACGTGTGCTCGGATTGCGGGACACCGGTGAAGGATCTCGACGCGGTGCGCCGGCGGATTGAAGCGAAGAAGGACTTCATCACCTGCCAGGAGTGCGACGAGAAGGTCCCGTTCGTTGATTTCATCGAGCAGCGGCTGAAGAGCGATCCTGTTGCGCGCAAGATTCTGGCGATGGACGAGACGGCCACCCGCGAACTCGACACGCAAGCGCTGGAGCAAATCCTCATTGGTCACATGATGGCCATCGCCGGCGAGGCGAACCAAATCTTCCGCCCGGTAACGATGTTCGATTACGGCATCGACGGTGAAGTGGAGTTCAAGGACAACGATGGCAAGGCCAGCGGGAAGCGCATCTACATTCAGCTCAAGAGCGGGAACTCCTACCTCCGCACCCGCAAGGGCGACGGCAGCGAGGTCTTCGACGTATCGAACGAGCGCCATCTCGAATACTGGATCAACCAGCCGGTGGACGTGTATCTCGTCATCCGCCAGACGGACGAGTTGAGCGGCGGGCAGACGATCCGCTGGATGAATGTGACGCGCTGCCTGAAGACGCGGAAGGACAGGAAGAGTCGTCAAATCATCTTCAGCGGCGAGAAGCTGGACATGGAGGCGCTTTGGAAGGTGCGTGACGAATTTTTTCCTAAACAGCAATCACGGGCTGCCAGAAAATAGATAGCTCAAAAGCACCCAATAATTTATTTGACCCTTTCGCAGCCGCAAGCGACTATCCCGCTTAAAGGCTGGGTCGCCGGTGGCTAGGCAGGGGAAACCGCTGGCGGGAATCAGGGGTTGGAGTTGGGAAGTCCAACATTCAACCAGAGTTAAGCCACCGACTGATTATCTCTCATTACTATGGATGCACGCGACAGAGCACGGGTCGAAGCCATCGGGCGCCTTGGCGTTTTTGGCACCAACAACGCGGCGGATTGGACGCCGACCAAAGCGGCCAATGCGACGCCGGCGCAGCTCAACGCGCAGGCGCTCTTTGCCCAGCTCAACACGGCGGAGACCGGCGTCATCGCGCGGCTGGCGACGCTCAGCGCCGGCCAGCAGAGCGGGGCGGCGGATTTTCACGGCGGGGTGACAAGCAAGAGCGCGTTGCGGCATGGAATCCTGGAGGAAATGCGGAGCTGCAACGAGGCTGCCGCGGCGATTGCACATGCGCAGAACAAGCCGGAAATCATGGACGACTTTCGCCTGCCGCACGGGGTGAGCGATGAGGTGCTGGCGGCGCGGGCGTTGTCCTTTGCCGACAAGGCGCAGGCGTGGGAGGACGAATTCATCAAGCTGGGCAAGGACGATGATTTCATCCAGGAATTGAAGGATCGGGTGACGGCTTTCTCGCAGGCGAAGGACGACAAGGGCGTGGGCTTGCAGAAGCAGAAGGGCGCGGGCGGCGGGCTGGACGCGACGATTGCGGAGGGGTTGGTGGTGCTGCACCAGCTCACGGTGTTGCTGAAGAATCTCTACAAGAACCAGCCGGACAAGCTGGCGGAACTGGTGACGGCGACGCATGTGCAGCGGGCGCCGAAGCGGAAGAAGCAAGACGCGCCGCAGCCGCCGTCTTCTCCGGCGACTTCGGAGAAAGGTTGAGCGAGGTTGGCGCTGGCGCGGACGGGCGGGCGGGGGAGTCGGCTGCTCGGCTGGACCGCGCTTCGTTCCGCTCCGTTCGTGCGACTTCCCGTCATGCTCGACTCCGTGCTCCAACTCGTCGAACGCATCGGGCCGTGGGGTTATCTCATCATTTTCCTGATCGTCGTGCTGGAATGCCAGCCGGTGCTCGGATTGTTCATGCCGGGCGAAAGCCTCGTGCTGGTCGGCGGATTTCTCGCATCGCGGGCGGCGCTCGATTTGGGCGCGCTGATCGCCGTCGTGGCGGTCGCCGCGATCCTTGGCGACAGCCTTGGCTTTGAACTCGGCCGGCGGCTCGGTCGCGATTGGCTCCTGCGTCACGGCCGCCGGGTCGGCATCCGCGAACCGCAGTTGGCGCACCTCGAAAATTTCTTCGCCCGCCACGGCGGCAAGGCGGCGCTGGCGGCGCATTTCATGCACGTCCTGCGCTCGCTCGGCTCGTTCACCGCGGGCGCGTCGCGCATGCCGTATCGGGTGTTTTTATTTTTCAACACGCTCGGATGCGTCCTCTGGGCGGCGACCTTCGGCGTGCTCGGTTACCTGCTCGGCGAAAGCTGGCTGGTGGCGGAGAAATGGCTCGGCCGCGGCGGGCTGCTGGCCTTGCTGGCGCTGACCGGCGCGCTCGGTTTTGTCTGGCTGCTGCGCCGCAACAGCGGCAAAGAGCGGAGCCGTCAGCGGGAGGAGGAGACGATTTCCTCTCGGTAAAAAGGCTGGGCACGCGCCCGCCGTGCCTTCATTCAAAAAAAGTGTCGTCGTGCGCGTAGGGCGGCGCGCAGCAGCACAGGAAACGGAGCGGTTGCGCGGCATCGGCCCGGATGGTGTGCCACGCGCCGGGCGGGATGAGGATGGCGTCGCCGGAGCCGACTGAACGCGACTCGCCGTCGATTTCCATCTGGCCGCGGCCTTCGAGGATGAAATAAAATTCCTCGGCGAGCCGGTGATAATGCCGCTGGGTCGCCGCGCCCGCCGGCACGCGCGCTTCGGCGAGGCTCTGGTTTTGCACCGGCGCATTCGTGCGGTCGAGAATGCTGCGGATGGTCGAGCCGTCTTTCGTGGTGAAGGGCGATTGGTCGGCGAGGTTCAGGATGGTCATTGATCTTATTAAAAACTCACCGCGTGTGCGTAGTAACGGATGAATCCCTGCTCGAAGGCGCGCGGATGATTGGCAAAGCCCTGGCGCACGCTGGTGCGAGTATAATTATGCCCGCCAGCTTGAATGATGTCGGGCCCCTCGGCGGCGAGTTGCGCGGACGTTTTATCCGCCGGCCGCACGATGGCGATGTGGCCGGGCCGAGTGGCCAGGCGATTCTCATACGAAGCCACCACGAGCAGGCCGCGATTGGCGGAATCCTGTGCCGCTTCGGCGTCCGCGAGCGGTTGCCAGCCAGCCGTCGCTCCCTGGCCCGGCAGCCACTCAGCCTGGGCGTTGGCGAGTAATTTCTGGACGTGTTCGGGCGGGCGCAAAATGTAAACGCCGAGCCGCTCGCAAGCCGCCGCCACAAACGCGCTGCAATGCGTGGAAATCCGTTGCGGCTGATCGTCTTCATTGTCCGCGGATTGCTGCTGCGGCGACGCCGAGGTTTCCCGCGGCTCGCCCGTGCGCCAATGGACGCGCTGATGTGCGAGCCAGCGATGTTCGACATCCATGGAATCGAGCACCTGCGCGACTTTCATCGCGGTCGGGCTGATCGGAACCGCGGCGTTCGCGTGGCTGAGCGCGCAACGAAGCAGGCAGAGACTAAACAAAAATTTCAGACGCATATTTTCGTGAAGATTGCACAGCCGCCCAGCGTGTCCCAGTTGCTAGCACGCGTGTTCAGCGCGGAGGTCACGGCATTGGGAAAAAATACCAACAAATCAATCCAGCGTCTGCCGGTAGCGTTTGACGCCGATGGTCAGCATGACGGCGGCGAAGAGCGCGATGGGCCACAGCTCGCGCGTGACATCCGGCAGGCCGTTGCCTTTCAATAAAATGCCACGGACGATGCGCAGAAAATGGGTGAGCGGGAAAAATTCGCCGACCGTCTGCGCCCAGCGCGGCATGCCGCGAAACGGAAACATGAAACCGCTGAGCAGGATCGACGGCAGAAAGACGAAGAACGTCATCTGCATGGCTTGAAGCTGGTTCTTTGCAATCGTGGAAAACGTGATGCCCATCGCCAGATTTGCCGCGATGAAGACAAGCGCCACGACGAGCAACAGCGGAATGCTGCCGTGCATCGGCACGTGAAAGAGAAGGCGCGCGGCAACCAGGATCACGCCGACCTGAATATAGCCGATCAAAATGTAAGGCACGATCTTGCCGATGAGCACTTCGCTCGGACGCGTCGGCATGGAGAGCAGATTTTCCATCGTGCCGCGCTCGCGTTCGCGCGTGATGGCCAGGCCCGTAATCATAATCATCGTCATCGTCAAAATGACGCCCATCAAGCCGGGCACGATGTTGAATTGCGTGATGCTCTCCGGGTTGTAGAGCGCATGGACGCGCAGGTCGATCGGGCTGGCCGTGGCGTTGAGAAAATCGAGCGGGCCTTTGAAATCATTGCGCAGCGCGCCGCCGAGCACGGCGTTGAGTGAACCGAGCGCAATACCGGTGGCCGCGGGATCGGTGGCGTCGGCTTCGACGAGGATCGCCGGCCGGTCGCCGCGCAACAAATCGCGCGAGAAATTTTCGGGAATGTTGACGACGAATTGCACCTGCCCGCGCGCGAGCAGATCGCGGCCTTCGACCTCGGTCCGCACCTGGCGGGTGAAATCGAAGAACGTGCTGTTTTGCATCGCGTAGAGCAGGGTGCGTCCCTGCGGACCCTGGTCGGCGAGCAGCACGGCGGCGGGCAGGTGGCGCGGGTCGGAATTGATCGCGAAACCGAAGAGCGTGAGTTGCAGAAGCGGGATGCCGAGCATCATCGCAAAGGTCAGCCGGTCGCGGCGCATCTGCGTGAACTCTTTTACGATGATGCCCCACAGCCGGCGCGGCGAAAACTTCGGGTGACGCTGGCGCGGTTTCATTTTTTCAACGGCTCCGCCGCGACCGCCGGCGCGAAGTTGTCCTGCGATTGCTCCATCAAATGAATGAACGCATCCTCCAAGCCCGACGCGATGCGCTGCCACTCGAAGGGCGCCTGGCGAAACGGCGCGATGGCTGCTTCGAGCGCCGCCGCATCGTCGCCGCTGACGTGCAGCGCATTGCCGAAGGCGACCGCCTGTTGCACGCCCGGCTGCTGGCGCAGTTGCGCGGCGAGGCCGAGCAAGCCGGGACCTCTGACCGACCACGTCGTCAACCGCACGTGCACGATGACTTCGGCAACCGTGCCGTGCGTGAGCAAGTTGCCGTAGGAAATGTAGGCGAGCCGATGGCAGCGCTCGGCTTCGTCCATGTAATGGGTCGTGATGAGAAACGTCAGCCCCTCGCCGGCGAGCTGATGAATTTGTTCCCAAAAATCGCGCCGCGCCTTTGGATCGACGCCGGCCGTCGGTTCGTCGAGCAGCAATAATTTCGGTTGATGAATGAGGCACGCCGCGAGCGCGAGCCGCTGCTTCCAACCGCCGGAAAGC
The DNA here is from genome assembly GCA_019241085.1 of Verrucomicrobiota bacterium. GTDB lineage: Bacteria > Verrucomicrobiota > Verrucomicrobiia > Chthoniobacterales > SZAS-18 > JAFAXH01. The sequence goes on along the minus strand of JAFAXH010000158.1, from coordinate 9,237 downwards.
TGGCCGGCGAGTTGCCGCTGCCGGCCCGCGAGGCCGAGCTGCTCGATGCTCCGGCGCACGGCTTGCGCGCGATTTTTTACGTCATACATGCGCGCCACGAAATCGAGATTTTCCGCGATGCTCAGGTCTTCCCAAAAACTGAACCGCTGCGTCATGTAGCCGACCTGGCGCTTGATTGCTTCGCTTTCCGCGATCACGTCAAAACCGAGGACGGTGCCGCTGCCGGCGTCGGCGCGCAGCAAGCCGCAGAGCATCCGAATGAACGTCGTTTTCCCGCTGCCGTTCGGTCCGAGAAAACCGTAAATCTCGCCCGCGCGCACCTGGAGCGCGATGTCGTTGACCACCGTGCGTTCGCCGAAACGCTTCGTCATGCCGCGCACGTCGATGGCGAAATTTTCTTCCATAAAAAAATTCCTGCCGCGTCATTGAAACTGCACATCGACCGGCTGGCCGGGGTGCAATTTCGCCGCGGTCGCCGGGTCGAAAACTCCTTCGATGAGAAAGACGAGTTTGCCGCGGCTTTCCTGGCTGTAGATGACCGGCGGCGTGTATTCCGCCTGCGGCGAAACGAAGCTGACCGTGCCGGAAAACGGCGCGCTGATTCCGTCCACGAAAACGGCGATGCGCTGGCCGGGATGGATCGCGCCCACGCGCCCCTCCGGCACGAACGCGCGCACTTTGACGTTTTGCGGCGGCAACAAAACGACGACCGGCTTGCCGGCGGCGACCCATTCCCCTTCACGATAGAGCGTATCAAAAATCAGCCCCGATTGCGGCGCGGCTTGACTCTTTTGCGCGAGGTCCCACTCGGCTTTCGCGAGCGCGGCTTCGAGCGCGCGGACGTTGGCTTCGGCGGCGACGATTTGGTCGCTGCGGGCGGCGAGTTGCGCGGTGGCAAGGTCGGCTTCGAGTTGCGCGACGTGCTGGCGGTCTTGATCGCGCGTCGCCCGCGTCCGATCAAAATCCTGAGCCGCGCTGGCGCCGGTGCGGAAAAGCTCTCCCTGCCGCGCGAATTCCTTTTCCGAGAGCACCAGTGCCGCGCGCGTTTGCATGAGTTGCGCTTCGATGGCCGCGATTTCCTCGGGCCGTTTGCCCTTGCGCGCGTCCGCGAGATTCGCGCGGCCTTGCGCCAGCCGGCGCTCGGCTTCATCTCGCGCGGCGGTTTCCGCCGTGTTTTCCAAGGCAAACAGCGGCTCGCCGGCTTGCACCTGCCGACCTCTGTTCACGGCCAGGTGATTCAGCGCCCCCGCCAGCGGCGAAGCGATGTAAGCAAAGTCGCCCTCGACGTAACCTTGCACGCGGTCCGCCGGCGGACGGCTGCAACCCGCGCTCAAGGTCAGCGCCAGAAAGGCAACGCTGGCCAACCCTCGTTGCCACGAAAAAATGTGACCGATCACCGCTGCGCTTCTCCTTTCTTTTTTCGGCCAAGGATCGCGCCATCAAGGATCACACTGATCACCGCCGAATAGCCCGCGCGCGGCGAAAGGTTCAGCTCGGTGAGCTTCTGCGGATTGACGACGGCTTCCGTGGCGCCGAGCAAGATCTCGATGAGAACCTTCGCGGAAATGTCCCGCCGGATGATCCCGGCCTTGCGCCCCGCCGCGAATAGCCGGGTGAAATAGCGCAGGATCGTCTCCCGCCGCCGTTTCCGCACGAGTTGAAAAAACTCCGGCGCCTCGCGTTGCACGTCGCGCAGGAAGGTCGGCTGGATTTCGGCCGTGTGCTCCTGCACGCAAGTTAAAAAGACGTGCAGGGCTTGAAAAAAATCGCCGGTCCGCTCGGCGGCGATTTTTCGCAGATCACTTTCGACCTCGTCAAACTTGGCGTGAACCACTGCTTCCAGCAGCGCCATCTTGCTCGGGAAGTGCGCGTAGAGCGTCCTTTTGCTCATGCGCAATTCTTCCGCCAGAACGTCCATCGTGATCCGGCAGCCGTGGACAAAAAAGTAGCGCCTTGCCGCGGCCACGATTCTTTCGGCAGCCGTGGCCGGCGCGGGCAGGGACGCTCGCTTGGCGTCAAGTCGAGGAGAACGACGGCTGCTCATGGAACTTGGGAAACTGAAATCGTATTATCAGTTTCCAAGCGCCGGTCAAGCAGATTGCTTTCCGCGCCTCGCCGCGGACTTGCTCGTTACTCGGCGGTTTTCTGCGCGGCAGGGCGCAGAAAGCAGGTCGCATTGATCGCCGCCATCGCGCCCTGATGCACGGCGTTGACAACTTGCTGGCCGGGCAGGCTGGTCACGTCGCCCGCGGCGAAAACGCCGGGAAGATTGGTCTCCTGCTCGACGTTGACCTGGATGAATCCCTTCGCATCGAGCCCCACGCCGAGCCGGGCTGCGAGCTGGCTGTTGGGCGTCTCGCCCAGCGCGCTGAAAAGATAGTCGATGGGCAGCTCGCGGCCATCCTCCAGTTGGAGCGCAGTGAAACGTCCGGCGCGACCGCGCGCGGCGATGATGCGTTCCATGAATATGCCGATTCCGTGCGCCTGCAACTCCGTCTGTTTCTCGGGCGATACGCGGCATTCCTTCTCCAAACACAACAAGGAAACCTGCGGCGTGAAATCGAGCAACTGCAACGCCATCGCCGCCGCATCGTCGCCATTCCCAACGACGCCGAGGCGCTTGCCGCGCACGAGCCAGCCGTCGCAGTGCAGGCACCAGAAGAACGACTTGCCGACGTAGCGCTCGGCGTGGGGAAACGGCGGCAGCACGTCGGTGACGCCGGTGGCAAAAATCAGGGCGCGGGCGCGCAGGGATTTTGCCGCCTTGCCGTCGAGCGGACGCAAGTCGATGGCAAACGGCGCCCGCTCGTCGCCCGGCGCCGGCGCTGCGACTTGGGCGATATTTTCCACCAGCGTGGAGGTGCAAAATTCCACGCCGAACCTTGCGGCCTGCTGCCGACCGCGCCTGGCAAGCTCGGCGGCGCGGATGCCCTTGGGAAAGCCGAAATAATTTTCGTTCAGCGAATTCCAAGTCGTGCGTCCGCCGCGTCCGGCTTCGATGATGAGCACGGAGCGCAACGCGCGCGCGAGGTAAATGCCCGCCGACAATCCCGCGGGTCCGCTGCCAATGATGACGCAGTCATAAACCTTCGAAGCAGCGCTCATCGCTCACGGGAACAGCCGACGGTGCTGCCGGGAAACAACCGCGGATCACGCTGCGACGTTTGCCTTGGCGTTGATGGATTTGGCTGCGACGGTCAGTTTTTTATCTGCGTCTTTTTCTTCCGCCAACGTCTCGTCAATCAGCATGACCGCATCTTTTTCACCGAGTAAAACCGCATACGAACGGACGCAGCCGTAGCCGGCGATTTCGTAGTGCTCGATGCGTTGGGCGGCTGCGATCAGCCCGGCGTCCATGACGACCGGCTCTGCATCTTCCTCCATCCATTCGCTGCCTTCTTCGACCAGTCCTTTGGTCGCCGCGCAGGTGTGACCCGAGAGTTTTTTGCCAAGAGCTTCCCCGATGCGATTCAGCCGATCCAACTGGCCTTTGGTCTGCTCCAAGTGCTCGGTGAAACCGGCTTTGAGCGTGGGATCGGTCGCCTTCTTAGCCATCTTGGGCAACGCCTTGATGAGCTGGCGTTCGGCGCTGTGCAGGTCTTTGAGTTGTTCGAGATAGAGATCGCGGAGGGTGGAGAATTTCATGGGATTACCAGCTAGTTCGTGCCTCGGCCCGTGTGTGGGCGTTAGCTTGTTTGCAAAGCGGCCCAATATTATTCGCCACCCGATTTCCAGCGTGGGACCGATTTGCAGAGTGTAATGGCCATGTCGTTGAATCCTGCTTCCAAAACCACTCCGCGCGGCGTGCTGCTCGACATCGACGGCACGCTGGTGGACTCCGTCGATTTTCACGCGTTCGCCTGGCAGCGGGCGTTTCGTGAACATGGCAAGCACCTGACGTTCGCCGAAATCCGCTCGCAAATCGGCAAAGGCGCGGACACGCTGCTGCCGGTTTTTTTAGACGAAAAAGAACGGGCGCGTTGCGGCGATGACATTGCCAAAACACGCGGGCGGATTTTCAAAAAACTCTATCTCGACCGCGTCCGTCCTTTCCCGGAGGTGCGCGCGCTTTGCGAGCGCCTGCGCGCCGACGGCTGGCAGCTTGCGCTCGCCTCGTCCGGCCCGGCGGATGAAGTCGCGCACCATAAAAAATTGCTCGGCATCGCCGATCTGCTCGACGCTGAAACCACGGCGGACGATGTTGAGAAATCGAAGCCGCACCCGGACATTTTTGAGGTCGCCTTGAAAAAACTCGACGGCGTCGCGCCCGAGCACGCCTGGGTCATCGGCGACACGCCTTACGACGCCGAGGCCGCACGCAAAGCCGGCGCGCATTGCCTCGGCGTGCTCTGCGGCGGTTTTCCGGAGGCGGACCTGCGCGCGGCCGGCGCGGAGGCAATCTTTCGCGACCCAGCCGATTTGCTCACCCGCTACGCCGAGTCGCCCCTGGCGCGGCCGTCCTAGCTCGTCGCTGCTACGGCTCCTCCGCGCTCGGCGGGCTGCTTTTGCTTCGCACCCGCAGGTTGAGCATTTCCACGCCGACGGCGAAGGCCATCGCAAAGTAGATGTAGCCTTTGTTGAAATGTTGCCCGAACCCGTCGGCGACCAGCACGACGCCGATGAGGATGAGAAAGCTCAGCGCGAGCATCTTGATCGTCGGGTGCTGATTGACAAAGGCGCTGATCTTTCCCGCCGCCAGGAGCATGATGAATACCGAGATGACGACCGCCGCCATCATGACGCCGATCTGCCGCGCCATGCCGACCGCGGTGATCACGCTGTCGAGTGAAAAAACGATGTCGATGAGCACGATTTGAAAGAGCACCGCGCCAAAGGTCGCGCGCGCCTGCGCCTGCACCTCGCTCGCCTCCGCGCCCTCGATCTTCTCGTGAATCTCGCGCACGCTTTTCCAGATTAAAAACAACCCGCCGCTGATGAGCACGAGATCCTTGCCGGAAAAATCCTGGCCAAATGCACGGAAGAACGGCTGCGTCAGCCGGGCGAGCCAGTAGATCGTGCCCAGCAACAAGAGCCGGCTGATTAAAGCCAGCGCCAGTCCGACCGTGCGGGCGCGCGGCTGTTGCGCCGGCGGCAGCTTGCCGGTGAGGATCGAGATGAAAATGATGTTGTCGATGCCGAGGACGATTTCCAAAACCGTGAGCGTGACGAGGCTGAGCCAGGTCTGCGGGTCGGAAAGCGCGGCGAGCATGAGGAAAATGGCAGACCGAGTTTCTCCATGCCTCGTTCGATTTACGGCTGCACCAAGCCGGCAAAGGCGGCGCGATAACGCCAAAGTAAAAACAGGGACAACGCCGCAACGATGGCGGCCATCGGCAGACCAGTGCGTTCCATGAAAAGATGGAAAAACACGATGTTCACGATGATCGGACCGAGCACGGTGAGGCCGAGCGGCACGTAGCGGCCGACGAGCACCAAGGCGCCGCCGATGACTTGGAGCGCGGCGACTGCTTTCAGATAGCCGGTGGCGTTCATGGAGCCTAGGAAGTCACCGGCGGGACCGGGCATCGGCGGCATCGGGATGAAGTGCAGGAAAGCGTTGGAGCCAAAGACGACGAACATAAGCCCGAGCAGGACGCGGGCGATGATGGTGGCGATTTTCATTGGTTTATTTGGCAGGAGCCGACAGCAAGCAGGTGAATTTGTCGAGCGCACTGTTCGAGCCTGCCGCGGAATCTCCGGTTGCCAGCGAGCCAGGACTGTGGACATTGAGGGCCGCCGTTCCGGCTCGATGATACTGTCTCTTTCCAAACCGCAAAAAGCCCTGGTCTGCCAGGTCGCAAGTCTCCTCTGCGCCGCGCTCGTGCTGACGATCCTCGGCCGCCTGTATCCGCTCGACCGCATCGTGCTCTGGCTGCGCGAAAACGTGCGCGCCTACCAGCCTTGGAGCACGCTGCTCTATCCGCTCCTGCAAGCTGTTTGCAATTTGCTGCTGCTGCCCGCCGGCATCCTCATCATCGCCAGCGGCTTTTTCTTTGGCCTGTGGGAAGGTCTCGCGCTCGTGCTGCTCGGCCATCTGATCGGCGCGGCGGCGGCGTTCTGGATCTCGCGCACGTTCGGGCGAGGATTGGTGAAAAAATTCCTCCGACGCCGGCCGCAATGGGTGACGCTCGACCGCGCCATTGCGCGCGAGGGCTGGAAGATCGTGTTTCTTTCGCAACTAAACCCCCTCTTTCCCACCAGCCTCATCAACTACGGCTACGGCCTGACGCGCATGCGTTTCTGGCCATGCCTGGGCTGGATCGCGCTCGGGCAGGCGCCGGGCATGTTTTTCTACGCTTACCTTGGCCGGCTCGGGCAATTCAGCTACAAGCTCTGGCGCGAAGGCGGCGATGCTTCGCCGTTGCAATACGCCACCTGGATCGGCGGTCTGCTCGCCAGCCTTGGGCTGACGCTGGCGCTCGGTCAACTCGCCATGCGTTTGCTGCGCGAAACTCAGGAACGCGCCTTGGCCGACGCGGTCAACGCGCCGCTATCCGACGCGTTGATGCAGGACGAAGACAACGTCTTTGCTCGCGAAGCCTTGGCGGTGGGCATAGGCGAGGACTAAAGGAAAGCCTTGCACGACCTTCCGACGCTCAGCGGTGTCGGTCGATTGACAGCCCAAGACACGGTGCTAGGCTGACGAGAAGGCGCGAAACACAACCCTCTTGGCGCTCAGGGTCGTGATTTCTCGGCGGACTTCTCCAAGCACTTCGTGGCCATGGGCTTGTCTTCGTTCAATCTGCCCTCGTCGATCCATCTGGATTACGGCGCCGATTCCGCGCCGTTTGCCTGCCGCGACGTTCACGTCAGCTCCCGCGGCGTGCGGCTGAAATCGCGCTGCCGCTTCGATGCCGGCACGGAGATCGCCCTTGACGTGGTCCTGGGTGTTGGCACAGCCAATGGCGACCATGCTGGCACGGTGCCACAGCGTTTCCGCCTGGCCGGTGTCGTGGTCGATTGCCAGATGGAGCGTGTGCCCGCCGGTTCTTCCGCACCATCGGTGTATCAGCTCACGCTGCTCTTTTGGGAAAAAACCGAAGAGATCGACGCCCTGCTGCAAGCCTTGGAAAATGCCCACCGGACTCCGGCGCCGCCTTCGCTGGCAAATCCGCACGACGGCTTGTTCCCTTCATCGCCGTCGGCTCCGCTGATCCAGGGACCACAATGAGCCGCGGCGCGCGCCCGATCCCTCGCTCGACTTCGCGGTGAACGTTCATCACCTCGAACTTTTTTATTACGTCGCCCGACACGGCGGCATCTCGCCCGCCGTGCGGCACATGCCCTACGGCATTCAGCAACCCGCCGTCAGCGGGCAAATCCTGCAGCTCGAAGCCGAGCTGGGCGCCCAGCTCTTCCGCCGGCGGCCGTTTGCCCTCACGCCGTCCGGCGAACGCCTTTACCAATTCATCGCCCCCTTCTTTGCGAACCTGCCCAACCTCCGGGCCGAACTCCGCGGCGAAGCCGGCGCGCGTCTGCGCCTGGCCGCGAGCGCGCCCGTGCTGCGCGATCATTTGCCGGAGTTGCTGCACGAGCTGCGCGAAACCTATCCGCGCATCACGCCCAGCCTCCACGAAGCCGACCAAGCCCAGGCCGAGGCACTCTTGCAAAAACAGGAGATCGACCTCGCCATCACCGAACTCGCGGGCCGGCCGGCGGCAGGGTTGAAAGCGCAGACCTTGCTGCGCCTGCCGCCCGTCCTGCTCGTGCCAGCCGACGCGCCGTGGAAAACCGCGCGCGCGTTGCTCGCCGCGCACGCGAAACTGGCAAATCCGCCGCCGCTCATCGCGCTGCCCGCGAGCGCCACGCTCACGAAATTTTTTCAAGACGGCCTGCGCCGCCAAGGCCTGCGCTGGCCGGTCGCGGTGGAAGTCAACTCGCTCGATCTCGTGGAAACCTACGTCGCCGAAGGCTTCGGCGTCGGCCTCTCGCTGGCGTTGCCGGCGGGCCGCACTGGCGCGTCATCGTCCGGTGAGAAATGGCGTCGGCTGCCGCTGGGCGCTGGTTTCTCGCCCGTCGTCATCGCCGCGCTCTGGCAAGGCAAGCTCGCGCCGTTGCCCGCGGCATTTTTGAAACTCGTGCAAGCCCGCGCCGCCACGCTTCACGCCGCCGCCGCCGCTTGATCCACTCCCAGCGCCGCCGCGCCGATCAACCCGGCATCGCTGCCAAGCTGGGCGGGGACAATCTGCAATCGCTCGGAAAACACCCGGCTGGTGCGCGCCGCAATGGTTTCCCGCAAGGGCGTAAAAATGAGGTCGCCGGCTTTCGCCACGCCGCCGCCGAGCACGATGGAGTCCGGGTTCAACAACCACACGACATCGGCCAGGCACGCCCCGAGCATCTCGCCCGTCTCGCGCCAGAGTCCCTGCGCGATGGCGTCGCCCGCGCGCGCGGCGTCTTCGAGCGCCAGCGGCGTGCATTCATCCAGACTCCGCGCCCGGCCGCCGGCGCGGGCATAAAGCTCGACGGCGCGGGCGGCGATCTCGCGGTTGCCGACGTATTTTTCCACCGCGCCAAAGTTGCCGTAGTTGCCCGGCACGCCGCGATAATCAATCGAAACATTGCCGATCTCGCCCGCGCCGTTGCGGCTGCCGCGAAAGAGTTTGCCTTCCAGGATCAACCCGCCGCCGACGCCCGTGCCGAGAGTCACGCAAATGACGTTGCGCCCGCCGCGGCCGGCGCCGAATTTCCACTCGGCATACGTCATCGCCTTCGCGTCGTTGTCGATGCACGTCGGCAATCCGGTCTCGCGGCGGAGCTGGTCGCGCAACGGCACGTTGGCCCAGCCGGGCACGTTGGAAAGCTCGTGAACGATGCCCGCCTCGTGATCGACCGGCCCCGGCAACCCGACACCGATGGCGACCGGCGCCGCGTTCGCGCGCAGCGTCGCAATGCCGTGCAGGATGTCAGCAAAAAGATCGTCGGCCTGCGTGTGGCCCGACGTGGGAATCGGCGTGCCGCGTGTCACGAGCTGGCCATCGCGCACCAAGCCGAGCTTGACGCTGGTGCCGCCGAAATCAATGCCGAGCGCGAGCGGTGAGGAAGTGGATGTGTCAGGCATAATTTTTTTGATCACCGAAGACATCGCGGTGGAATTTAAAGTAATGAGTCAATCCTTTGTCATCGCGAGCGTCAGCGGAGGGATCGTTACTTTGTCATCCCGAGCGGAGTCGAGAGCCGGAGCGCAGCGGAGACAGCCGCAGGCAAACCTCTTACTGCCTGCCTTGGCTCGCAACG
>JAFAXH010000123.1 GCA_019241085.1 Verrucomicrobiota bacterium | reverse complement strand
GCTCATCTTCCCGCGTCGAGATGATTATTATAGGATATGTTCGCGGGGACGCTGGTGACACTCCAGATGACTCGCTTAACAATCCGAGCAGCCAAAATCCTGCTCGGCGAGGATGATCCGAAGACAGCGCGCGGCGTGCGCCGGCTTGGAGCACGAAGGGGTTGCCGCGGCGTGGGCAGCCACGGGTGAGGAAGGTTTCTACCGGCTCAGCGCTGCCGGCGATCCTCTCGGCGGCCAGTGGTTACTTCATCGCCCGTCGCTCGCTGGCGCCCGTCGGTGGCATGGCGTGCTCCAGCTTTCTCACTCCGCGCCGCCCTCGCCGAATCTTCCGTGAGTGGTTGCGTCGGCGTGGCATTCGACACGACATTTGCCGTGCGAGCCTTGCCAGCGGGTCACCAGCCTCAGCAGCGCTTCCTAATGAACCCAAGCTGCCGACGTGGCGGAAACCAGGCGCGCGGCCAGCGAGGAATATTTGCGCAAGCGCGCGGAGAAAAATTCCGCTCTCAGCTGCCGACGTAGGTGGCGTCGAAGGAGTCGAATTTCGCCGTGGCACCCACCGCGGGCACCGAGTCGCAATCATAGACCGTGTTGCCCACGATCTGCTGGTTGCGGGTGTCGAAGACCATGCAACTGGCCTCGCCCGAGCTTTCGGTGTTGCGCACGGTCTGCACGGCGATGTAGCGGCTGCGTTTGCCGTGGCGCAACGCGGCGCGGCGCCGGGCGCTCTGGGAGAAGTAAGCGCGGCGCGCATTTTCCTGGGCGACCTCGCGCTGGTGCCGGGTGGCCTCGTGCTTGAGGACGCACTTCACGACTTGGTGGCTGCCCGCGCCGCTGCCGGACGTGGAGCTGGTCGCGCTGGTGGAGGCGGCGCTGTGGTGGGAAGATGTTTCGGCGCAGCTGGTCAGAAGAAGTCCGAAGCCGAGCGCAGTGCTGCCGAGGAGAAGTGAACGCGGAAGAGTGAGAATTTTCATGGAGGGAAGTAGAAATAGTCGGAAGGTCCGCGCGCGCTTTTCAGTTGTCGGCAGACTCTTCAATAAAAATGATGTAAGAAAAGAACCAAGCGACGCAAGTTTAATTGCACGGTTTCCAACTCGGCCTGCGACGACGCGCCCGGCGTCTGGCTTGAATTTCCTTTGTATATCAGTCTGGTCTTGCACAACTCATGGACGTTGCTGCCACCACCGCGCCGGTCGCCCAAGCGCGGTATCCGACCTTTGCCGAGGCGCTGCGGTTTTGGATGAAACTAGGGTGGATTTCCTTCGGCGGTCCCGCCGGGCAGATCGCCATCATGCACACGGAAATCGTGGAGCGGCGGCGCTGGATCAGCGAGCGGCGTTTCCTGCACGCGCTCAACTACTGCATGATCCTGCCCGGCCCCGAGGCGCAGCAGCTCGCGATCTACATCGGCTGGCTTTTGCACCGCACGGCGGGCGGCATCGCGGCGGGCGCGTTCTTTGTCATCCCATCCATTTTTATTCTTTGGACGTTGAGCTTCATCTACGCCGCCTATGGCAACGTGCCCTGGATTGCCGCGGCCTTTTATGGCTTGAAGCCGGCGGTGCTGGCCATCGTGCTCGCCGCCGTTTTGCGCATCGGTCGGAAAGCGCTCAAAAACGAGCTGATGTGGATCATCGCGGGGCTGGCGTTCATGGCGATTTACTTTTTCAAAATCCCGTTCCCCGTGATCGTTTTCACGGCGGGCGTCGTCGGCTGGCTCGGCGGCAAATGGCTGCCAGGAAAATTCGTCGGCGTGGACGGCGGCGGACACGGCCCGAAGTCGGCGACGACAGACGCTGCCGAGACGGCTCTCGCTCCAGCAATAATCAGTGATGACGCTGGCGGAGCACCGCACACCCGGCCGCAACTCCCGCGCGCGTTGCGCGTCGCGGCAATCTGGCTGTTGCTCTGGGCCGCGCCGCTCGTCGCGCTGGCACTGTGGCTGGGCGGCGGGCATACGTTGGTGAAGGAAGGCATTTTTTTCAGCAAGGCGGCGACCGTCACCTTTGGCGGCGCGTATGCCGTGCTGCCCTACGTCTCGCAGCAGGCGGTGGAGCATTACCACTGGCTCGCTCCCGGCCAGATGCTCGACGGTCTCGGGCTGGCGGAGACGACACCGGGGCCGCTCATCATGGTGCTGCAGTTTGTCGGTTTCATGGGCGGCTGGAATTTTCCGGACGGACTGCCGCCGCTGCTCGCCGCCACGCTCGGGGCTTTGATCACGACGTGGACGACGTTCACGCCCTGCTTTCTCTGGGTGCTGGTGGGCGCGCCTTACATGGAACGGCTGCGCGACAACCGGCGCCTCGCCGCCGCGCTCTCGACGATCACCGCCGCGGTCGTGGGCGTCATTCTCAACCTCGCCGTGTGGTTCGGCGGTCATGTGCTATTTCCCGCCGGCTTCTCCGCGCTGCCGGATGGCTTTTGCATCGCGTTATGCCTCGCCGCTTTCGTGGCGATGCAACGTTTTCAGTGGGAACTCATTCCCGTCGTGCTCGCGAGCGGCGCGCTCGGGATCGTCTGGAAAATGGCGCTCGGTTTTTGAGGCAAGGTTGACCGGCTGGACGGTTGGTATTCACCGCAACGTGCGGTCGAAAAACTCCCGCGCCAGACCGAGACCGAGCGCCGCGAGCGCCGGGTTGTAGCGCGCGCCCTCGTCGCGCAAAAACGCGTGCGCGGCGTTGAACTCGTGCCACTCGAAGGATCGCTGCGTTTCTTCCAGCCGATCATAAATCAATCGGCGGCCGGCGGCCGGCACATGCGGGTCCTGCCGTCCCCAGACAAACAACAACTCGGCCTCGCGATTCTCGCCCAAGCGCCCGAGCGTATCATCGTGCTTGCCCGCGCCGAGCGTGGCGGAATGAACGTCCGTGGGATAAAAACATGCCGCCGCGCGCACGCGAGCGTGGAAGCTCGCGCGCAAGGCGAGATGACCGCCCAGGCAAACGCCGAAGCTGCCCAAACTCCCGGTGCAGTCGGCGCGGCCAACGAGGTGTTCCACCAAGGCCGCCACGTCCGCGTCGTAGCTGGCGAGTTCCTTGGTGAACTTCAGCGCGTTGCCTTGGTCCGCGCCCGCTTGGTCGTAGGCGAGCACGGTGCCCACGGGCAAAAATTCGTGATAAACCTCCGGCACCGCGACGACAAAACCATGTCCCGCAAAAAATGCCGCCAGCCGGCGGATCGGTCCGGTGACTTGGAAGATCTCTGAGTAGAGCAGCAGCCCCGGAAAGCGCCCGGCGCGTTGCGGCCGAAAGAGGTAAGTGCGCATCGGTCCGCGCGCCGTGGGCAGGTCGGTGTGTTCGGTGTCGAAGAGGATCATAACGAAGTGGTCGGCGGAAAATTTTTGTGAAAGCATCCACGAATAGCCGGGTGCATTCGTTGGAACAAGCACTGCTCGCTCGCGCGCCAGGTTCGACGTGAAGCAAGCAATCCGCGATAATTTTTGCCGAAGCGAGAAAACGATCCATGCCCACCTACCTCCTCCTCGCGCCAGCCAACCGCTTGTCACCTGCGCAGAAAGCCCGCGCCGCCGCTGAGATCACGCGCGTTCACAACGAAATCACGGGCGCCGCGAGCTTCTTCGCGCAGGTGATTGTGCACGAAGTGCCCGCTGGCAATTACTTCCTCGGCGGCCGTCCGCTGGCGAGCGATCAACTGTTCCTCCACGGCCAGATTCGCGCGGGCCGCAGCGCGCTGGATCGTCAACGGCTCCTGTTCGCCTTACGCGACGTGGTCGCGGCAGCCGCCGGCGCGGCCCGCCACAGCGTGTGGGTTTACCTGCTCGACCTGCCGGCGCGCGACATGATCGAATACGGCCGCGTGCTGCCCGAGCCGGGCGATGAGCAAGCCTGGCTCAACAACCTGCCGGAAGCCGACCTCGCCTTTCTCCGCGGCTTGGGAGAAGCTTGAGCGCGACGCAGCGATTTCACTTTGAGTTCGCTTTGGCATCCTCTTCGGCGGAGGCAAAGCGGTAGCCGATGCCCGGCTCGGTTTTGATCAACTCCGGCGCGGTCGGATGGTGTTCGATTTTTTGCCGCAGGTGCGTGACATAGACGCGCAGATATTGCCGATGCTCCTCGGACTTCGGCCCCCAAACTTCGCGCAAAATCTGCCGGTGCGTGATGACCCGCCCGGCGTGCCGCACGAACAAGCGCAACAGCGCATACTCCGTCGCCGTGAGCTTGATCTCCTGACCGTCGCGCGTCACCCGCCGCGCCACGAGATCGACGACGAAACCGCGCCGGGCAAACACAGCGTTTTCCTCCGCCGGCCGCGCGCGGCGCTGGGCCACGCGCAAGCGCGCGAGCAACTCGGCGGTGCCGAACGGCTTGGTCACGTAATCGTCCGCGCCGGCGTCGAGCGCGGCGACTTTGTCCGACTCGTCGTCGCGCACGCTGAGGATCAACACCGGCACCTCGCTCCATTCGCGCAAGCGCCCGAGCACGGCGAGTCCCGCGAGGTCGGGCAGCCCGAGGTCGAGCAACACCACGTCCGGCCGGCGCATCGCGATTTCGACCAAGCCTTGCTGACCCGTCCCGGCTTCGTGCACCACGTAGCCGGCCGCTTCCAGCGCGACGCGCAAGAGGCGCCGGATTTGCACCTCGTCGTCGATGACGAGCGCGACGGTGGCTTTCATCATCAGGCGGCTGGTTCGGAAGAAATATCCGCGGGCAGTTGCATTGGCGCGCCGAGCGGCAGGCGGATGCTGAAGCGCGCGCCGCGGCCGTCGGCGCGATTGGCCGCGGTGATCGTGCCACCGTGCGCTTCGACGAGACCTTTGGCAATCGCCAGCCCGAGGCCCAGGCCGCCGGTGCGCTGGCTCGCGCCGCGATAAAATTTTTCAAAAACTTTTTGCTCCTCGCCCGCCGCCAACCCCGGCCCGCGATCCTCGACTTGAAATAAAATCGCGCCGTTTTCGTTGCGGATGCTCAGCTCAATCGGCGCGTAATTTTCCGCGTTCGACAACAGCACCACGAGCGCCTGCTCGATCAAGCCGGCATCGACGAAAACCGGCGCCATTTGCGGCGGCGCGTGGATCGTGACCGCGCGCGCATCCAGCCGCGCCAGCCCGATGGCTTCGCGCGCGAGTTCGCCCGGATCGATCCATTCGCGCGCCGGCCGCAGCAGGCCGCTTTCGAGTCGCGTCACGTCGAGCAAATGATCGACCGTGCGCGTCAAGCGCCGCACGGCTTGTTGCAACTCGCTGCGGTCCGGCTCGGCTTGTTCCAACGCCGCGGCCAGCGCGGTCAGCGGCGTTTTGAGTTCGTGCGAGACCGAGTCGAAGAGCGTCTTTTGCAGCCGCTCGCTTTGCGCGGCGAGCTGCGCGGCGCGGGTCGCTTCGACGGCGCGTTCTTTTTCCAAAAACACGGCGAGCTGCGCGGCGAAGGCGTCGAGCAATTCGCGCTGTTCGAGATTCAACGCGCCGCCGGTCAAGCGCAGCGAGAGCACGCCCGCGGCGTGCTGGCCAGCCACGAGCGGCAGGTGCAGCGCGGCGGCGTCGGGCAGCGTGTCGGTGAAGCGGCCGGCGGGCTGCTTTTTTTGAAACGCCCACGCGGCGACGCTTTCGTCCTTGGCGTCGAGCGCGAACGTGCTCGCCCGGTGCGGCGCGATGCCCGCGGTGTCGCGCAACCAAAACGCGACCTCGGCGCCGAACGAATTTTTCAACAACTCCGCCGCCGTGGCCAGCGACTCGTCGAGGCTGCGGCCGGCGGCCAGCGCGCGCGTCAGCCGGTAGAGCGCCGTGGCGCGTTCCTGCCGCCAGCGCTCGGCGCGTTCGCGTTCGCGCAGGCGCGTGGTGAATTGACCCGTGACGAGCGCAACGACGAAATAGGTGCCGAGCATCACGAAATCGGGCACCTCGCGGATGTAAAACGTGTAGAGCGGCGGGATGAAAAGAAAATCCCAGAGCAGCGCGCTCAACGCTGCGAGATAAAACATCGCGCCGCGGCCGAGGCGCGTCGAAGCGAGCACGACCGCGAGCAGATAAATCAACGCAATCGTCCAATAACCCGTGAACGGCGAAAGCAGCAGGCACACGCCCGTGACCACGCCGGCGACCACCGTGGCGGCGACGTATTCGCGCGGGCCGGTGCGGCTCGATCCAAAATGAAGCGACGCCCGCGGCCCGCGCGCCTCGCCTTCCGGCCGGATCATGTGAATGTCGATCTCGCCGCTGTGGCGGATGAGCCAGTCCACGGGCGACGCGCGCGCGGTGAGCCAATGCCGCCAGCGGCTGCCGAGCGGTTTGCCGAGCACGATCTGCGTGACGTTGTGCTGGCGGGCGAGCGCGAGCAACGTCTCGCCGACGTCCGTGCCCGGCACCGACACGACCTCCGCGCCGAGCTGCCGGGCGAGGGTGAGATGGCGCGCGAGCCGCGCCTGCGCCGGCTCGTCGAGCGCCTGCCCGGTGTCGATGAACGCGGCGATCCACGAGCCTTCCATCGTGGCCGCGAGCCGGCGCGTGTAGCGGATTAATTTTTCCGAAAATGGACTCGCGCTGATCGCCACCAGCAGCCGGTCGCCCGTCTTCCACGGACCCGCGATGGCTTCGCTGCGCATGAGGTCGCGCAGGTCGCGATCGACGTGCTCGGCGACGTAGCGCAGCGCCATTTCGCGCAGCGCGGTGAGGTTGCTTTCCTTGAAAAAATTCTCCGCCGCCGCTGCCGCGCGCGCGCCGCCGAGATACACTTTTCCTTCCGCGAGCCGCGCGCGCAGTTGCGCGGGCGTGAGATCGACGAGCACGATCTCGTCGGCCAGATCGAGCACGGAATCGGGCACCGTCTCGCGCACGGGCACGCCGGTGATTTGATAGACCGTGTCGGCGCGCGATTCGAGGTGCTGCACGTTGACCGTGGTGAACACGTCGATGCCGGCGTCGAGCAATTCGCGCACGTCCTGATAACGTTTCGGATGGCGCGAGCCGGGCGCGTTCGTGTGCGCCAGCTCATCGACGATGACGACCGGCGGATGCCAGAGCAGGATGGCGTCGAGATCGAGTTCGTTGAGCGTCGCGCCTTTGTATTCAAACTGCGCCCGCGGCGCGATGGCCAGCCCGGCGAGCAGGGCTTCGGTTTCCGTGCGGCCGTGCGTTTCGACGATGCCGACGAGCACTTCCTCGCCGCCCCGCTGCCGCGCCTGCGCCGCTTGCAGCATCGCGTAGGTCTTGCCCACGCCCGGGCACATGCCGATGAAAACTTTCAACCGGCCGCGCCTGGCCACCGCCGTCTCGCGCTGCATGCGCGCCAGCAGCGCGTCGGGATTCGGACGCAGGGCGTCGTCATCGTGGTCGTGGCTCATGGAAAAATGCGGCGACGCCTCACGATAACGGCGCACCCCGGCCGGTGGCCAGCCCGGAAGCCATCAGCGCATTTCGTCCAGCGCGCGGTTGAGCAGGAGCACGTTTACCCGCGGCTCGCCGAACAAGCCGAGCTGCGGCGGCTCGATGAATTTTTTCACCAGCGCTTCGATCCGCTCGCGCGGAATTTTTCGCGTGTCGGCCACGCGCGCAGCCTGAAGCAAAGCGGCTGCGGGGCTGACGTGTGGATCGAGGCCGCTGCCGCTCGCCGTGAGCAAATCGACCGGCGCGGCGGCGCCGAATTTTTCGCGGTTGTCGGCGATGGCTTTGACCAGATCAACACTCGTCGGCCCTTTGTTGCTCGCGCCGCTCGGCAGGGTCGCGAAGTCGCCCGCCGACGGTCGCGGCCAGAAGTATTTTGGCTGCGTGAATTTTTGCGCGAGCAGCGCGGAGCCGACCGGTTGGTTGCCGCCGGCGTCGAACACGAGCGAGCCGGCGCTTTGGGTGGGAAACAACGCGCGCGCCAGGCCGGTGACGACGAGCGGATAAATCATGCCGGTCAAGAGCGTGAAGACGACCAACATGCGGAGCGATTGAACGAGGTGTTTCATAAAAAATTTTTCAGCGCGATCTTTGCACCGGCACGCAGGGATTCGGCAGGAACCAGGTCCAGTATGGATAAACCATTTCGTCCGGCTCTTTCGGCGGTTCCGGCTGCGGCACCGGCGGAGGCGATGGCGGCGACGCTGTCGGCGAAGTCAGCAGCAGCGCAGCGAGATTTTCGCGCAGTGCTGTCGGCGTGAAAGCGGCGCGGAAAAGTTCGATGGGCGTGCAGGCGAGGAGCGTGGTTTTCATAAAAAATTTTTTTTTCGGCTGAATGCTTACGCGAGGTGCAGCGCAACGAGCGCGAGGTCGATGAGCTTGATGCCGATGAACGGCGCGATGACGCCGCCGACGCCGTAAATGAGCACGTTGCGCTGAAGCACTTGCGCGGCGCCAACGGCGCGATACGCCACGCCGGCGAGCGCCAGCGGGATGAGCGCGATGATGATGAGCGCGTTGAAAATCACCGCGCTCAAAATGGCCGAATCCGCGCTGTGCAGACGCATGACGTTCAGCGCGGCGAGCGGACCTTCCGACGCGCCTGCGGCGAGATACAGCGCGCCGAACATCGCGGGCAAAATGGCGAAGTATTTTGCCACGTCGTTGGCGATGGAAAAGGTCGTCAGCGCGCCGCGCGTCATGAGCAATTGTTTTCCGATTTCCACGATCTCGATGAGCTTCGTCGGGTTGCTGTCGAGATCGACCATGTTGCCGGCTTCGCGCGCGGCCTGCGTGCCGGTGTTCATCGCTACGCCAACGTCGGCTTGCGCCAAAGCCGGCGCGTCGTTCGTGCCGTCGCCGGTCATCGCGACGAGCCGGCCTTGCGCCTGCTCGGCGCGGATGCGGCGCAGCTTGTCCTCGGGCGTCGCCTGCGCCATGAAATCATCGACGCCGGCCTCGGCGGCAATCGCGGCGGCGGTGAGCGCGTTGTCGCCGGTGATCATCACGGTGCGGATGCCCATTTTGCGCAACTGCGCGAAGCGTTCCTTGATGCCGCCTTTGACCACGTCTTTCAATTCGATGACGCCGAGGGTGCGCGCATCCTCGGCGACGACGAGCGGCGTGCCGCCGCGCTTGGAAATTTCATCGACGACGCCCGCGACCGCGTCGGGATAAATGCCGCCGCGCGACGCGACGTGATTTTGCACCGCCTGCGCCGCGCCTTTGCGGATGCTGACGGCCGGGGATTCGCCATGCGCCGGAACCTCGACGCCGCTCATGCGCGTTTGCGCGGTGAAGGGCACGAAGGTCGCGTGCAGCTCGTGCATTTCGCGCGCGCGCAGGCCGAATTTTTCCTTGGCTAAAACGACGACCGAGCGGCCTTCCGGCGTCTCGTCGGCGAGCGAGGCGAGCTGCGCGGCGGCGGCGAGGTAGCCGGTCTCGACGCCCGGCGCGGGATGGAACGCGACGGCCATGCGGTTGCCCATCGTGATCGTGCCGGTCTTGTCGAGCAGGAGCACGTCGATGTCGCCGGCGGCTTCGACGGCGCGGCCGGAAGTGGCGAGCACGTTGCGGCGCACAAGCCGGTCGATGCCGCTGATGCCGATGGCGCTGAGCAGGCCGCCGATGGTCGTGGGAATGAGGCAGACGAGCAGCGCGATGAGCACGGGCAGCGAGACGTTGACGGCGTTCGTCTGGCCCGCCGTGGATTCGGAGTAACGCGCGAACGCCGGCAGCGTGAACACGGCGAGCACGAACAACGCGGTGAGGCTGACGAGCAGGATGCCGAGCGCGATTTCGTTCGGAGTTTTTTGCCGCCGCGCGCCTTCGACCAGCGCGATCATGCGATCAATGAAAGTGTTGCCCTGCTCGCTCGTGATGCGGATGACAATGCGGTCGCTGAGCACGCGCGTGCCGCCAGTGACGGCGCTGCGGTCGCCGCCGCTCTCGCGGATGACCGGCGCAGATTCGCCGGTGATGGCGGATTCGTCCACGCTGGCGATGCCTTCGATCACCTCGCCGTCGCCAGGGATGATGTCACCGGCTTCGCACACGACGCGGTCGCCGCGCCGCAACTCGCCGGCGGCGATTTTTTCCTCGTGTCCATTTTGTTGTAACAGCCGGCGCGCGTTCGTGGTCGTGCGCATCTTGCGCAAGGTCGCCGCCTGCGCCTTGCCGCGGCCTTCGGCCATCGCTTCGGCGAAGTTGGCGAACAGCAGCGTGAACCACAGCCAGAGCGTGAGCTGCAGGTGGAAACTGTTGCAATGCGCGACGGTGAAAAACGTCGTGAGCACCGAGCCGACGAGCACGACGAACATCACCGGATTGCGCCATTGCACGCGCGGATCGAGTTTTTTGATGGAATCAAAAACCGCCGGCCGGAGCAGCGCGGGAGCGAGGAGCGAGGATTTCAGTTTTATGCTCATTTTGAAAAATTGGAAAGTGCGGCGCGGTTGTTTTCGCACGGGAAAAATGGCATGATGCCAGCGATGCAAACGCTGGTTGAGATTGAGCGCGCCATTGAGCAGTTGCCTTCTGAAGAGGTGCAAAAACTCGCGCTCTGGCTGCGCGAGCGCGCCGCCGATGCTTGGGACGCGGAAATTGAGCGCGACGCGCGGGGGGGCAGGCTCGATGCGTTGATCGCGGAAGCCGACGAGGCCATCGCCTGCGGGCGCGTCGCGGAGATGCCATGAGGTCTTTTCTCGCCGAGCCGTTTTTCCGGCATTGGCGCGATGTTCCCGATTCGATCCAATCGCTGGCGCGAAAAAATTACCGGCTCTGGAAAAACGATCCACGCCATCCCTCGCTGCGCTTTAAACAAGTCAAACCGAACGTCTGGTCGGTCCGAGTCGGCCTGGATTATCGAGTGCTCGGACGCGTGCAGGGCGACGCGATTCACTGGTTTTGGATCGGCGGTCATGACGAATACGAGAGGCTGTTGCGCGAATGATTAAAACGCGCGGCCTTGCAGCATGAGGAAATGTTCGATGATCGGGCCGAGCGAGAGCACCGGGAAAAACGTGAGCGCGCCGACGATCAGCACCACGGCGAGCAGCAAGCCGGTGAACGTCGCGCCGGTCGTCGGGAACGTGCCGGCGCTTTGGGGCGACGCTTTTTTGCGCGCCATGCCGCCGGCAATCGCGAGCACGGGCACGATGATGGCGAAGCGACCAATGAACATGACGACGGCCAGCGTGTAGTTGAACCAATCGGTGTTCGCGTTGATCCCGGCGAAGGCGCTGCCGTTGTTCGCCGCGGCGGAAACGTAACTGTAAAGCGTCTCGCTGAGTCCGTGCGGACCCGCGTTGTTCAAGCTCTTGAGCGCCTCGGGATAAAGCAGCGTCGCCGCGCTGCCGAGCAGGATGACCACGGCGGGCGCGAGCACGGCGACGACGGCCCAGCGGATCTCGGCGGCTTCGATTTTTTTGCCGAGATATTCCGGCGTGCGGCCGACCATCAAGCCGGCGATGAAAACGGTGAGCAGCACGAACATCAACATGCCGTAGAGTCCCGCGCCGACGCCGCCGAAGATGATCTCGCCGAGCATCATGTTGAGCAGCGGAACGAGGCCGCCCAAGGGCGAAAAACTGTCGTGCATCGCGTTGACCGCGCCGCACGAGGCGTCGGTCGTCACCGTGGCGAAGAGCGCGGTGCCGAACTGGCCGAAGCGGACTTCTTTTCCTTCGAGCGAAACCGGCAGGCCGGCGACCGGGTTCGGTTGCAACTCCGCCCACCAGAGCACCGCGAAGCCGGCGAGAAAGAGCGCGCACATCGCGGCCCAGATCGTCCAGCCCTGGCGGCGGTCGCCGGTCATCGCGCCGAACATGAAAACGAGCGCCGACGGGATCGCGAAGATGGTGAGGATTTCTAAAAAATTCGTCAGTGGCGTCGGGTTCTCGAAGGGATGCGCGCTGTTCTGGCCGTAGAAGCCGCCGCCGTTGGTGCCGAGTTGTTTGATGGCGATTTGCGAGGCGACCGGGCCGAGCGGGATCGTCTGTGTCGCGCCTTCGAGCGTGGTCGCGTCCACGTTCGCGCCGAGCGTTTGCGGCACGCCCTGTTGCGCGAGCGCGAGCGCGAAGAGCAGCGAGAGCGGTAGCAGGACGTAGAGTGTGGCGCGGGTAAGATCGACCCAGAAATTTCCCAGGTTGTTCGTTTGTTTGCGAACAAGTCCACGCACGAGCGCGAGCGCGGCGGCGATGCCCGTGGCGGCGCTGGTGAAATTGTGCACCGCGAGGCCGGCCATTTGCGTGAGCGAACTCATCGTGTTCTCGCCGGCATACGCCTGCCAGTTGGTGTTCGTCATGAACGACACGGCCGTGTTCAGCGCAAGCGGGAAGGGAAGATTCGGCAGGTGCGCGGGATTCAGCGGCAGCCAGGCTTGCGTCATCAACTGCGCCAGCAGCAGCAGGCAGCCGGCGACGTTGAAAATGAGCAGCGCGCCGAGATAATTTTGCCACGACATCTCGCGCGCCGGCTCCACGCCGCCGAGCCGATAGATGCCGCGCTCGGCCCAGCCCAGCAGCGGCGATAGCGCGTGGCGCTCGCCGTTGAACACCCGCGCCATGAAGCCGCCGAGCCAGGGCGTCAGCGCGAGCAAGCCCGCGAGAAACAGCGCCAGTTGCAATCCGTCCCGTGCGTTCGTCATCACGCCGGGAGCATCAGCCCGCAGCGCGGCGGAGCGCTAATTAAAGCGGCGGCTGGAAGCGTTAAAAAATGATTAACGCCGCGGGGGCCGCCTGCGCGCGCTATTCCTCGCGCAACGCTTCGATGGGATCGATGCGCATCGCCCGGCGCGCCGGCAGCAGGCAGGCGAGCACGGCCACGAGCGCGAGCAGACTGGAGACGAAGATGAACGTCGGCACGTCGCCCGCGCCGACGCCGTAGAGCTGGCTGGAGAGCAGGCGCGTCAAGACCAGCGCCCCGGCGCCGCCGAGCGTCAGGCCGATGACGATGAGCCGCAGCCCCTGGCCGACGATGAGCCGCAGCACGCAGGTGCGTTGCGCGCCGAGCGCCATGCGGATGCCGATCTCGCCGGTGCGTTGCGTCACGGCGTAGGCCATGACGCCGTAGATGCCGATGGCCGCCAGCAACAGCGCGATGCCGGCGAAGGCAGCGAACAGAAAGCTGAAAAAGCGCGGGTGCCAGGAGGCGCGGGCGATGACTTGTTCCATCGACTGCACGCGATAGATCGGGATGTCGGCCTGCGTCGCCATGACCGCGGCTTGCACGGCGCGCACGTAGCTCAACGGGTCGCCCTGCACCCGCACGACGCCATACATGAAACTGTCCGGTTCCTGCGCGGCCGGAATCCAGATGCAGCGCTCCGGCAATCGCTTGTGGCCGACCTGTTGCCGGACGTTGCCGACGATGCCGACGATGGTGAAAACCTTCGGCGGTTCCTTGTCCTCGGGATCGAGCATGGGCGGCAGGAGATGTTTGCCGATGGCGTCTTCGCCGGGGAAAATTTCCTCGGCAAACGCGCGGTCCACGACGGCGACGCGCGGCGCGTCCGCCGTGTCGTTTTCATCGAAAAGCCGCCCGCGCAACAGCGGGATGCGCAGCGTCTCGAAGATGCCCGGCGAGGCGAAACGCCGCATGGACGCCGGCGCTGCGAGCAGATTTTTCGGCTCCGGCCGGCCCTCGATGCGGAAGGCGTTGAACGAATACATGTCCGACGACGGCAGGGTGTGCATGACGCCCGCCGATTCGACGCCGGAGATGGTTCGCAAGCGCGGCACGAGATCGTGAAAAAAGCGGACGTGCTCCTTGTTCTTGAACTGCGTGGGCGGCAGGCCGACGCGGAACGTCAGGACGTGCCGCGGGTCGATGCCGATGTCGGCGTGCTGGAGTTGCACGAAGCTGCGCACCATCAAGCCCGCGCCGACGAGCAGCACGAGCGCGAGCGCGAGCTGGCCGATGACGAGGCCGTGACGCACGCGGCGCGCGGTGCTGCCGCCGGTGGCGCCGCGGCTGCCTTCCTTGAGATCGTGATTCAGGTCCGGCCGCGACGCCTGCCAGGCCGGCAGCAAGCCGGACAAAACGCCCGCGCCGCACACGACGACGAAGGCGAAGAGCAGCACGCGCCAGTCGGTCTGGAATTTCAACCAATACGGCAGCTCCACCGGCACGCTGGCGCGCACGAGGTCCACGCCCCACAGGCTGCCGATGACGCCCAGGCAGCCGCCGACGGCGCCGAGCAGGAGGCTCTCCGTCAAGACTTGTTGCACGATGCGCCGCCCGCTCGCGCCGAGCGCCGCGCGCACCGCCAGCTCGCGCGCGCGGCCCGCGGCTTTGACCAGCAGCAGGTTGGCGACGTTCGCGCAGGCGATGAGCTGGACGAAGATCACCGCGCCGACGAGCAGGTGCAGCAAGCGGCGCACGTCGGCGGTTTGTTCCTCGCGCATCGGCACGAGACGCACGCCGAGGCCGGCGTTGATCTCCGGGTGCGCTTCGACGAGCCGTTTGGCGATCACGTCCATCTCCGCCTGCGCCTGCGCCAGCGTGACGCCCGGCGCGAGGCGGCCCCAAACGGGAAAGGCGAACCCGCCGCGCTCCTTTTCCTCGTGGTCATAGTGCAACGGCAGCCATAAATCCGTCTGCTCGGGAAAACGGAAGCCCTCGGGCATCACGCCGACAATCGTGACCGGCTCGCCGTTGAGCACGACGTGCTGGCCGACCACGGCCGCGTTGCCGGCGAAACGCCGCTGCCACAGCCCGTAGCTGAGCAAGGCCACGGGCGCCGCCTTGTCCTTCTCTTCGTCCGCACCAAAGCGCCGGCCCAGGACGGGTTGCACGCCGAGCACTTGGAAACCGTTGGCGGAAATCGACGAGCCGAGCAGGCGATCAGGCTGCGGACCGCCCGCGAGGATGACGGTGCGGTCCATGTGCAGGAACACGCCGCTGAGCGTGTGCGACTGCGCGCGCAGGTCGAGAAAATTGGGCTGCGAAAATGGCAGGTCGAGGCCGCGGTCGCGTTCGAGAAACGTTTTGACCGAGACGAGCCGGCTCTCGTCGGCGAGCCACGGATTTGGCTTCAACAAGATCGCGTTGAAAAACGTGAACATCGTCGTCGCCGTCGCCACGCCGAGCGCGATGGCGACGACGGCGACCGCGGTGAAGCCGGGGTTGTTGCGGAACAGCCGCCCGGCGTAGCGGAGGTCTTGGAAAAAAGCGAGCATGCTGCGGTGCTGGGCGCGACTATTGCAAAGGCTGTGCCAAGACGCGAGCGATCCTGCAAGTAACTGGACAGCAATAAATTATTGTCTGATGAAAAATTGCCACCCCGCGTGCAGCGTTCCGCAAACGGGATGCGTCCGTCCCATTTGCGGAATGATCGTGGGCTACTTTCCTGTTCTGGGTAATTATATGCTTAGCGCAAAAACCGCGGCGAACCCTACCCTGCGCAGTGGCCCAGTCGGCTGCCTCAGCGCCAGAGATTGCGGCGTTTGCGCCAAGGATGTAATGTCCGAAGGACGCATGCTGTTGGCGCGCGCGGATGAGGGTCTTGCGCGCAAACCGGCAGAAAAGTCACGGACGGCTCGGCGAGCCGTCCCTACCACTTGGAGAGCCTGCCGGCGTGGGCGCCGGCACTCCCCAAAACCGCCCCGGCGTTACGCGCAGTTTTTCGGCGCGGTCACGTGGCGCGTGCGGCGGCGTTCGACCGCGACAACCGGGCGGGCAACTCGATGTGCGAGAGCGTTTCTTCGGCGCGGGTGGCGAGCGTTTTGAGTTTCACCTGCGGCCATTCGGCGCCGAGGACGACGGCGTGCGTGGCACCGAGCGTTTCGGCGGTTTGGAATTGTTTGCCGACCTTGGCGGCGGTGAGCGAAAAATCGACGCGCCGGCCGGCGTCGCGCAAGGCGCGGATGAGGCCGAGCGCCTGCGGGCGAAAAGTTTCGTCGGCGATGACGACGTAAAGTTCCGGCGACCCGGCGGCGCGGGTGGCGGCGGCGAGCTTCGCGGCGGTGTGCGGCAGGGCGCGCAGGAGTTCGAGCAGGACGACATCGCCAACGGCGAAGCCAAGCGCGGGGAGATCGACGGCGTTGTCGCTCAGTGTGGCGATGAGGTTGTCGTAACGCCCGCCGCCGGCGAGGGCGCGGAATTTTCGCGGGCGGTCGAAGATTTCAAAAACGACGCCGGTGTAATAGGCAAGGCCGCGCACGATCTTCGGATCGAACTCGACGAACTCGCGCAGACCGCGCGCTTCAAGGTCGGCGGCGAGCGGACCGAGCGCGCCGCCGAGTTCGGCGGGTGGACGCGCGAGGAAGTCGTCGAGTTCAACGCGGGTGAGGTTGTAATCGGCAAGCTTTTTCGTGGTTACGCCGGGTTCTTCGCGTTCCAGTTTGTCGATGATTTGGAGAAAGTCCGGCGCGCGCTCGGCAGCGATGTTGCGTGCAGCGAGGAATTGCATCCAGGCGTTGCGATCATTCACGCGCACCACGAAGTCTTCGGCGCCGAGACCGAAGCCGCGCATGAGGTCGATGGCGAGCGCGATCATCTCCGCATCGGCGGCGGGCGAGGCTTCGCCGATGAGGTCGCAGTTGAGCTGCGTGAACTCGCGCAAGCGGCCTTTCTGCTGTTTTTCGTAGCGGAAATAATTCGCGATTGAGAACCACTTCAGCGGCTTCTTAAACTCGCGCTCCTTCGCCGCGACCATGCGCGCCAGCGTCGGCGTCATCTCGGGACGCAACGCGACGTGGCGTTCGCCTTTGTCCACGAAATCGAAGAGCTGGCCGACGAGTTCGCCGCCGCTTTTCTTTTTGTAAAGCTCGACCGGCTCCAGCGTCGGCCCGTCCATCTCGACAAAGCCGTAGCGCCGCGCGACTTCGCGCCAGGTATCGAAGACGCAGCGGCGCGCGGCGCAGTCAGCCGGGTAAAAATCGCGGAAGCCGGGAAGCGTTTGCATCGGGTAAAAAGCGGAACGGGCACGCAATAAAGCCGCGGATGCGCGCCAAGGAAAACGCGGAATTTTCCCTGCCCTCCGTCCACTCGACTCACTGCGCGCCGTGCGGGTGATGATGGAGCAGGATGTGCGGTTTTTCCAAACCGTGCGCGAGCATGAGCGGTTCGTCCGAGAGCAGCGCCACCGTCGGGCCGTCGGCGACGACGCGGCCGGCGTCGAGCAACACGGAACGCGGGCAAAGGGCGACGACGAGTTCGAGGTCGTGCGTGGCGATGAGCTTCGTGCTGGGCAAGGCGCGCAGGAGCGCCTGGAGTTCGCGCCGGCCGCGAGGGTCGAGGTCGCTCGTCGGTTCGTCGAGCACGAGGATGGAGGGTTCGCAGGCGAGCACGCCGGCGAGGCAGACGCGGCGTTTTTCTCCGCGGCTGAGCGCGCCCGGTGAACGCGCGAGAAAGGCGTCGTCGCTGGCGAGTCCGACGCGCGTGAGGCAGACGCGCACGCGCTCGGCGAGCGCCGCGCCGGCGACGCCGAGTTGCGCCGGGCCGAAGGCGACATCTTCCCCGACCGTCGGGCAAAAAAGCTGGTCGTCGCTGTCTTGAAAAACGAGGCCGACGCGGCGGCGGATTTCGACCAATTGCGCCTGGGCCACGGGCAGACCGCCAATGAAAACGGCGGCGTCCTCGGCCCGCCGGTGCGGACGTTCGGGCAGGAGGCCGTTGAGGTGCAGGAGCAGCGTGGATTTCCCCGCGCCATTCGGACCGAGCAGGCCGACGCATTCGCCGGGATCAATGCGCAGGTCGATGCCGCGCAACGCTTCGCGGCCGTCGGCGTAGCGGAAGCGGAGGTTGCGGAGTTCGAGGGCGGGAGACGGTGTCACGGGCGCGCGGAAGGTGGCGCGCGTCGCGGACAAGTTCAAACCCCGTCGCGCCAGCCGCGGGCGCACATCGCGGCGTAGAGGCGCTCGGTGCGCGCGAGCGTGCGCACGAAAAGCTGGCCGAGGAGTTCGCCGAGCGCCTGCCAATGCGCGGTGCGTCTGGCGAGAAAAACGCGCGCGGCGCGGGCACGGCGCATGCGGGCGGATTCTTCCACGAGCACGGAGCGGTAGCGTTCGAGCAGCATCAATGTCGTGCAGAGCAATCCCGGGAAATGCCACGCGCGGAGCGCGGCCAGGAGCGCGGCGAACGGTGTGGTCTGGCCAAGGAGCACGAGCGCGCCGAGACAGAGCGTCGCGCGCGTCACGGCGCAGGCAAAGATGACGCCACCATGCGGTTGCCAAAACGCCAGCGTCGCCGCGCCGAGGGCGAACGGTTCCAAAAAAAGCAGCCGCCGCGACCATTGGAGAAAATTGACGCGGCAGAGCAACACCGCGGCGAGCAGCGCAACAGCCAGCCCGGCGAGCGTCCAGCCAGCCGCCGTGGGAAAGGGCGCCAGCCGCGTGGTGGCGGTGACGAGCACGCTGAAGAGCAACGCGGCGAGCAAGCGGCGTTGCGCCACGCCGATGGACGGCGGCGGCGGTTTCACGTCCGGCGGCGCGCGAGCGCGCGTGCGAGCAGCCAAGCCAGGGCGAAGACGACCAGCGTGCCCGCGACGCCCGCCAGCGCCGTGGCGAGCGAGACCGAGCCGACGCCGGGAAGCTGGTAGTCCGGAGCCGGCGCGAGGGTGAAAAATTTCCGCGCCGATTCCGCGAAGCCGTGCGTTTCCGCGACGCGGTCCAGCCCGTCGGGCAGCTTGCTGGCAAACGGCGACAGGAATGCGGCGAGCGCCAGCGCCGCGCCGATGCCGTAGCCCAGCAGCGCGCCGTAATTTTTTCCCGACTCATTGCCGCCCATCACACCGACGCCGAGCAACTCTGGCCGCGCGCGACCCACGGCAGCGATCACGAGCGCGGTGATGATCGCCTCGCCGACGCCGATCAACGCATGGACGCCGGCCATCGCGGGAAACACGACTCGCGCCGCCACCGTGCCCGACGCCGCCAGCTCCGCCGCGCAGCACACCGCCGCCAGCACCGTGGCGAACCACGCCGCAAAGGCCGCCGCCGCGACCGCTGCCGCGAGCGTGTGGCCGCCGAGCGCGCGCCACGCCAGCCGATGGATGCCCCAGCCCAGCACGGCGCCGATGACGCCCATGTTGAAAACGTTCGCGCCGAGCGCGAGCAAGCCGCCGTCGGCGAAGACGAGGCATTGCACGAGCAGCACCGCCGTGAGCGCGACCATCGCCGCGCCCGGTCCCAGCAAAACCGCCGCGAGCACGGAGCCGACCATGTGCCCGCTCGTGCCGCCGGCGATGGGGAAATTGAGCATCTGCCCCGCGAAGACAAACGCCGCCGCCAGCCCGAGCAAAGGCACGCGCGCCGGCGGCAGATTTTCCCGCACCTGTTTCAACCCCAGCCCGAGCGCGCCCGCCGCCAGCGCCGCCGTGGCCGCGCTCGTTTTCACATCGAGAAAGCCGTCGGGGATGTGCATGAGTGCCGACCCGCAGGGATTATCGTTGCGCTAAACTTTCTCCAAGCGGGCGGGAAAATTGGGACACAGCCGGGAGCGCGAGATCGGACCGGTCACGTCGTAAAATGCCATCTTGCCGTTGCGATCGCATGTCCAGCATTCGACGGCGCCTTTCTCAAAATAAAGCTGACGTTTTTCTTCGATCTCGCCACGCTTGTTCTTTGGTGAAATGACTTCGACGCAAAGCTCGGGCGCCATCAAGTAAAGGTCGCGATTTTTTGGTTTTTGCGCGCGGCGCTCGCGCGACATCCAAACCACGTCGATGCCCTTCACACCCAACTTGGTTTGCAGCGGACATTCCGTGCGCGGATAACCCTCCACAGGCATCAACCGGGCCAGCAGAAGTAGAATCTGGCTTTGATAGTCTGAGTGCGTAGCGCCGGGAGGTGGACTCATGACGATATTGCCCCATTGGTCGCTTTCGATCCGAAAAGGAAGCTCGACCAGGATAGGATCGGCACAGATTTCTTGCCAAGTCATTGTTCCCAAAAGGTAACGAACGCCTCGAACTACTCCAAATCTTCCTCCACGTCTCCCGCCCCGCCCTTCTGCCGTTTCAAGCCGCGCAGTTTGCCCTCGATGAACGCGTCGATCTCGCCGTCCATCACAGCCTGCACGTCGCCGGTTTCCACGCCGGTGCGCAAATCCTTCACCATTTGATACGGCTGGAAAACGTAGGAACGAATCTGGCTGCCCCACGAGACATCCGATTTCTCGCCGTATTGCGCTTCGATCTCGGCGCGCTTTTTGTCGGCTTCGATTTGCATGAGTTTTGCCTTCAACATTTTCAGCGCCGTCATCCGGTTTTTCATCTGACTGCGCTCCGCCTGGCAGGCGACGATGATGCCAGTCGGGATGTGGCGAATGCGCACGGCGGTCTCGACTTTGTTCACGTTCTGCCCGCCCTTGCCGCCGGAGCGGAATGTATCGAGTTCCAGGTCGCGCTCGTCGATGTCGATGGGCGCGTCGTCGGGCAACTCCGGCACGACATCCACGCTCGCGAAGCTGGTGTGCCGCCGCTTGTTGGAATCGAACGGCGAGATGCGCACGAGCCGGTGCACGCCGCGCTCGGTCGCGAGGTAGCCGAACGCATACTCGCCCTCGACCCGGATCGTCGCCGACTTGATGCCGGCCTCGTCGCCGAGTTGCACATCGACCACCGAGTGCTTCATGTCGTGTCGCTCCATCCAGCGTTGATACATGCGCTGGAGCATCTCCGCCCAATCGCACGACTCCGTGCCGCCGGCGCCGGAGTTCAGCGTGAGGAACGCGTTGTTGCGGTCGTTCTCGCCGCTGAGGAGTTGTTTTAATTCAAAGTCCGCCAGCGCTTTTTCGGTCCGCGCAAACTCGGCGGTAAACTCCGCGCCGGCCGCCGCTTTTTGCGTCGCGTCGGCTTCCTCTTCAATGAGCAGACGCAGCGTTTCCAAATCCTCGACCTGCCGTTCGAGCGCCGTCAGCGGGCCGACTTTCGCGCGGAGCGCGCTGACCTCCTCCATCTGTTTTTGCGCCTGCTCCTTGCGCTCCCAGAAACCGGGTTCGGCCATGAGCGATTCCAGCTCGCCGAGGCGGCGCTGCATGCCGGGCAAGTCAAAGATACCTCCGCAGATGGCCCACGCGGGCTTTGAGTTCGTCGGTGTCGAGCGCGCTGAGGTCGTCCATAAAAAAGAAAGGGAAATGACCAATGCCGAACGCCGCGCTGAAATGCAAGCGGCGGACGCAAATCGCGCGCAGAGCCAAACAAGCTGTCATCCCGAGCGCAGGCGAGGGATCGTTACTTTGTCATCCCGAGCGGAGTCGAGGGACCTCTCATTGCCTGCCTTGGCTCGCAGCGTATTCTTAAAGGCAGTTAGTTTATCCACCGAGCCAGACAATCAGTTAGAGGTCCCTCGACTGCGCTCGGGATGACAAGCGAAAGGAAAAGCGTCGCCTTACCTGCGCTCGTTCTCGCGTTGCAGCCGCTTCAAGCGCCCGGCGAGACCGGCGCGCGTGGCGCTGTTCATGCGATCAATGAAGAGCACGCCTTGCAGGTGATCGACCTCGTGCTGCAACGCGCGCGCCAGCAATCCGGTCGCTTCAAATGCCACCTCGCCGCCGTCGAGCCGACGCGCATGAACGCGCACTCGCAACGCGCGCCGGATGTCAGCGTGAATGTCGGGAAAACTCAGGCAGCCTTCGCTCGCCGTCTCGCGCTCGCGGCCGACGAGTTCGAGTTGCGGATTCACCAGGATCAATGGCATCCAGTCCTCAAGCTTCGCTTCCTCGCCGTCGATGAACAACGCGCTCGGGCGTTCCTCCTGGTTGACCACGCTCACGTCGAGCACGGTCAGTTGCAGCGGCACGCCGACCTGTTGCGCCGCCAGCCCGAGGCCGTGCGCGGCGTGCATGGTCGCGAGCATGTCGGCGGCGAGCTGGCGCACGTCGTCATTGATCTCGCCCACCGCGCGGCCCTTTGTGCGCAGCACCGGATTTCCGTAGGTGACGATGTCGCGCGCTTTGGCCGGCGCGGGCGCGGAGGTCGTGGCGGAAAATTCCATGCGGCGGGCGGCGGACGCTGACTTCTTCCTCACGACTTTTGCTTGGTGAACGCGGGCAGGCTGGTGATGCCGGCTTGCTTCAAGGCGTCGAGCACGGCGAGCACGGCGCCGTAGGAAGCTTTCTCGTCCGCTTTTAACGCCAGCGCCAGTGTCTGCGGCTTGCGTTCTTCCTGGAGTTTTTTAATGGCGGCGCCCACCTCTTCGAGCGCGATCTTGTCGCGGCCGAGATAGATGTCGCCGTTCTCGCTGACGGTGAGGATCACCGGCTCGTTTTCGCTCACCTTGTCGGCGGCGACCTTCACTTCGGGCAGGTTGATCTGCACCTGCGCCTGCTGCGTTTTGAACGTCATCGTGACGACAAAAAAGATGAGCACGATCGTCAAAATGTCGATCAGCGACACAATCGTGATGACCGGCGACGCACGCCGTGGACGCGGGAATTTCATGGACAAGCAAGCAGCGGCAACGCGCAAAGCAACATCAAGCCGGCTCGACACGCGGCCGGCTCAGCTTGGTGGCCGCGGTGCGGGCGGGAATCTCGTCGTCGGCCTCCTCGTAATCCGCCGGCGTGGACTGCTGTGGCGCGAGCGCCGAGCGGCGGGCGGAACGCACGTCGTAGCACTTGGTGATCAAGTCCGCCAGGAGCGACTCCAGTTCGACGGAATACATCTCGACCCGTTTGTTGAAATAGGTGAAAGCCACGAGCGTCGGGATGGCAATGGCGAGGCCGACAATCGTCGTGTTCAACGCCTCCGAAATGCCGAGCGCGACGCCCATCGTGTCGGCGGCAATCTTGCCCGTGCCGAGATTGGCGAAAACGTGAACGAGGCCCGTCACTGCGCCCAGCAGCCCGAGCAGCGGCGAGATGCCGACGATGAGTTCGAGCACGCCGAGGCCGGTTTCCAGGCGCAGGATTTCCCGCCGCGCGGCGACCTGCACGGCTTCGATGTTTTCCGCCTTCGGCCAGCGCAAATGATTGAGGCCGACGCGCGTCAACCGTCCCAGCGCGCTCGGGTCGCCGCCCGCCAGCCGGCTGAGATTTTCCGGGTCGCCGCCGGGCGGGAGTTGCTCGATGCCCGTGACGATGATGCGCGGCAGCACCAGCTCGCGCCGCAGCGCCAGCGCGCGCAGCAGCACGATGGTCAGCGAAGCCAGCGAACAGAGCAGCAGCGGCACCATGAAGATGCCGCCTTTTTGGAAAAACTGGATCGCCGTCTCCAGCGGCGGGGCAAGGGCGAGGATGGGCATTATCAAGTCGGATTGGATGGCGGAAACAAACATGGGATCAGAGGTGCGCGAAAGTGAAGGAATCGTAGTCGAGCTGATGGTCGGGCAGCGTGGCGACGAGGTCCGGCGGCATCGGCGGGATGGTCGCGTCGAGCAACGCGTTCATCGTCACCGTGGCCAGCGTGCCGGTCGAGTCGCCTTCCAGCACGCGGATGTTTTTGATCTTGCCCTCGGCGTTGACGGTGAATTTGAAACGCACCAGCCCGATGGGGATCACGTCGGCCTGGCGTTCCACGTAAAAATACCAGCGCGAGCCGATGGCGTCCTGCACGACTTTTTGATAACGGCCCAGCGGCGTGTCGAGCGCGGCGGGCGACGACGGCCCGTGGTTGGTGATGCCGCCGACGATCTTCGTCTTGTTCGTCTGCGGCTTGTAGCCAGGGTCGCCGGGACGCACCGGCGGCGCGGGCGGCTGCGCGCGCGGGCGGACATTCGTCAACATCTGCGGCTGCGGGCGCGGCGGGTCCACCTGCGCATTGGGCGGCGTCGGCACGGGCGGAGGCGGAGTCTGCTGCGTGAGCATGGCAAACTCCTGCGGCTCGGCGCGCGCGGGCGGCGTAGGCGCGGGCGTCGGCGCTTCCGTGCGGAACTGCGGCGGCGGAGTCTGCTGTGGCGGCGGGGTGGCTGCGGCGGCCTGGCGCTCGGGCTTGGGCGGCGGGGTTTGCTGCGTTTGCGGCGCCGGTTCCGACGGCGGCGGCGCGCGGCGGCCGGCGCTGTCCGACGCCTTGTCGCCCGCGGTGTAATCCTGAGTGTCGAACTCGAAGAACGGCATCTCGCGCCCATCCTGCGTCGCCGCCGTGCGGTCGTTGTTCTGCGGCGGCAGTTCGCTGGCGGCGAGCGTGTTTTGATGGGATTGGAACGCCGGGTCGTCCGGCGCCACGTCCGAGTGCTGGCGGTCGAGCGTGCGGGCGTAGGGCGGCGGGGTTTGTTGCTGCGGCGCGGGCACGAGCTGCGGCTCGGGCTTGGGCTGCTCCTCGCGTTCGATGGTCAGTTGCAACGGTGGCGGCGGCGGGAGGCCGCCCGGCTGGTCGGGGGGATACATCGCGGGAATGGCCACGGCGCAAAACAAGATGAGCGCGACGTGAATGAGCAGCGCCGCGCCGAGCGCGATGAAAACTTGTTTGCGAGGCGAAGACTTCACCGGAGAAAACGATGGCAAGCGACCGTCGGACGGAACATCTCGAAACGGGAGAACTTAGCGCAAGGCGCGAAACGACGCCACCGCACGCTTTTTTAACAGGTAGGGACGCTTCGCCGAAGCGTCCGTTACTTTTTTTGACGTTGGCGCGCACATCTTCCGCTCAATATCAGCGGCAGAATTCTACGGACGCCTCGCGGTGCGTTGCCGGGCGGGGAACGGGCGCTGGTCGCTTGGGAAAGCGCCTTTGCAAAAAGCGATGCGGCGCGAGGTTGACGGGCTTCGCCTTGCGATCAGCGCAGGTCGAGCGGGCTAGCGCAACTGATAAGTCACCGGCACGGTGGTCCGATGCTCCCGTCCCGTGGGCGCGCTGAGCCAGCGATAAACCGCCCATTGCACCGTGACCGCGTCCAGCAACTTGTTGCCTGTCGATTCCACCAAAGCCACTTCCAAAGGCCGGCCGCCTGCCGCTGGGAAGGCAAGCCGCAGTTGGCAAGTGCCCGTGTTGCGGCGGAGCAAGGCTTCCCGGGCGTAAGGCGGCTTCGGGGTGAAATAACCGCGCGCTGGTGGGACGAGCAAATTCGGGGGAATCTGCAGGTTCCTCACGGCGATGGCCACGGGCACCAGCCGCAACTGGAAGCGCAGCTCTTTGCCCCGGGCAGCCTCGAAATGGCTGCGGGTGGGGCGCAGCACGGCTTTCACGTAGTCCCACGCGATGCCGTCGATGACTTCATCGCCGCTGCTCTGCGTAACCCGTGGCTTGGCGTCCGGGTCTGCCGCCACGTCGAGGATGACGCGGTATTGCCTGGGAGCCACGTCGGGGCGGCGCACGAGACGCGAATCGAGAAAACTGCCGGGCACCGTGATCCAGTCTTTTTCCTGCGCCGTCGTCGCAGCCGCTCGCAACGCCGGCAACCAGCAAGTGGAAAAAATCACCGTGAGCGCCAGCATGGCTGCCCGCAGGAAAGCGATGAGCCGGGGAAAAAACGATGGGTAACGCATGGCAGGTTCAACCTTCGTGGAAGGGTTGGTGATGCTCATAAAGTCGTAGCCGAGCGCGGATGTCATTGGCTGTTTCAGCGGGGAAGGTGCTGAGGTGATCCATCCGGGCGATGGCCGCTTCCTGCCAGCGAATGGCTTCCTCGAAACGGCCCGCCTCGGCGTAGGCGGCTGCCAGCGTGTCGAGTTGATCGAGATTCGTCCAGCGACTGAGCCGACAGGCGGCGGTGGCTTCGGCAACAGCGCGCGTGCCGTCGCGCAAACTGGCATCCGTGCTGGTGGCCAGCAGCTAGGCGAGGTTATTATGGTAAAGTGCGTTGTTTGGCGCCAGCCGCACGGCATGTTCGACGGCGGCCATGGCACCCCGCTGGTCATGTTTTTTTACCAGCGCAGAGTGGCGGAGATTCCACGGCGCTCCCTCGCCAGGCTTGAGCTGCGCCGCGGCGGCGGCATCCGCGAGCGCGCCGTTGAAATCGTGCAATTGTAACAGGCAAACCCCGCGTAGGTAGTGCGCGGTGTAGGGCTGCAAGTGCAGGGAAAGGGATTCGTTAAAGCAGGCAGCCGCACGCTGATAGTCGGCTTGGCGGTAGGCTTTCAAACCTTCCTGAAAGGGATTCAGTTCCACGGCAACGCTCTTCGGCACGCTGGCAGGCAGCAGGCTTAAACTCAGCGCAAGCAGGAAGGTGAATTGAAACCGGTTCAAAAAATGCGATGCCATAGACTCCGGGCCGAGCTAATCCTTCTCAGTCATATCGGTCAAGAGCGCGGCAGGTTTCGCTCTCCTATTTTCGAGGTGACATCGGGCCTCAGCGCACTAAGTTGCGGGTCCCGTTTTTCGTCCTCATGTCTGCTCTTTATCGCACGCACCATTGCGGCCAGCTCCGCGCGGCGGATGCTGGCCAGGTTGTTTCTCTTGCCGGCTGGGTCGCTTCGCGCCGCGATCATGGCGGCGTTATTTTCATCGACTTGCGCGACCGCGCGGGGTTGACGCAAGTCGTCTTCCGGCCGGAGGAAGCCGCCGCGGTGGCGCAGCAGGCGCACGCGTTGCGCAGCGAGGACGTGATCTCGGTGCGCGGCCGGGTGGCGAAGCGGCTCGTGGGAACGGAGAACACGAGGCTGGCGACCGGCGAGATTGAATTGGTCGCGGACGCGCTGACGATTCTCAACAAAGCCGATACGCCGCCCTTCCCGCTCGACGCGGAAGCGGCCAACGAAGACCTGCGCCTCGCGCACCGTTATCTCGACCTGCGCCGGCCGCGCATGGCGCGCAACCTCCAGACGCGGCATCGCGTGGTGAAAACGGTGCGCGATTACCTCGATGACCACGGATTTTTGGAAATCGAGACGCCGATTTTGTCCAAGAGCACGCCGGAAGGGGCGCGCGATTTTCTCGTGCCGAGCCGGCTCCAGCCGGGAAGCTGGTATGCGCTGCCGCAGGCGCCGCAGCAATACAAGCAACTGCTGATGGTCGGCGGCTTGGACAAGTATTTTCAGATCGCGAAATGTTTCCGCGACGAAGACCTGCGCGCGGATCGTCAGCCGGAATTCACGCAGATCGACATTGAGGCGTCGTTCGTCGAACGCGACGACATTCTCCAGTTAGTCGAAGGAATGCTCGCCGCGGTGTTCAAAGCGGCGCGCGGTGTCGAGGTGCCGTTGCCGTTCCCGCGGCTGACGTATGACGAGGCGATGAACCGTTATGGCTCGGACAAGCCCGACACGCGGTTCGGACTGGAGCTGGTCGATCTGAGCGACGTGTTTGCGCTGAGTCAGTTCAAAGTGTTCGCCGGCGCGCTGAGTTCCGGCGGTGTGGTGAAGGCGATCAACGCGAAAGGTTTTGCCGGCGTCACGACGGGCCAGATCGAGGAATTGACGAAGATGGCGCAGAGCTACGGCGCGAAGGGACTGGCGTTCATCAAGGTCGAAAACGGCGAATGGAAATCGCCCATCGTGAAGTTCTTTTCCGCCCAGGAAAAAGCGGCGCTCACGGAGAAACTCGGCATTGCCGAAGGCGACCTCCTTCTCTTCGGCGCGGACAAGCGCGAAACCGTTTGT
This sequence comes from Verrucomicrobiota bacterium, assembly GCA_019241085.1. Taxonomy (GTDB): domain Bacteria; phylum Verrucomicrobiota; class Verrucomicrobiia; order Chthoniobacterales; family SZAS-18; genus JAFAXH01. The sequence goes on along the minus strand of JAFAXH010000123.1, from coordinate 24,501 downwards.
GAAGTGCTCGGGCGCATCCGGCTGCGCGTGGCGGAAATCCTGAAGCTCGTCACCGATCCCGCACGGCTCGATTTCCTGTGGGTCACCGATTTCCCGTTGCTGGCGTTCAACGCGGAGGAAAACAAGTGGGACGCCGTGCATCATCCGTTCACCCGGCCGCTGGCGGAGGATGTCGAGTTATTAAAGCAAGGCGAGCTGGGCAAGGTGCGCGCGGCGGCTTACGACGTGGTGCTGAATGGCTTTGAAATCGGCGGCGGTTCGATCCGCATTCATGAGCCGGAATTGCAGGCGCAAATGTTCAGCGTGCTCGGTATTTCCGCCGAGCAGCAGGCGAAGCAGTTCGGGCACATTTTGAAGGCGTTCAGCTTCGGCGCGCCGCCGCACGGCGGCATTGCGCTCGGGGTGGATCGCATCGTCATGCTCATCTGCGGCGAGACGAGCATCCGCGACGTGATGGCGTTTCCGAAGAACAATCGTGGCCAGGATTTGATGAGCCAGTCGCCGAGCGAGGTCGAGCCAAAGCAGTTGCGCGAGCTGGCGCTGCAATCGACAGTGCGCCAGGCGCCGGCTGCCGCTGCTGCTGCTCCTCCCCGGCCCGCCGCGACGGCGGCACCGGCGGCGCCCTGAGTTTTTTCCATGAACCTCCGCAGGATTGCGTGGCTGCCGTGGACGCCGCTGCTGCTCCTTGTCCTGTGCTGCCCGGCAGCGACGACCGCGCTGCACGCGCAAGAAAGTCAACCAAATCGGCGCGGCAACCGGAGTTCGCCCGCGGCGCGCGGCAATAATGGCAACCGTCCCGTCGGCCCGAGCGAGCTGGCGTTGATGAACCAGCGCAACGGTCTGCCGGCGGCGGTGGGGCAAACGGTGCGGCTGCCTTTTAATTTCAACTGGGGAGACACGCGCGAGCGCCTGGCCTACCTGCTCGGCGGCACGGGCGTGAAGGTGACGGAACGCCGCGTCGCCGGCCAGCGCGAGACGTGGACGGTCGAGGGCCTGTTGCGCGTGCCGCCGAGGCCGCAATACGTGGGGCTGACGTTCCTCGACAGCGCGCTCGCAGCCATCGAGATGCAGTTTGTGCAACTCGATTGGGATGCGGAGAAGTGCAACGAGGTGATGGGCACGCTGCGGCGGCAGTTGGAGAGCGAGTTGGGCGGGCCGGGGGACTTGGTGAAACGCGGCATGGAGCCGGTGGCCGCGAGCGACGGCAGCACGATCCAGCAGACGGTCACGGGCTACGAGTGGAAGCGCAATGAGACGATCATCGAGCTGTTTTATTTCGCGGCGGAAGACCCGGAGAAAAAACAGAGCTTCCGCACGATCAGCGTGCATTACCGCTATCAGGAACCGCCGCTGGATGTCGCGCCGCAGGGCGGCTTGCCCGAAGGCGGAGCCGCGCCGTCACCGGCGGGAGACAAGGGCGCCGCCAGTCCGATGCCGTTGTTTCCCCGCAACGGCGGCAAACCGGGCACCGATCCCGATCCGCTGCCGCAGCATTGAAGCTGGGCCGAGCGGAAGGTTCTGGAGGCTTAATCCTAATCGTAATCTTAATCCTAATCCTTCTGCGCTCGCGGCGCGCTGCTCCTGCCTTCGGCGGCAGAGACTAGGATTAGGATTAAGACTACGATTAAGCCGTCGAGAGTGGGGAGGAGCCGCATGGCTGGCGCGCATCGTGCTTGGTCAGAAAAACGCATTTTTTTCTGACCGACTGCCCCACGCGATGTCCTCCTTCCCGCCGAAGAAAACGATCCTCTCTGTTGATGACAGCCTGACCATCCGCAAGCTGATCGAGAACGCGCTCAAGCCCGCCGGCTATGAAGTGTTGCTGGCGGCCAACGGCGAGGAAGGTTTGCGGCTCGCGCACGAGGCGCGGCCCGATCTCATCCTCCTCGACTACGTCTTGCCCGACGTGCGCGGCGTCGAATTTTGCCAACGGCTGCTGGCCGAAGAAACCACCCGGGCGGTGCCCGTGCTGCTCATCAGCGGGCACGGCAGCGCGATCCAAGAATTGTATCGCGATTGCGCGAACGTCGTCGATTACCTGACCAAACCTTTCGCCGCCAACGTGCTCCAGGCCGTCGTGGCCAACGTGCTCGCGCGACCCGAAAAACAGACAGCGCCGGCGGCGACGCCCGCGCCCGCCGTCGTTGCGGAAGGAAAAGCGCCGGCAACCCTCACCGCCGCCGCGACGCAAAGCTCCGCTCCCCCGGCTCCGGCAACTGGCCTCGCGCCGGACGCCGCCGTCGAGTTGCGCCAACGGATTTTTGAAAAACTCATCGACCGCCTGCACGCGCCGCTGCCGTCGATCCCGGCCTGGGAGGCGGCGCGGGGCGAGCAGGAGCCATTTTCCTATTACCTCTCCCGGCTGCTGCCCATCGATCTGGTGAATGAACTGGCCACGGAACTGGTCGCAGCCGGCCAGCGTCTGGCCGCGGCCACGGGCAAAGGCAGCGGCGCGGGCCACGAAACGTCAACGGGGAAGCCGGAGCCGACGCTGCGTGGGTCCACGCGGTTCGTCTCCGAGCGGCATGTGCTGAATTTTCTTTGCAGCGACGGCGCGCACGGCGAGCTGCGCTTCGCGCTGCCGGAGGAGACGGTGAGCGTGCTTTTCGACCACGGCGCGATCGTGGCGATTTCGAGCAATCATCCGCGGTTCTATTGCGCGGGCAGCGCGTATCCCTTCCTGCAAGTGCCGCACGCCGTGGTCTCCGCCGCGATGCTGGCCCAGCGCGATTCGGGCGTGCCGTTTTTCATCACCGTCCACGCCCAGGGCAGCCAGCCGGCGGGCGTCGATCTGCCAGAGTTGCTGCGCGAGTGCGGGCACCGCTGCCTGGAGCGGCTCTACGTCGCGCCGGAGCTGACGTTTTCCTTCACGCCGCTGGCCGAGCTGCCCGCGTTCGCGCGCGAGCACCGGGTGGAATATTTCCTGTCGCAACTGCTGCTGGAATCCTACCGCCTGGTCAACGACTGGCAGCACATCCAGGAAGCTGTGCCGCGGCTGGAATTGTTCGTCGGCCGGACGGCGGCCGATGCCGCCTACCTGGGCCAGCTCCGGCTCAACGCGCTGGAGACCGCGCTGCTCGCGCAGATCGACTCCCGGCGCACCGTCGCGCAACTCCAGGAAGCCCTCGGCCAGCCAATCTTCGAGGTCTGCCGCGCGCTGTATTGCCTCGCGCGGCTTGATCTTTGCTTTCTCAGCGACCTGCCGCTCTCCGACGAGGAGACGCCGACGGCGGCTTCGGTCCACGACGCGGTCGAAACGCTCGTCACTTCGGAGTCGTCGCCGACCGAGGTCGAAGCCGTGGCGGCGGTAGCCTGAGCCACGCGTCTAAAAGCCGCCGAATTTTTTTTCTTAAAACAATCCGATCCAGCCGCCATCGCCCTGAACGCCCCATGAAAATCCTGATCGTCGATGACTTGAAAACCGAGCGCCTCTTGATGCGTTCCTATCTGGAGCCGCGCGGTTTCCAGATTCTCGAAGCGGAAGACGGCGAAACGGCGCTGGCGCTGTGCGCGCTGGAAAAACCAGACCTCGTGCTGCTCGACATCGTGCTGCCCAAGGCGGACGGCTTCCAAGTCTGCCGGCGCATCAAACGCGACCCGGAACTCAAGGCGACGCCCGTGATCCTCGTCTCCTCCAAGACGCAGGAGAGCGACCGCTTTTGGGGCTTGCGCCAGGGCGCCAGCGATTATTTGAACAAGCCGCTCCAGGCCGCGCAAGTGCTCAGCGCCGTGGAGAAACATCTCGTCCCTGCCTGACGACGAAACAATGACGCCCTCCGCCGATACGCCTGCTGCACCCGCGCCCGCCGCGCCGCCACCGATCCCGGTCGGCGAGGCGCACGCGCTTTTTCGTTTCGGCGCGCACCGCTTCGCCCTGCCGATCAACGAAGTGCAGGAAGTAGTCGGTTCTTTGGAAATCACGCCGGTGCCACGGGCTGGCGCCGGCTGGCTGGGCGTCGGTAATCTGCGCGGCGAGATCGTGCCTGCGGCAACCCTCGCGCCGTGGTTTCCCGCGCCGCCGACCCCGCCCGGCAGCAGCGTCTTTTATGCGGGCAAAAAAACGGCTGGCTCGATTTTCCTCATCATCCAGACGGGCAGCGGCAAGCTGGCGCTGGCCGCCGACGGATTCGAGCACGTCACCGCCATTCCGCGCGAGGCCATCGAGCCGTGGCCGGCTGACGGTGCGGCGTTGCCGCCGGATTTTGTTCCCGCTCGTTGGCAGCCGCCGGGCCACCCGCAGGTGGTCGGCTGCCTCGACGCCAAACGCCTGGGCGCGCAACTGCGCTCGGCCGTCGTCGCGGCTGGCAGCGAACTGCTTTCTTAACCGCATTTTTTTCCCAACCCCCACTCGATTATGTTCAAAGCACGTCGTTCTTTCCCGAAGCTTTCCGGGGCCGCGCTCAGCGCGGCGTTGTTGCTGGCGGCCACCGCCGCCGGCCTTTTGTCGCCGCAGATCGGCCACGCTGGCGAAGCGCGCGCTGCCACTTATCTGACGCTGGACCGTCCAGTCGGTGCAGAAGAAATCAAGATCGGCTTGTGCAACGCGCAGACCGGCCGCATCGCGAGCCTGGGCAGCGGCGCGAAGCTCGGCGTCGAGGCGCTCTTCGCGCAAGTCAACGCCGCCGGCGGCGTCAACGGCCGCAAGCTGCGGCTCGTCGCTTACGACGATCTTTACGAACCGCTCAACAGCGTCGTCGCCACGAACAAACTCATCAACGACGACCGCGTCTTCGCGCTGTGCAGCACGGTCGGCACGCCGACGACGCAAGCCGTCGTGCCGATGCTCAACGAGGCCGGCCTGCCGCTCGTCGGCGCGCTGAGCGGCGCGGAGAGTTTGCGCAACCCAGCCAACCCGCTCGTCTTCAACGTGCGCGCCGGTTACGCGCAGGAAACGCAGGCGCTCGTCGATCATCTCGTGGCCGATTGTGGCGTGAAAAAGATCGCCGTCTTCGTGCAGGCCGACGGCTACGGCGACGCGATCACGCGCGGCGTCGAGCGCGCGCTCAAGTCGCACGCGCTCGCGCTCGCCGGCCGCGGCGCCTACGTGCGCAATTCCACCGACGTGGACGACGCGCTGGCGGCGTTGACGGCCGCGCAGCCCGAGGCGGTCATCATGGGCGGCAGCTACCCGGCGTGCGCGGCGTTCGTGAAAGCGGCGCAGCAGCAGGCGAATTTCGCGCCCTATTATTGCAGCGTTTCCTTTGTCGGCACCGAGCCGTTCATCGCCGCGGCGGGCGGCGCGGCGGAGGGCGTTTACATCTCGCAAGTGATGCCCGATCCGCTCGATGCGAGCAACGCGCTGGTGAAGGATTATCAGGCCGCGATGCGCGCGATGGGCCAGTCCGTTTTTACCTATTCGAGCCTGGAAGGCTACGCCAACGCGTGGGTGCTCGTGGAAGGTCTGCGCGCGGCGGGGCAGGAGTTGACGGTGGAAAAATTCATCGGCGCGCTCGAGTCGCTCCAGCTCGATCTCGGCGGCCAGCCGTGCGCCTTCGGACCGAGCAACCGCCAGGGACTGCGGCAGATTTATTTAACGAAAATCACCGGCGGCAAGGCCGTCCCAGTCGCGGGCTTCGGCAGCGCCGCCGACAAGGCCGTGGCGAGCACGCAGCACTAGTCCATTTTTGTCCATTTCTACAACCCAATCTCGACCCCCAACCGTTATGTCGAACCACAACTTGATGTTCCCCAATGAAGCCGGAGCGGCGCCGGATTCCGCGAAGGTTTTTGTCGATCGCCGGCCCGGATTTTTTGGCCGGATGCGCCTGGTCGTCAAGCTGGTGCTCATCAACGTGTTCATCGGATTGCTCGTGCTCGCGCTGGCTTCGACCATCGCCTACGAACTGAGCCGGCGCGCGCTGCGCAACGAACGCACCGCGCAGTTGCGCACGTTGCGCAACGTGCTGACGCGCGAGATCAATGATTATTTCCAGCGCACCCGTTTCCAAGTCGCGCAACAAGCCGACGCGCAAACGGCCGAGCAGGCTTTGAATGAATTCACCGCCGCGCGCGCGACGCTGCTCGCCGAGCTGGAGCGCAACGGCTGGAAACTCGACGACGCGCGGCTCGACGCCATCCGCGCCGCGAACCGCGCGTATTACGAAGAAACGCTGACAAAAAATCTGGGCGTCGTGCGCCGCCAGCCGCCGGAGGACGCGCGCCGCTGGATGCCCGAGGACGCCGCGGGCGCGTTGTTGCAATACGTTTACACCGTCGCCAATCCGTCGCCGGTCGGATCAAAGGGCGAGAAGAATTCGAGCGAAGAAATTTTGCTCAACGAGCGGCTCGAACCGGCGTTGCGCGATGCGTTCGCGCGCACGGCTTACGCGCGGGCGATGGGCAAATATCAAAGCTATTTCCGCAATCTCGCGGCGCGTTTCGATTACGACGACATCTATCTCGCCGACGGCGCGGGCACGGTGGTTTTCAGTTTGAACAAGGAACTCGATTTCGCCGGCAACCTGCGCAGTGGCGCCGAGCGCGACAGCGGGCTGGGCCACGCGTTTCTCGGTGCCTGGTATGCGGCCACCGGCGGCAGCGCCGCGGCGACGGCGGACAACCGCGTGGTGACCACGGATTTTGTTCCGTATGACATCGCCTACGACGCGGCGACGATCTTCATGGGCGCGCCGATGACGGACGGCGCGGGCCGCAAAACGGGCGCGCTGCTTTTCCGTTTGGGCAACGGCACGATCAACTCGATTTTCAATTTCAACGGCCATCCCGAGCAGGCCGGCCTGGGCAAGACGGGCAGCGCGTTTTTGGTCGGTCCCGACTTTTTGTTGCGCAGCGAATACCGCTTTCTCAGCGACCTCGGGCCGACGCAAAAGAAGCCGTTCTTCAACCGCGCCGGCCAGCGGGCGGGCGACACGGCGGTGCTCGTGACGACGGTGCGCCAAGGCTCGACGGAGGCGATCTTCGCGCCGTCGGGACCGAACGCGGGCAAGGGCGAAATGGCCTACGTCAATTTCCGCAATCTCTCCGTGCTCGGCGCCTACGGCCCGCTCTCGATCCCCGGATTGGACGCCGGGCTGGTGGTCAGCATCGGCACCGACGAAGCGTTCGCCGCCGCCTACAGCCTGCGCGATTTTATCCTCGTTTCCGGCGGCATCATCCTGCTGCTCGTGTTGCTCCTGTCGATCTATCTCGCGCATCGGCTCGCCACGCCGATCAACGGCCTGGCCGAAGCGGCGGCCATCATCGCCGCCGGCAATAACGCGGTGCGCGCGCCGGTGACCACGGGCGACGAGGTCGGCGTGGCGGCGCGCGAGTTCAACTCGATGGTCGAGGCGCGCATCGCCGCGCAACGCCGCGCGGAAGCGGAGAACGACCGCTTGCAGCAAGAAATCAGCGACCTGCTCGTGGTCGTCGCCGACGCCGCCGACGGCGACATGACCGTGCGCGCCCAGGTCACCGAGGGCGCGCTCGGCAACGTGGCCGACGCCTTCAATTTGATGATCGAGAACATCGGTGAATTGCTCCACTCCGTGCAAAGCGCCGCGGTGCGGGTGAACACCGCCGCCACCGACATGCAGACCAGCGCCGAGTGGCTGGCCAACGGCGCCGCCGAGCAGGCCGGGCACATCGGCTACACGACGACGGCGATGCAGCAGATGTCGGAAAATCTGCACATCGTCAGCCTCAACGCCGCCACCGCCAACGAGTCCGCCGACCAGGCGCGCAACGCCGCCGAGACGGGCGACCGCGCCGTGCGCGAAGTCGTCGAGGGCATGGCGCGCATCCGCCAAGCCGTGCAGTCGGGCGCGAAAAAGATCAAGCGGCTGGGCGAGCGTTCGATGGAGATTTCCAGCATCGTCGCCACCATCCAGGCCATCTCGGCGCAAACGGACATGCTCGCGCTCAATGCCTCCATCGAAGCGGCGCGCGCCGGCGAGGAAGGCCGCGGCTTCACCATCGTCGCCGAGGAGGTGCGCAAACTTTCCGAGCGCACGACCAGCGCCGCCGGCGCCATTGAGAAATTGATCAACGCCATCCAGAGCGAGACTGGCGAAGCCGTGACGAGCATGGAAAGCCAGACCGCCGAGGTCGAGCACGAGACCGCCGTGGTGGCCAGCGCCGGCCAGGAGCTGGAGCGCATCCGCCACGCGATCACCGAGACCGCCATCATGATCGACGTGATGAGCACCTCGACCAAGGAGCAGGTCGGCGGCGCGCAGCAGGTCGTGCAGGCGATGCACTACGTGCAAGCCATCGCCGAGCAGGCGCAAACGGGCAGCGCCCAAACGAAGGACGCCTCCGGCGAACTCGCCAGGCTGGCCGGGCGGCTGGCGCGTTCGATTGCGCGATTCAAAGTCGCGGAAGAATGCGAGCCGGCCGTTGACCTCGCCGCGCAGAGCGTCACCGGCGTCCCGCTGCACCAGTTGCTCAATGGAAAGGGGAATGGCAACGGCAACGGCGCGCACCATCACAACGGCAACGGACACCATCCCGACGCCGCGCTCGCGGCCGCGGCTGAACGCGGCGTCGCTTTAAACTAAACGCAAGTTGTTTGCACCATCCCCGGCACGTATGTTGCCCATCGCTTCCTCGCCGGAATTTCACGCGGTTTTTGCCGCCGACCTCGCCGCGTTGCACAAGCGCGTCGGCGAGGCGCTCGCCACGTTGTGCGACCGGCCAGGCGACGAGTCGGCGCAGGGCGATTTGCACAATGCGCTGCACGGGCTGAAAGGGCTGGCCGGCATCGCCGGCTCGCGGCCAATCGAGGGCAGCGTCACGTTGCTCGACCGGCTGGCGCGCACGGCGGCGCAGGCGCAGACGCGGGGCAATCGTGCGCAGGCCGTGGGGCTGTTCGCCTTTTGTCGCAACGCCGCGCACGGCGAGTTGCGCACGCTCTGCCTCGCCGGGCACGTCGGAGAAAATGGCAGCACGAGCGACGCGCACGATGCGGCGCGGCGGTTGCGCGCGTCCGCGCGACGCGAGTGGGGCGACCTGCTCTTCGGCGAGTTCGATCTGGAGGACGAAATCGAGAACCCGCCCGCTTCCAGTTCCGTGGCTGCGGCTGACGCCGGAGATGAGACGGCGGCGGAGCGTTCCGCAGAAATCGCGGCGACGCATCAGCCGGAAACCTGCGTGCCCGACGCGACCTCCACTACGACGGCGCCAGTTTGCGCAGCAGCCGCCGAAGACGACGTGCTGGCATTCCTGCACGATCTCGGCATCGCTTCCGCGCCGCCGCCCGCCGAGGTTGCCGTGGAAACCATCGCGACTCTCCCGCCAACGCCTGTGCCGAGCACGGTGGAGACGGCGGTGGAGCAGGAGATGTTGCAATACTTCATCCCCGAGACCGAGGAGTATTGCGAAGGCATCGAAGCGGCGCTCGCGCAGTGGGAGCAGCAGCCGCAGAGCGACGAGCCGCGGCTGACCTTGCTGCGGCTTTATCACACGATCAAAGGCGCCGCCAACAGCATCGGCCTCAGCGCGCTGGGCGGCCTGGCGCACACGCTGGAGGATGTCTTTGAAGAACAGCATGCCCACGCCAACGGCAGCAGCGAAGTAGTCTCGCCAGACATGCCGCCGCTCCCGGTCGAAGCGCAACGCGCGGTCGGCGCCGCGAGCGTGGAAGTCATCCGCGCGTTTTTGCGCCAGGCCGCCGCGGGCAACGGGACCGCGGCGCCGGCGTGCGCGGATGAATTGCTCGCCCGCATTGCCCAATTGCAAATCGAGGCGCGCGCCGCGCAAGAGGCAGCGGCGACCACTCCGACGGAACCAGCCGAACCAACTGTCGCCGAAGCGGTGTGGGAGAGCGCAGCCGCGAGCGAGTCGGATTCATCCGAAAAAATCGCGCCGGTGCCGCCGACGCAGTTGCCATTGCCGCCGGTGGTCGTGGCGGAGGAACCGGCGGCGATTTTTGAAAGCCCCGGCGCGCGCATCGACCCGGCGACGCTGGATCGTTTGATGGACCTCGTGGGCGAATTGTCCGTGAGCCGCAATCGGCTGCTCGCGAAGGTGGAATCGTTCGCCGGCATCAGCAACGAATTGGAAGAGTGCAAAAGCCGGCTGCTGAAGCTGGTCAACGACTTTCAGGAACGCCACGAGTATTCCGTCCAGCGGCCTGCCCACGGCGGCGGCAACGGGAACAACGGATCGAGTTCCCGTTTTGATCCGCACACCGGCGTGCGGCTGAGCGGCTTCAGCGAGCTGGAATTCGATCAATACGACGAGTTGAACATTCTCGCCCGTCAGCTCGTGGAAATCGGCGCGGACACCGGCGAGATCATCGACGCCTCGCGCCGTTTTTTCCTGGGCTTCACCGAAGACACCGACCGCTTCCGCAAAGCCAGCACGCAACTCCAGGAAGCCATCACGCAGGTGCGCATGGTGCCGCTCGCGCCGTTGCAGCGCCGGTTGCGGCGCGTGGCGCTCGAAGCCGCTGGCAAAGAGGGCAAGGAGATCGTGCTGGAAACCTTGGGCGGCGAGACGCGGCTGGATAAGGTGCTCGTCGAGGGCGTCTTTTCCCCGCTGCTGCACCTAGTGCGCAACGCCGTCAGCCACGGCATCGAATCGCCCGAGCGCCGCGAAGCCGCGGGCAAGCCCAAGGCTGGCCGGCTCGTGCTGCGCGCGACGCAACGCAGCAACCAGGCGGTCATTGAATTGGAAGACGACGGCGGCGGCTTGGATTTCGACGCCATCCGCCGGCGCGCAGTCCGCTCCGGCCGGCTGACGCCGGAAGCTGCGGCGGAATGGTCGGACCAGCGGATGACGAACCTGATTTTTCAACCCGGCTTTTCCACCCGCGAAGCCGCCGGCGACGTGGCCGGGCGCGGCATCGGGCTGGACGCCGTGTTGCAGCAGGTCGCGCGGCTCGGCGGGCTGGTCGAGATCGCTTCGCGCGCCGGCCGGGGCTGCACGTTCACGCTCAAGCTGCCGCTGACGCTGGCCATCGGTCAGGCGATGTTCGTGGCGGCGGGCGGGCAAAAATTCGCGCTCCCGCTGGCGTTCGTTGATCGCTTGGTGCCGTGGCGGCCGGAGACGCTGGCGCGCGATGCCGACGGGCAGACGCTCGTGCGGGTGCCCGACAGCACGGAGCCGATCCCGTTTTTGCACTTGGACGCGCTGTTCAATTTGCCGTCGCAACCGCGGCAGCCCGAAGCCGCGACCCTGGCGGGTGCGGAGCACGCGCTGGCGGTGGTCGCGCGGGTGGCCGACAAGCGATTTGCGCTGAGCATCGACGCGGTCTTGCGCCGCGCGGAAACGGTTTCCAAGCCGCTCGGGCCGCTGCTCGGCGAGCATCCGCTTTTCTCCGCCGCGACCATCGACAACGATGGCAGCGTCGTGCTGATCCTGGATTTGCCACGGCTGGGCCAAAACTACTTTGCCCGGCGCGGCCTCCACGCGCTCGTGCAGGCCGCGCCAACCGCGTCGGCCTCTCCCGCCGACGCAGCGGGCAGTGGTGCGTCAACGCCAGCAGCGGCGCCAGCCGTGCTCATCGTGGACGATTCGTTGAGCGTGCGCAAAATCGCGGAGAAATACGCGACGGAACTCGGCTACCAAGTCGAAACCGCCAGCGACGGATTGGTTGCCTTGGAGAAGCTCCAGGCGCGGCGTTTCGCGCTGGTGCTGACCGATCTGGAGATGCCGCGGATGCACGGTTTCGAGCTGCTGGCGCAGATCCGCGGCAACGAGGTCACGCGCGCTTTGCCGGTGATCGTGGTGACCAGCCGGCAGGCGGCCAAACATCGCGAGCGCGCCGATGCGCTGGGTGCGAGCGATTACCTCGTCAAGCCTTTCTCCAAAGTGCAGCTCGGCAACAAAATGGCCGACTGTCTGCGCGCGTCTGCGGCTGCCGCGGCTGCCGCCGCCGCCAGCTAGGTTCTCAACCGCGCGGCGCGGGCGTGGCGCGCGGCGCCGGTGAAGAGGAAGAGGCGGGCGGCGTGGCGGATTTCTGCACCTCGATGCGGTAGATGGTCTCGCCATCTTTTTTCATATCGAGCCGGTCGCGGGCGATCATTTCGACGTAACCCGGATCGTTCTTCAACCAATATAATTCCCGCTCCTTGCGCTGCTTGGCGGCGAGCCGCTGCGCGACCATCACTTTGAGTTCCTCCTCCTTTTGCCGCGCGACGCGCTGCTTTTCCAGCTCGGGCAGGAAGGAGCAGATGACGAAGACGACGATGGCGAGGACGATGAGTGCTTGCAGCAGGCGCTGGAGCGTGGGCCAGATCGAGCCGCCGCCAGCCGGCTGATAATCCTCGTCGTCGTCGAAGTCGTCGCGCCTGCTGCTCACCTTCAACGCATCTTACCGCCAAAGCGCGCATTGTCACCCAGCATTTCTTCGATGCGCAGGAGTTGATTGTATTTCGCCACGCGATCCGTGCGGCAGAGCGAGCCGGTCTTGATCTGGCCCGCGTTGGTCGCCACGGCGATGTCGGCAATCGTCGTGTCCTCGGTCTCGCCGGAGCGGTGGGAAATGACGGCGGTGTAGCGGTTTTCCTTGGCTAGCTCGATGGCGTCGAGCGTCTCGGTCAACGTGCCGATCTGGTTGACCTTGACGAGGATGGAATTGGCCACGCCGAGGTCGATGCCTTTTTGTAAAAACTCGACGTTCGTGACGAACAAATCGTCGCCCACGAGCTGCACTTTGCTCCCGAGCGCGTCGGTCAATTTTTTCCAGCTCGTCCAATCGCCCTCGGCGCAGCCATCCTCGATGCTGATGATCGGGAATTGTGCGCAGAGCTTGGCGTAATACGCGACCAATTCGTCGCCGCTGCGACGGGCGCCGTCGGATTTTTTGAAGACGTAAGCGCCGGCGGCTTCGTCGTAAAACTCGCTGCTCGCGGCGTCGAGCGCGATGAAGACTTGCTCACCGAGTTTGTAGCCGGCGTTGCGCGTCGCCGCGGCGATGGATTCGAGCGCGTCCTCGGCGGAATTCAGCTTTGGCGCGAAGCCGCCCTCGTCGCCGATGGCGGTGCTGAGGCCGCGGTCGTGGAGCACTTTTTTCAGCGCGTGAAAAATCTCCGTGCCGCAGCGCAACGCCTCGCGGAAGGTCGGCAGCCCGCGCGGCATGATCATGAATTCCTGAAAATCAATCGGCGCATCCGAGTGCGCGCCGCCGTTGATGATGTTCATCATCGGCACGGGCAGCACCTTGGCGTTTGGCCCGCCGAGGTATTGGAAGAGCGGCTGGCCGAGTTGCGCGGCGGCGGCGTGCGCGGTGGCGAGCGAGACGCCGAGGAGCGCGTTGGCGCCGAGCTTTTTTTTGTTCGGCGTGCCGTCGAGTTCGATGAGCGTCGCGTCAATGCCGACCTGGTCGAGCGCGTCACGTCCGGTCAACGCTTCGGCGAAGGTTTTGTTCACGCTCTCGACCGCCTTGCTGACGCCTTTGCCGAGGTAGCGGCCTTTGTCGCCGTCGCGCAATTCCCAAGCTTCGTGCTGGCCCGTGCTGGCGCCGCTGGGCACGGCGGCGCGGCCGACGGCGCCACCGGCGAGGGTGACATCGGCTTCCAAAGTCGGGTTGCCGCGGGAATCGAGGATTTCGCGGGCGAAAACGGCGGTGATGGCGGTCGAGGACATGGATGTTGCTTGGATTAAAAAATTTCTCCTGCTCGGAATTAAACCGTGCAGCTGGATGGAAGCAGAACGCGAAATTCTGCCAAGACTAAACCGCAGCCACCGCGGCGGCATGGTAGGCCTGGATGTCTTCGATGAGAACCTCGCGCGCCGGCGAATTGGCGCTCTCGCCGGGCAGCGCGATGGTCTCGCCGACCCGGCGGCCGAGCAACGCCTGGCCGATGGCGGTTTGATAGGAAATCAAATGCCGCTCGGGGTCGCCGTCCCAAGCGCCCAGGATGGTGTAAGTCTCCGACTGGCCGGTGGCCTTGTCCTTCAACCGGATCACCGTGCCGATGGAGACCTGCGTGAGATCGGGATTCTCGAAGCTCGTGCCGCGCGCGCGGGCCAGCGCGATCTCCAACTCGGCCTTGCGCCGCATCAACACGGTCTGCATTTCCTTGGCCGCTTTGAACTCGAAGTTTTCGCGCAGGTCGCCGTAGGAACGCGCCAGTCCGATTTCCTGCGAGTTCTTCGGGATGTCCTTGTTGACCAGCTTGTCGTATTCCTCTTTGCGCTTTTCCAGGCTCGCCCAACTGACCACGAGCGGCTGCACGTCCTTTTTCTCCCCGCCGCCGAGCAAGGGTCCGAGTTCGGGATGGCTCTTGATCAAGCGCCCCATCAACGAGCGGCGGTCGAGTTCTTCGAAGGCGGGAGACGCCAGCAGCGCGCGGCCGATGCCCAACCGTTCGGTGGGCGGCGTGGCGGCGAGCAGCGCGGAGGCCAGCGCGCGGTCGCTGAGCAACAAGTCGCGCAGCCGGGTGCCGCGCTTCACTTCGCCGAAACGGTCGCGGTCCAGCGCGGAGAGCGCCGCGCCAAAAACGCGCCCGAGCAAGCCGGCAAACGGATTATCATCCGTTGTCGTCGCCTTGTCGGCATCGTGCCCATGCTCGCGGCAGAGCCAGAGCAGCATCTCGCACGAGATCGTGTAATCGCGCAGCACGCGGTCGAAATACGCCGCGACCTCGACGGCGCGTCCCCGTTTTTCAAACAAACCGACGACTTCGCCGACCACGCGCGGCTGGCGCGTGTGCGGGAGCTGCGTGAGCACGCGCGCGGGCCATTTGTCTTCACCGAACGCAGCGGGCAATGCCGCGATGGCGGTGCGCTGGCGCGCGGCTGGCAGGTCGTCGAGCACCTTGGCCAGGTCCGCTTCATCCAGGCGCAAGAACGCCTCCAACTGCGGCGCGTCCTCGGGCAGCGTCGCGTCGGTTGCCGCCGCGATTTCGTTCCGGGCGCAGAGCAATTCGATGGCGCGGGCAGGCGAGAGCCGTTGCGCCTGGAGCGCCGCGGTGCCGACCGCCGCGAGCACCGGTGTGAGTGCCGCGGGGTCAGCGCGGAAGCGCTCAATTTCCTTCGCGATCGCATCCAGCGCGTTCAATTGTTCCTTGTTCTGCCGCGCCGATTTGAAGCGTTGCAACAACCCGGCCGCCGCGTCGCCACCGACCGACCCGCCGCCTCCGTGCGCCACGATGGGATCGGTTTTTTTCAAGGGCACCGTAAAGTTCCCCGCGGCCTTCAAAGCCCGCTTGCCCGCGCCGTCCCACCAGCGCTTGAACTCGGCCTCGCCGGCAAAAACCTCCGGCGCCAGCAGCGCGCCCAACTGCACGGGCGTCATTTTCCCCCCCGGCGCGTGCTGCAAGGCGAGGCGCACGACTTCCGCCGGGTCTTCCTGCGCCTGTTTCTTCAAGCCGGCCGGGTCTTGCGCCTTGCGCGCGAGCAGGTGCTCGGGGGGCACGGGCTGCACCGTCTCCGCCGCGTAGGCGAGCTTCATCGGGTGCGCCTTGCGCGGACCGAAGTCGATGAGAATCTGGTCGTCATCCGGCCGCCATTCGGCCACCCGGCCAAAGCCCCAGCTCTTGTGCTGGCAAAACGTGCCCGGCGGCAGCGCCTCCAGCGCGCGGGCCGTTTGAGAGGTGAGTTTGCCGGCGGAGACGAGCGATTGAAGATCAGGGTGCATGAGTGGGTTGAGAACGAGGGTTGAGGAAATTTTTTTGTAATCAAACAATAACTAACGACACGCGGCGACGGCGTCCACGAATCTGCACCGGGACGGTCCGCGGCCCGCCCGCACCGGGCGGGGGCGCAACATAACGTTGCTTCCCGTTGTGGCCAAAAAAATTATCCGACGCCAGACAGGCGCGGAGTGGCGTGAGCACCCGGAACAAAAAAAATTCCGTGTTTCCAGCGACTTCTGCATTGCAGAACAGCCAGTCCTTCCGTTAAAACCGAAATTATCTGCGCATGAAATCTGTTTCCCTCCGCCGCTCCCTCCTCGCTGCCTCCTGTTTCCTGGCCCTCGGCGCCACCGTCGCGCGGGCCGACATCCAGCAACCGCCCGGCGCCGAGCAAGGCCCGACGCGCAAGCTCGGCCGGGCCATCGCCAACCTCGGCCTCGGCTTTTTGGAAGTGCCCGACACCATTGGCCAGGTCAACGAAGATGAAGGCAACGCCGCGGCGTGGACTTACGGCGTGATCCGCGGATTTGGCCGCGGGTTTGCGCGCACGGGAGCCGGTTTTTATGAATTGCTCTTCTGGCCGTTTCCGCTGACGAAGAGCACCTACCGGCCGGTCTTGCGGCCGAACGTGCCGTGGATTCGCAGCGGCTATCAGGAATTCCCGCCGGAGTTGGCTTGGGAAAGCCGCTACCAATACGCGCGGGCCACCAACGGCGAGTAAGCGACGACTCTCTCCGGGCGCTGGCGAAAGATTCACCGCCAAGACGCCAAGGCACCAAGGGGTAGAATGGCTTCCCCTCCCTCGTTCCCAAATTGCACTTGGGAACGGCTGCGGCACCTGCCTGCTTCTCCTGTTTTCTTTGCGGCTTTGCGCCTTTGCGTGAGGTTTCGTTGCCGCTCACTCTCCGCCGTAAACTCAAAGCAGATCGCAACTCGCGGGCGACGCATTTATGACGTGTTCCGAATTTTTGGGATAAACTGAACGATGCCCGTGCGCCGCTTCCCGCCTGTCCGTCTGAGCATCGACGACATCGCGTTCGGCGGGCGCGGCGTAGGGCGGCTGCCGGACGATGGGCGCGCGGTGTTCGTCCCTTTCGTGTTGCCGGGCGAGGAAGTGGAGGCCGAAGTCGTCGCGGAACATCGGCGGCACGTCGAAGCGCGGCTGGTCGCGGTGACACAACCGGCGTCAGCGCGGACCGAACCGCGCTGTCCCTATTTTGGCCGTTGCGGCGGGTGTAGTTATCAGCACGCCGATTATGCGACGCAACTGAGCATCAAGCGCAAACAGGTCGCCGACCTGCTGCGACGCGTCGGGCGGCTGACGTTTGCCGACGCGACGGTGCGCGCGACGGTGCCGTCGCCGGAAATCTACGGCTATAGAAATCGCATCACCGTCCATGCCCGGGACGGCGCGCTCGGTTTTTTCACCCACGGCCCGGGCGAACGCGCCTTGCTCGACATCGAGGAATGCCCCCTCGCCGCGCCGGCAGTGAACACTGCGTTGCACGCATTGCGCGCCCGTTACCAGCGCGGTGTTTTGCCGGACGGTCGAAATTACACCGTCAGCGATGACGATCCTTCATCTGCCGACACGCCGCGTTTTTTTCGACAAACCAACGACGGCGCCGCGTCGCGTTTGCGCGAACTCGTGCGCGCGCTCGCGCTGGAGGCTGTCCCCACGGCTGCGGCGCGTGGACATTTAATTGACGCCTACTGCGGCGACGGCTTTTTCGCGCGCTCGCTGACGGCAGATTTTCAACGAATCACCGGCATCGAAATGGACCGCCGCGCGGTGCGCGCCGCCCAAGCCGCCGCGCTCGCCGCGCCGCACGAAAAATACCTCGCCGGCGACGTGGCCGCGCATCTGCCCGCCGCGCTGACTCTTGCCGCCGCGGCGGAAACCGTCCTCCTCGTCGATCCGCCCGCGGAGGGCTTGCACGAAACCGTCATCGCCGCCATCGCCGCGCGTCCGCCGGCGACGTTGATTTACATATCCTGCCAGCCGCCGACGCTCGCACGCGACCTGGCCCGGCTGAAAGTTGGCCACGCCGCGGATAGCCTCTACGAACTGCTCTCGGTCACGCCGCTGGACATGTTTCCGCAAACCGCCGAGATCGAAGCCGTCGTCCACCTGCGCGCCCGCAGCGGAGACGCCGCTGGGTTTTAAGTTGCCGCCGTCGCCGCCGCTGCTGCTGCGGCCCGCTGCCGCGCCCGGCCCACCACGCGGGAGAGCGCGACGTAAATGTCGCCGACCGACAAGCCTTTGCTGACGTAGGCGTTGGCGCCGTGGCTCAAGGCCGCGCTCATTTTCGACTCTTCAAAACCAGCGCCGGTGAACATCAACACGGGCAGATCGGGAAACGCGGCGCGCACCCGAGGCAGGAGTTCGAGACCGCTCATGCCGGGCATGTCGATGTCGAGGATCAACGCGTCCGCCGGATTCAACCCGAGCCACGGCACGAGCTGGAGTGGATCAACGAGCCATTCACAAAGGTGGCCTCGGATGTGAAGATAATCGGCGAGCAAACTGCAAAGCTGACGGTCATCGTCGCATACGATGACGCGCATGGGTAAAACAGGAGTAGGCATGGCGATGCTTGGAGGTATCGCAGCTTCCATGCCGTTGCGAGCCACGGCTGAAACTGCGGGGAAAGCGAAACTGCCACGGAAGATTGCCTGCCGGGGAGGGCGCAACGTAGTCTCGGCTGCGGATGAAAAACCGGGTGACGGCGGCCACGATTTCTTATTTACAAAACCGTCGTGCTGGGTCGGCACCAGGAAAACCTCCGTCCACGGCTGCTGCGGCGATGTCTCCTTCCGCCGGACGTTCCAACAAATCCAACGCCCGCCCTGCGCGCTCACCCTGGCGCAAACGCCTGGTCAAGTGGTCCCTGCTCGCCTTGCTCGCGCTGGCCGTGCTGCCGGTGCTGGAAGTCGGCTGCGTGCGTTTCGTCAACCCGCCCGGCACGCCGCTGATGGCGCTGCGTTACGTGGAAGCCCAATGCAGCCGCGGCGCACATCCGCCGCGCGTGCTCTACCGCTGGCGTCCGTGGCGCGAGGTGCCGGACGATTTTCTGCGCGGCGTCTGGGCGCTGGAAGACGCCCGTTTTTTCCGACATCACGGCTTCGACTGGATCGAGATGAACGCGGCCGTGCAGCGCGCCGAACGCACCGGCGGCACGCCGCGCGGCAGCTCGACGATCACGATGCAATGCGCCCGCTCGCTCTTTCTCTGGCAGCACCGCGACTACGTGCGCAAGGCGCTGGAGGCGTATTACACGTTTTGGATGGAGACGCTGCTCTCGAAGCGGCGCATCTTCGAGCTTTACGTCAACGTCATCGAGCTGGGCGACGGCGTTTACGGCCTCGGCGCGGCGAGCGAATTTTGGTTTAAGAAAACGCCGGGCGCGCTTTCCGCCGACGAGTGCGCGCTGCTCGCCGCCATGCCGCCGGCGCCGCGCCGCTGGAATCCGCGCGCGCCGAGCCGCCGGCTGCGCGCGCGCCAGGAGCGGGCGTTGCGCGAGCTGCCGCTGCTGCACTGGCCGCCGGGCGTGCGCTGACAGGCGCGGCGCGGCGCGGGCGGGCGCTTTCTGCTTGTCGCGTCAGCGGAATTTTCTTATGCACGTCGGGCGACGACCTTGCGCCTCGGCGGCGAGTTTATGAACAGCAACACCAACATCTTTCTCGAACGCACGCTCCCGAACACGCTCGCCGGCGGCCTGCTGCCCGCGCTCGTGAGCTTGATCGGCCTCATCGTCTGCCTCTCCTCGTTTCGCCGGGCGCCGCGCGCCGCGACTTGGGCGCTGCTGGGGTTTCTCCTGTTGCTCCTGCTCATCTTCGTGCCGCTCACCAATGATCTGCTCATCGAGCTTTCGCGGACAAAACACTGGTCAAGCTCGGACCTCTCTTCCGCGTTGCGCGCCCTGAGCGTGGCCTGGTCGGTGGTGCGGGCGATTGCTTACGGCTGCCTCATCGTTGCCGTGTTTGCCCAGCGTGCGGCGGCTTATCCGCAGCAGCCTCCCGCGGGCTACGCGCCGACCCAGCAGCAACCGTGGAGCGGCTATCCGCCTCAGCCACGGGCTTAAAAAACAACTCGGCTACTCTCGGGCGCTACTCAGTGCCGCTCGGCGGTGCAGACGGCGGGTGGCGATACGGCGTCGGCTTGTCCAAATCGGTGGGCTGCCACCAGCCTCGATAATAAAACTCGCGGTCTTCCTGACTCACCGCGCAGCCGCTCAAAATCACGAGAAGCAGGAGCAGCAAAAGCCAGAGAGAGGGTGAACGCATACGCAGGTCGGCGAGAAAACAGCAGTTAGATTTTTGCCGGCACGGCTGCCGATTTTTTCTCCAATTTCGGCGTCGGCGGCACGCGGAACTGCTCGAAGGGCGGCAAAAATTTCGGCGGCAACGTGGCATGAACGTGTATCGCGCCGTCGTCCTCGTAAGCGGTCGCGATGACGTGCCCTTGGCGGTGCAAATCGGCCAGCAGATCGCCACGCTCGGGCGGCAGCCGCAGCTCGACTCGCGCGATGCGGTCGCGCAACAAATCGGCCATCGCGTGCTGGAGTTCCGCCAGCCCCTCGCGCGTCTGCGTGGAGACGAAAAGCGCGTCGGGAAAATGCCGGCGCAAACCGTTGAGCGCCGTCTCGCGCGCCTCGCTGCCGGCCGCGCCGAGCAGGTCGATTTTGTTAAAAACCGTCAGCGTCGGTTTCTCGTGCGCGCCGAGTTCCGCGAGCACGTCGAGCGTGGTTTTGTGAAAGGCGAAAATCTGCGGCTCGGTCGCGTCGAGGACGTGGATTAAAAAATCGGCGAGCACGCTTTCTTCCAGCGTCGCCTTGAACGCCTCAACGATCCGGTGCGGCAGCTTGCGCACGAAGCCGACGGTGTCTGTGAGCAATAATTTCTGCCCGCCGTCGGGCAGCTCGATCTGACGTGTCGTCGGATCGAGCGTGGCGAAAAGTTTGTTTTCAATGAACACGTCCGCGCCAGTCAACGCGCGCAGGAGCGAGGATTTACCGGCGTTCGTGTAGCCAACAATCGCCGCCTGCGGCACCGGCGCGCGCTGACGCGCCTTGCGCTGCGTGGCGCGCTGCGAGCGCACGGCGGCGAGTTCTTCTTTAATGTGGTCGATGCGCTTGCGCACGAGCCGGCGGTCGGTCTCGAGCTGCGATTCGCCTTCGCCCTTGCCGCCGAGTCCGCCGCCCATTTGCCGGCTGAGATGCCCCCAGGCGCGTGTCAGGCGCGGCAGGGAGTATTCCATCCGCGCCAGCGCAACTTGGAGGCGCGCTTCCTTGGTCTGCGCGCGTTGGGCAAAAATATCGAGGATGACTTCCTCGCGGTCGATCACGGCGACCGGCGGCACGTCGCCTTTTTTCGCCTTGCCGGCGGCGATGTCGGCGTCGAGCGCGAGCGCTTCCCAGTTGCGCTGCTGGCCGGGCGAGAGCGTGTTGTCAAAGACGATCACGTCCGCGCCGGCGAGCCGGGCGCGCGTCATGATTTCCTCGGCCTTGCCGCTGCCGACGACGTAGCGCGCCTGCGGCTTGCCGACGCGCGCGAGCACGCGGTCGGCGATTTCCAAGCCGAGCGTGCCGCAGAGTTCGGCGAGTTCGTCGAGGAGGCTGTTGGCGGTCGCTTCCGTGTCGCCGCTGCCGCCGGTTTTCCAATGCACGCCCACGATCACGGCGCGGGTCACGTTTTTCGGCTTCGCGGAGACTTCAAACATTCAGGAGTTGTTCAACATCGTGCAGACGACGCTGGTGCGCAAAGTTTTCGTCGGCCACGGGCGGCGTGGCGTCCCTCAAGGTTCCTTGCCGCGCGAAACGATCCGCACCTTGCCGTCGCTCACGTCGAGCGTTTCGATTTTCTGCAACTCCTCCTGCTGTTTGGGATTGCGGCGGATGCTCTCTTCCAGTTCTGAATTGATGCGCCCGGCATAGCCCTTCATCGCATCGGGACCGACGCGCTGGCCATTGGCTTCGAGCGTGTGCGGCACCACGCGGATGTCGCCGCGATGAATCGTCAGCTCGCCGCTGGCCTTGCCATTGAAATACCGGCCTTGTAAAAACCGCCCGACCGTCGGCACATCGCCGAGT
Organism: Verrucomicrobiota bacterium; assembly: GCA_019241085.1. GTDB lineage: Bacteria > Verrucomicrobiota > Verrucomicrobiia > Chthoniobacterales > SZAS-18 > JAFAXH01. Next base: position 2,885 of record JAFAXH010000123.1, on the reverse strand, counting down.
GGCAGGCTAGTCTCCATGCCGAGGATGTCGCCGTCGATGGTGAAGAAAACCTTGCCGCGCAGCCAGGCGAAGTCGGGGCTTTTGGCGACGAGCACGTTGAGATCGTCGGCGGAGAGTTCGAGCGCGGCACGTTGCTGGTTGTTGAGCGCGCGGCTGAAGGCGCGCAGGCGCGGTTCGAGCGCGGCCCATTCGGCGTCGGTCGCCGGATAGGTGCGCACCGTCACGGGATGATCGGTGGTGAGCTGGTCGCGGATTTTTTTCGCGGCGTAATACACCGTCACCGTGCCTATCCCGCCGAGCAGCAGGAAGACGACAAAGAGCGCGAAACAACCCTTCAGCCAGCAGCCGCACCCGCCGCCGGAACGCTGAGGCGGCGGCGGCGCATAAGCTTGTTGCGGATAGACCGGTGGATAGCTGGTGGCGGGCATGGCGAGTGAGCGGTGGACGAAATTTTCAGCCCGGCTGATTTTGGAAAAACTCCGCGATGGCCGCCGCGACGTGCGCGATCTGGGCGGCAGTCAATTCCGGATAAATCGGCAGCGCGAGGCTTTCGCGCGCGGCGGCTTCGGCGTGCGGGAAATCGCCGGCTTTGTAACCGAGGTTGGCGAAGCATTCCTGCAAGTGCAATGGCAACGGGTAATAAATCGCGCTGCCGACGCCGCGGGCGCTGAGGTGCGCCTTCAACGGGTCGCGCGCGGCGGCGGGCACGCGGATGACGTATTGATGAAAAATATGGTGTTCGCGCACGCCCGGCTGTTCCGCCCAAGGCTCGGCGGGCAGCGTGATGAGGCTGCGTTTGACGAGGCCGGCGTCGGTGAACGCGCGGCGATACGCGGCGGCGTTTTCGCGGCGGCGCGCGGACCAGCCGGCGAGGTGCGGCAGCTTGGCGTGGAGCACGGCGGCCTGGAGCGCGTCGAGCCGGAAATTGCCGCCGACGAAGGTGTGGAAATATTGCTCGGTCATGCCGTGCATCCGCGTGGCGCGGAGCTTGGCGTCGAGTGCGTCGTCGCGGCAGACTGAGAGTCCGGCGTCGCCAAACGCGCCGAGGTTTTTTGACGGGAAAAAAGAAAACCACGCTGCTTCGCCAAACGTGCCGGCCTGGCGCGGCGGCGTTCCGTCGGCACCGCTGGCGTATTGCGCGCCGATGGCTTGCGAGGCGTCTTCGAGCACGAGGAGATCAAGCTCGCGGGCGAGGGCGAGGATTTCGTCCATGTCGCAGACGAGGCCGAAGAGATGCACCGGGATGATGGCACGCAGCCGTTCGCCGGTCGGCGTGCGCAGTTGACCGCTCTGCCCATCGCGCACGGCGACGCGCCCGAGGTAGTCGCGCAACGCTGCGGGCGAGAGATTGAAAGTCGCCGGATCAATGTCCACGAACACCGGCCGCGCGCCGACCCGCGAAAGGCAGCCGGCGGTGGCAAAAAACGTGTAGGGCGTGGTGAGCACCGCGTCGCCCGGCCCGAAGCCGAGCGCCATGAGAATGGCCAGTTGCGCGTCGGTGCCGGAGCTCATGCCGACCGCGTGCGGCGTGCCGATGAACGCGCCCATCGCCGCCTCGAAATCCGCCACCGCAGGGCCGAGAATGAAATGCTGGCTGTCGATCACCGCGCGCACCCGCGCGTCGATGTCGCCGCGCAACGCGGCGTATTGTTCTTTCAAATCGAGCAGGGGCACGTGCATGGCGGGAGAGGGAGGGAAAGAGGCGTGCATCCTAGCGCGCCGGCCCGCGCGCGGCAACAGGTGCCCGGCGAAACTGGGAAGTTCTAAATCCCAAGCTCTAAGCTCGAAACAAATTCCAAGTTCAAAACTCCAATCTTGTCCGGCGCGGCACGTTGCGCTTCCGACTTTTGAGCTTTGGAATTTGGAGCTTGTTTAGAGCTTGGAACTTGGGATTTAGAACTTCCGCCGCAGGCGGCAAATTGGACCTTTTCTCCTCAATCACCACGCCACGCGCGCACCTCGCCTGCGCGGCGTTTGGTCGGGCCGACGGGAACGACGTGCGGCGTCTGGATCGGCTCGTTGCTGGGCAAGGGCACGTCGCCCTTCTTTTTGCCAAGTTGAAAAATGCTGCGCACCTTGGCGAACGCCTTGCCGCCAGGCAGCGGGCGAAAGTCTTCGCGGTAATAGTCAAACCACGGCAGGCCGGCGCGAGTGTATTCGTTGGCGGTGACGGGCGGCTGCGGCGGCGCGGCGCCGGTGATCTCGCGCCAGAGCAGGGAGTTGCACAGATGCACGAAGCAGCGCCGGCGGAGCGCCGCGTCCCAATCGCTCAGCGGCCGGCGGTCGGCGTAGATTTCCTGCCGCATCTGCCCGCCCGCGCCGAGGCCCATGCCGGGCGCGGCCGACGCGGCTGGGCAAGGCGGCGCAGCCATCGCGCAACAGGCCGTGGCGGAATCAAATTTCACCGCCGGCTCCGGGATCAGGAGCGCGAGCACGTCGGCCAGAGTTTTCGGCAAACGCGGCGCGACGGTTTCTTGAAAATACACGTCGGCGCGCAACGGGTGCGCCTGAAGCTGGATGCCGCCGATGTCAGCCGCGCCCGTGAGCTGTTCCTCCACCGAATAACCCGCGCCGAGCGGCATGGCGACGAATTGCCGGATGACGCCGCGGCGCACCGCGAAGCCGTCGAGCCACGGCTGGCCGGGGATGACGACGTAATCCTGCGCCGGCCGACGGTGCAGCTCGGCGCGCCAGGCTTCGGCGCTGACGGCGTTGATCTTGCCGGCGGCGATTTTGAGCGCGAACGGGTAGCCCGAAAGTGAACGGAAATTGATCCACAACGCTTCGGCTTGAAACATCGGCATCAACACGCCGCCGCGTTCCTGCCAGTGTGCCGGCAGACGTTCGGCGAAGTCGTCCGCGTGCCGCAGCGGGAACCGACCCAG
>JAFAXH010000119.1 GCA_019241085.1 Verrucomicrobiota bacterium | reverse complement strand
CGCATGATTTTTCCCGAGCGCGTCTTCGGCAGCGCCTCGGTGAAGCGAATCTGGTCCGGCTTGGCAATCGCGCCGATCTGTTCGCCAACGTGTTTGCGCAACGCTTCGCGCAATCCTTTGTCCGCCTTTTGCCCGCTCTTGAGCGTGACAAATGCCGCGACGCCCTGGCCTTTGATTTCGTCGGGACAACCGACGACCGCCGCCTCGGCGACCGCCGGGTGCGCGACGAGCGAACTCTCGATCTCGCTCGTGCCGAGGCGATGACCGGCGACATTGAGCACGTCGTCCATGCGGCCGGTGATCCAGAAATAGCCGTCCTTGTCGCGCCGCGCGCCGTCGCCGGTGAAATAAAAATCGCGGCCTTTGAATTCGCTCCAATACGTTTTTTTGTAGCGCGCTTTGTCGCCCCAGATCGTGCGCAGCATCGACGGCCACGGCCGGCGGATGATGAGCTTGCCGCCTTCGTTCGGGCCGAGTTCCTCGCCGTCGTCATCGACAATCGCCACGTCCACGCCAAAGAAGGGCAACGTCGCCGTGCCCGGCTTCGTCGGCGTCGCGCCCGGCAGCGGCGTGATCATGTGCCCACCGGTTTCGGTCTGCCACCAGGTATCGACGATCGGGCAGCGGCAGCCGCCGATTTTTTCCTGGAACCACATCCACGCTTCGGGGTTGATCGGCTCGCCCACGGTGCCGAGCAGGCGCAAGGAGCCGAGGTCGTGTTTGGCCGGCCATTGGTCGCCCCATTTGATGAAGGCGCGGATGGCCGTCGGCGCGGTGTAAAGAATCGTAATGCCGTAGTCGGCGATCATCTTCCACCAGCGATCCGGCTCGGGATGATTCGGCGCGCCTTCATACATGAAAACGGTCGCGCCATTCGCCAGCGGCCCATAAACGACGTAGGAATGCCCGGTGATCCAGCCTACGTCCGCGGTGCACCAATAGATGTCTTCCTCGCGCAGGTCGAAAACGTATTTCGTCGTGCAAGCCGTGAAGAGCAGATAGCCGGCGCTGGTGTGCAAAATGCCCTTCGGCTTGCCGGTCGATCCGCTCGTGTAGAGAATGAAAAGCGGATGCTCGCTGTCGAAGCCTTCCGCGGGACAATTGGCATCGACGTAATCCATTTCGCGATGCCACCACACGTCGCGGCCTTCCCGGATGTGGATGTCGTTGTTCGCCCGGCGAAAGACGATCACTTTCCGCACGGACTCGACGCCTTCGAGCGCGGCATCGACGTTTTGTTTCAACGGCACCAGTTGCCCGCGCCGGTAGCCGCCGTCGGCGGTGACGACGACCGTCGCGCCGCTGTCCGCGATGCGGTCGCGGATCGAGTCCGCCGAGAATCCGCCGAAGACCACGGTGTGCACCGCGCCGATGCGCACGCACGCCAGCATCGCCACCGCCGCCTCGGGGATCATCGGCAGGTAGAGCAGCACGCGGTCGCCGGCTTTCACACCATTGCGTTTGAGCACGTTGGCGAACTTGCACACCTCGCGGTGAAGCTGCTGATACGTCAGCGTGCGTTTCTCGCCCGGCTCGCCTTCAAAAATAATTGCCGCCTTGTTGCGCCGCGGCCCGTCGAGGTGCCGGTCGAGGCAATTCTCTGCGACGTTGAGCTTGCCGCCGGCGAACCACTTCGCGAATGGCGGTCTCCATTCGCACACGGTCTGCCATTTCTTCTGCCACGTCAGCAGGTCGCCGGCTTCCTTGGCCCAGAATTTATCCGGGTTCTTGATCGACTTGCGATACCGCTCCTCGTATTCCGCGAAGGAGCTGATGTGCGCATTTTTGGCGAAGGCTTTCGCCGGCTTGAAGACGCGCTTTTCGCTCAGGTGGCTTTCGATGTTTTTGCCGGGTGCGGCGGGTGCGGGAGGCATGGTGGCAAGGGAGGGGTTGAAAAGATGACGTGACGGGTGGGTATAACGGTCGTTCGCGCCAGCGGGGCGGGACGGCCGGGTGCGGCGCGCGATTGTTCCTATTCTTTAAATCAGCAGGACCGCGCCGCGCCCAAAAATTTCCGCCGTGACAAACATCGCGCGCGTGCCGTCGGCGGCGGCAAAACGCGCGCGGGCTTTCCGCCCTTGCGCCGCCGCGCGCTGGGGTGGAAAGTTTTCGTTCATGGGCGACGATCCCCGACCGTCCGGCGCATCGCCATCGCGCGCGGCCAGCAACGGCAGCGGCGGCGCTTTTTCCTTCGCCAACGAGCCGCGCACGCCGCGCCTCGCGTGGCGCTACGCCGCGCGCGCCCTGCGCCTGCGCTGCCCCGGCTGCGGCACGCGCCCGATCTTCCTGCCCGCACGCCGTGTGCGCGGACTCGGCGACTGGTTCCAGCCGCTCGACGGCTGCCCGCGCTGCGGCTACGCCTACGAGCGCGAGGACGGCTATTTTTTATTCGCCATCTTCGGCATCAACTTCGGCTTCGCCATGGCCGTCGCGGTCGTCGATTACGTGCTGCTCGACATCCTGGAAATCTTCGGCCCCGTGCCGATTTGGACGCTCACCCTCGCCGTCGCGCTGCCGATCCCGCTGGTGAATTTCCTCATCGCGCGCCACGCCAAGGCGCTCTGGATCGCGCTCGACCAATTCTTTGATCCCCAGCTCCCGCCCACTCCCGGCGACGGCGGCTGGTGGGACCTCGGTCCCGACGATGATCCCGGCGACGGCAACGACCCCGCGCCGCACGACCCCTTGCCCGGTGACCCAGGCCAAGCCTTGAGTCTGCCGCAGACCAAGGCAACGTGCAAGGTTCGGGAACTAACCTCGGTTTAATATTCTGTAATTATTCTGTAATGCTTACCATCGGAGTCTGATTGCTTGTTTCTTGTCTAGTTACCTTGAAGTAGTTTGGTGCCTCTGAACGGTCAGTTACTCTGCGTGTAAACGAGATACCAGTTGTCCCCCAAGTCTCTGACCCAGTAGCCCTCGCTACCTTGGTGATCCAAGCCATCGAGCTTTGACACGAAGTCATAGAAATGATTTCTCATGTTAAGATTATATACTATTCCTTTGGAACGCGTTGGAGAGGTAATCAATATGCCGTCGCTCCAAAACCAAAGACCAATCGCACCCTGACTTTGGTAGAGGTTTATCGCACCGATGCTGCCAACAATGTCGAGATACTCGCGGCGCCTTTCTTCAGATAACGAGCTCCCGTAGACTACAACCTTACCTCTGCCGACGTAGGCCACATTTTCCCCATCCTCCTTGAGCATCTGCTGGACACGTTCCAGTTGTGGACGATTGGCGTTAAACTTACGGATAAGCTCTTCATCACTCGGGCAGCGTAGCCAGAGCCGGTATGCTGCTCCGCAGCAAATTACTAATCCTAATATGATAAACGAAGTAATACCGATTTTCTTGCTCATAATCCGTTCCACTACTTCAATGTATATGATAAATTCGTTCGCATGAGACAGGTAATCATTTATCCCGGCGAAGATGGCTTTTGGGTGGCGGAGTGCCCGAGTCTTCCAGGCTGTGTCTCGCAGGGTGAAAGCCGCGAAGCAGCCATCATTAACATTCGTGAGGCCATCGATGGCTACGTGCTCGCTCTGCAGGAGGACGACCTGCCGGTGCCGGAGGAGCATTTCGACGCGCTCTTGCTGGCCGTATGAGCAAGCTGCCGCAGGTGTCCGGCGCGGACGTGGTGCGCGCCCTTCAGAAAATCGGCTTCACGGTTCGCCGGCAGCATGGCAGCCACATCATCCTGCGGCGCGACGATCCTTTCGCTCAGACGGTTGTTCCCAACCACCGACAGATTGATCGGGGCACCCTGCGTGCCATCCTCCGGCAGACCGACCTCACAGCAAGCGAATTCATCAAACTGATCTGACGCCACGCGCCCCAACGGTATTCCACGCATTTCCGCTTTGCGTTCCTGAACCGCTCTTCCTAAATTCGCCCTCGTGTCCTCGCCCTCGCCTTCCGATTCGCCGCCGTTGTTGCGCACGCCGTTGCACGGGGCGCACGAGCAGCGCAACGCCCGGCTGGTGCCGTTCGCCGGATGGTCGATGCCGGTGCAATATCCGAGCGGCATCGTCGCCGAACACCGTGCGGTGCGCGCGGCGGCGGGGATTTTTGACATCTCGCACATGGGCGAATTTCTCGTTCGCGGCGCGGGCGGGCGCGCGTGGCTCGACACGCTGTTTTCCAACAACCTCGCCACCAAGCTGACGCCCGGCGCGAGCCTCTACGGATTTTTCCTCAACGACGACGGCGGCGTCATCGACGACCTCATCGTTTACGAATACCGCGCGGACGAATTCTTGCTCGTCGTCAACGCCTCGAAGATCGCCGAAGACTTCGCCTGGCTCACGACGCACCCGCCGCCCGCCGGCGTGGAATTGACCAACCGCAGCGACGCCTACGCGGCGTTCGCGATCCAAGGACCGCGCGCGCCCGAGATCATCGCGGCGTGGTGCGCGGCGGACGCCGGCGGCGCGTTCAGCGCGCACGAGATTCCGGCGAAGCACGGCGGCGTCGCGGCGAAGTTCAGCAGCGATGGTTTTGTCACCATCCTCGCCCGCACGGGCTACACGGGCGAGGACGGCTTCGAGCTGTTTCTGCCCGCGTCGCTCGGAGTGAAAACGTTTGACGAACTGCTGCGCGTCGGCGCGCCGTTCGGCCTCGTGCCGGCGGGACTCGGCGCGCGCGACACTTTGCGGTTGGAAGTCTGCTACCCGCTCAACGGCAGCGATCTTTTTCCCGACCGCACGCCGCTCGCGGCCGGTCTCGGTTTTTTCGTGGATTTGAACAAAGAGCCGGCGTTCCGCGGCCGCGACGCTTTGCGCCGGGAAAAGGAAAGCGGCGGTCCGCGCGAGAAGCTCGCCGCCTTCCGCGTGCTGGAAAAAGGCCCGCCGCCACGCGCACACTATCCGATTTTTCACGACGGCCAGCAGGTCGGCGAGATCGCCAGCGGCGCGCACAGCCCGAGTCTCGATTGCGGCATCGGCCTGGCGTATCTGCCGGCGGCCATCGCGCGGCCCGGCGAACGCATCGAGATCGACGTGCGCGGCCGGCGCTGCCCGGCGATCATTGAAAAAAAACCGCTCTACCGCCGTCCGCCCGCCGCGACTGATCCGGCGATGCACGCGCCGGTCGGGTAAAATTTTTTCCTTCTCTCCGGCGGCTTAATCATAATCCTAATCTTCATCTTAGTCTCTGCCGCCGGAGGCACAGACGACGCGCTGCGAGCGCAGAGGGTTAAGATTAGGATTACGATTAAGATTAAGCTGAGCTAGCTTTAGCGCCGAATCTCTTGCCCATGAACATTCCCACCGATCTCCGCTACGCCCCGACGCACGAATGGCTCCGCACCGCCGACGGCACCGTCGGCATCTCCGATCACGCGCAGGCGGAGTTGAGCGACGTGGTCTATGTCGATCTGCCCAAGGTCGGCCGCAGCGTCAGCGCCGGCGAGAGCGTCGCCGTCGTCGAAAGCGTGAAGGCCGCCAGCGACATCTACGCGCCGGTCAGCGGCGAGATCGTCGCCGTCAACGAAACGCTCGCCAGCAATGCCGCGGCGGTGAACACCGACCCTTACGGCGCCGGCTGGCTTTTTCGGTTGAAAGTCACTGATCCCGTCGAAGCCGAGAAGCTGCTCGCGCCCGACGCGTATCAAAAGCAGATCGGCGGCTGAACGATTTTTTCCGACGCGTCGGCGCGGAAAAACGTTTGCCTCGCCACGACAGACGCTTACGCTGGGAACGCCGTGGCAGATACCGACCAAAGCCGACTTGCCTTTCACCATTTTGAGGTGCTCCGGCGCGAACCGGGCGGACCGCTCTGGGAGCTGGGCCGCGGCAACATGGGCGTCACCTACAAGGCGTTTGACACCAACCTCGGGCGCACGGTCGCGCTGAAGGTCATCAACGCCGCCAACATCGACAGCGAGAGCGCCCGCGAACGCTTTCGCCGCGAGGCCAAAGCCGCTGCCGCGCTGAGTCATCCGAACGTCGCCGGCGTTTATCATTTGGGAAATGACGAGAATTCCTTCTTCTATGCGATGGAGTTTATCGACGGCGAAACGCTGGAGTCGTTCGTCAAACGCAACGGCCCGATGCCGGCGCGCGAGGCGCTCGCCATCATCGCCCAGGTCGCCCGCGCGCTGATGGCCGCGCACGCGAAAAACCTGCTCCACCGCGACCTGAAGCCGGCCAACATCATGATCCTGCCGCAGCAGGATGGCGACGATCCATTGGTGAAGGTGATCGACTTTGGGTTGGTCAAATCGCTCGAAGGCGACAAGAACGCCGCGTCACTCTCGCAGGGCAATTTTGTCGGCACGCCGCAGTTTGCCAGCCCCGAGCAGTTTGATTCGGAAACGGACCTCGACGGCCGGTCCGACCTTTATTCGCTCGGCGTCACGCTCTGGTATCTGCTGGCTGGCCGCGCGCCGTTCACCGGCTCGTTTTCGCAGGTCATCGCCCAGCAACTGCACAAACCGCCGCCGTTCGAGATGCTGGCCAATCAGCCCGAGAGCGTGATCGCGCTCCTGCGCTCGCTGCTGGCCAAGGACCGGGACGAACGGCCGGCGAACGCCAACGCCGTGCGCCTGCGCATTTCGGAAATCCTGCACGAGATGGGCAGCAGCGATTCCAGCGCGGAAGCTGCCGCGGCGGCCACGATCATGGGCACGCTGGCCTCCGCGCCATCGTTGCCGAAGCCGCCGCCGACAGCCGGCAGCAGCGGCGTGCGTTCTTCCTCCGCCGTCGCGCCGCCGCCGTTGCCGCCGCCCCTCCCGACGCCGCCGCCCGCGGGTTACAGCTTGGAAGAGCCGCTGCGCCGCAACGGCCGGATGCGGCCGGCGGAAGTCCACGCGCTGTTGCTGCCGCTGGCGGGCATCGTGGACGCCGCGCCGGAGTTGGAACCCCTCGACCTCTCGCCGCGCGGCGTGCGGATTCTGCCCGAGCTTTTTTCTCCGTCCAACCCGCGCTCGGCCGTGCTGCTCGATCCGGAAATCAACAACGGCCGCCGCTGCGTGATCGAGGTCGCGCCGCGTCCGGCTGGCGACGGCGCCGACGCGCAATCGCCTTTTGCCACGATGGTGCAGCCGACGGCGGCGACCGCGGTGGGCGGCGTGCCGGCGCTGGCCGCGCTCGTGTATGAATTGCTCAGCGGCGCGCCACCGCCGGCGAGCGCGCGCGGCTACCGGCCGCTGGCGGAGATTTCCGAGGAGAGCAACGTCGTGCTCCAGCGCGCGCTGTCCGCGGCAACGGCGGCGGCAGCGTTTCCAGACGCGGCGGCTTTTGTCGAAACCCTGGCGCCGATCTTGTTGAAAAGCGGCAGCTCCACGGTGCGTCCCTCGCAGGGCAGCCAGGCTGGGACGGCGATGGGGGCCATGCCTGTCATGGGCAGCGGCGCGGCAGTGTCTGCGCACGGGTCGGCGAGTTTTCCCCTGCCGCCGCCACCGCCGCCACCGCCCGTGCAGATGCCGTCCGTGTCCTTCCCCGGCAACGCACCGCCGCCCACCTGGCCGCCGCAGCCGCAACCGGGGAGCGGCGTTTATCCTCCCTACCAGCCGCAACCGCAGCAGCCGCCGCCCCGAGCCGCCGGCGCGCCCACGTTGCAACGGGGCTGCATCTTTGCCGCCATCGGCGCCGGGTTGCTGGGGTTGATGCTCATTGTCACCATGTGCCAGTTGGCCCGGCACAGCTCGAACGTCACGCTCAACGTCAACGACGACAAATCGCCCAGCGCCTCGCCGCGCCGGCAAACGTCGCCGACGAATAACAACAACAACAATGGCGAGCGCCGCCGGCCCGAGCAGGAGATTGCCGCGGCGCGTTCGGCGGCTGCCGAGGAAGACTACGCCGCCGCGCTGGCGGCGTATCAGCGCGCGCTCGCGCTCGACCCTGCCTCGAGCGAAGCGAGCAAGGGCGTGCGCGACAGCGCGCAGAAGCTCGTGAGCGCCGCCTTCAAGCGCGTCAAGACCGACCCGGCCAAGTCTGCCGAGTGGTATCGCCTCGCCGCCGAGGCCGGCAATGCCGATGGCCAGAACAACCTGGGCATCATGTATGAAAACGGCCAGAGCGTGCCGAAGGATTACAACAAGGCGGTCTCCTGGTATCGCAAGGCGGCGGAGCAGGGTGACGCGCGCGGCCAGTATTATCTCGGCACGATGTATGAAGGCGGGCTGGGCGTGCCGAAGGATTACCCGCAGGCGCTCGAATGGTATCGCAAGTCCGCCGATCAAAATTATCCCGACGGTCAGACGGCGGTCGGCTACATGTATGCCAACGGCCTGGGTGTGAATCGCGATTACGCGCAGGCGGTCGAGTATTACCGCCGCGCCGCCGAGCAGGGCAACGCGCGGGCGCAGAACAACCTCGGTTTTCTCTACAACAGCGGCCGCGGCGTGGTCCGCGATTACGCCCTCGCGGCGACCTGGTATCGCAAAGCCGCCGAGCAGGGCAACGCGGCGGCGCAGAAAAATCTCGGCGTGCTCTACGAGGACGGCCTAGGCGTGCCGCAGAATTATACTGAAGCCGCGGCCTGGCACCGCAAGGCGGCGGAGCAGAATTTTGCGGAAGCGCAAAACCGGCTCGGCTTGCTCTACCTCGGCGGCAAGGGCGTGGAGATGGATTACAACGAAGCGGCCAAGTGGTTCCGCAAAGCCGCCGACCGCAATCTGGCCGACGCGCAGAACAACCTCGGATACCTCTACGAATTCGGCAAAGGCGTGCCGCAGAATTACGCCGAGGCCGCCGCGTGGTATCGCAAGGGCGCGGAAGGCGGCGACCTGTATGCGCAGACGAATCTGGGAAACCTCTATCGCAACGGCAAGGGGGTGCCGCAGGATTACGGGCTGGCGTATTATTGGTTCAAAAAAGCCGCCGACGCCGGGCACCCCAGCGCGCAGAACAACCTCGGCACGCTCTACGAATACGGCCAGGGCGTGACGAAAAACGCCGAGACGGCGCTCTTCTGGTATCGCAAGGCCGCCGACCAGAACGACGCGCGCGGGCAATACTACGTCGGCACGATGTATGAGAACGGCAGCGGCGTGCCGAAGGACCTCTCGCAGGCGATCCTCTGGTATCAAAAAGCCGCCCGCAACGGCAACGAGCAGGCGCGCGAACGGCTGAAGGTGTTGAACAAGAACTGGTAGCTTGGCGGTGGGAACGAATGGGAACGCAGGGCACCGTCCGGCATCCCTGCCGGACGGCCGTTTCACAGGTAGGGACGCCTCTCCGCAGGCGTCCGTAGAATTCCATTGCGCGGACGATTCCCGCTCAAACAAACAGAAAGTCACGGGCGCTTCGGCAAAGCGCCCCTACCTGCGAACGGGAGCTTGCGTCGGAGGGCGATTTTCCTACGTTCCTCCGATGCCTGAGACCGCTGCTGTCGCGCCCGCTTCCGTCCCGCTTTCCGATTCTACTCTCCCGCCGAAAAATGCGCCGACTGCCGCGCCACCGGTCAGCGGCAGCCCCAGCGAAACCACCGGCCTGCTGCGCCCGCTCGACGGCTTCGCGCGACGGCACCTCGGCAGCGGACCGGCGGACGTGGCGGCGATGCTCGACCTCGTCGGCTATCCGACGCTCGATGCGCTCGTCGAAGCCGCCGTGCCGGCGGACATCCAGCTCGGCCGCGCGCTGCACCTGCCGGCGGCGTTGAGCGAGAGCGAGGCGCTCGACGAGCTGCGCGGCATCGCGGCGAAAAACCGCGTGTTCCGTTCCTACATCGGCCAGGGTTATCACGGCACGATCACGCCGCCGGTCATCCAGCGGAACATTCTCGAAAACCCCGGCTGGTATACCGCCTACACGCCGTATCAAGCCGAGATCGCGCAGGGCCGGCTGGAAGCGTTGCTCAATTTCCAGACGATGATCTGCGACCTCACGGGATTGGCGGTTGCCAATGCGTCGCTGCTCGACGAAGGCACCGCCGCCGCCGAAGCGATGGGCCTCGCCTTCGCCGCGCGCGGGGAACGCGGCAAGCGCGCGCGATTTTTTGTTTCAAAAAATTGCCATCCGCAAACACTCGCCGTCGTGCGCACGCGGGCGCGTCCGCTCGGCATCGAGATCATCACCGGCGGGCACGAGGAAGTCGCACTCGACGCCCAATTTTTCGGCGTGCTCGTGCAATACCCAGGCACGGACGGCGCGGTCCACGATTTCACCGATTTTTTTGCAAAAGCCCACGCCGCCGGCGCGCTGACAATTGTCGCCGCGGACCCGCTGGCGCTGTGCCTTTTGCGGCCGCCGGGCGAGTTCGGCGCGGACATCGCCGTCGGCTCGACGCAGCGCTTCGGCGTGCCGCTCGGCGGCGGCGGGCCGCACGCGGCGTATTTCGCGGTGAAGGACGAGTTCAAGCGCCTCATGCCCGGCCGTCTCGTGGGCGTGTCGAAAGACGCGCAGGGCCGGCCGGCGTTTCGCTTGAGTTTGCAGACGCGCGAGCAGCACATCCGCCGCGACAAGGCGACCTCGAACATCTGCACCGCGCAGGTGCTCCTCGCCGTGATGGCGGCGATGTATGCGTGCTACCACGGGCCGGAAGGATTGAAAAAAATCGCGCGCCGCGTGCGCCTGCTCACCGGCGCGCTGGCGGCGAGCCTGCGCGAACTCGGCTACAAAATTTCGCCGAATGACGGCACGTTTTTCGACACGCTCACGGTGCCAGTCGGCGCCGGCCGTGCGGAGGAAATCCATCGCGCCGCGGCGGCGAAGCGCATCAACCTGCGGCGCATCGACGACGCGACCATCGGCGTCTCGCTCGATGAAACTGTCGATCTCATCGACTTGCAGGATTTGTGGAGTGTCTTTCACGACGGCCGCGCGACCGGCTTCGATCCGGTGCAGCTCACGGCCGACATGGAACTCGATCTCCCCGCGCCGCTCGCGCGCACGAGTCCGTTTTTAACCCACCCGGTTTTCTCGCAGCACCACACCGAGACCGAGATGCTGCGCTACCTGCGCCGGCTGGAGTCGCGCGATCTGTCGCTGACGACTTCGATGATCCCGCTCGGAAGTTGCACGATGAAACTCAACGCCAGCGCGGAGATGCTCCCCGTGTCGTGGCCAGAGTTCGGGCGCATCCATCCGTTCGCGCCGGCGGAGCAAATCGAGGGCTACCGCATCCTCGCGCACGGCCTGGAAAAATGGCTGAGCGAGATCACCGGCCTGCCCGGCACGAGCTTGCAACCCAACGCCGGCAGCCAAGGCGAATACGCCGGTCTGCTCGCCATCCGCGGCCATCACGAGGCGCGCGGCCAGGGGCATCGCGACGTGTGTTTAATCCCCACCTCCGCGCACGGCACGAATCCCGCGAGCGCGGTGATGGCCGGCTATCGCGTGGTGCCGGTGAAATGCGATGCGCAAGGCAACATCGACCTCGCCGATTTGCGCGCGCAGGCCGACCAGCACGCCGACGCGCTGGCGGCGTTGATGATTACCTATCCTTCGACGCACGGCGTCTTTGAAGGCACGATCCGCGAGATTTGCGAAACCGTTCACGCGCGCGGCGGCCAGGTTTACATGGACGGCGCGAACATGAACGCGCAGGTCGGCCTTTGCCGGCCCGGCGACATGGGCGCGGACGTGGTGCATTTGAATTTGCACAAAACGTTTTGCATCCCGCACGGCGGCGGCGGTCCGGGCGTCGGACCGATCTGCGTGGCGGAACATCTGCGCGCGTTTTTGCCGCACGATCCGCGCGACATCGCGGCGGGCGAGCACGCCGGCGGCGCGGTCTGCGCGGCGCCTCTCGGCAGCGCGAGCATCCTCGTCATTTCCTGGCTTTACATCGCGATGATGGGGCCGGACGGCCTCGCCGCCGCGACGAAGCTGGCGATCTTGAATGCCAACTACATCGCGAAGCAACTCGAGCCGCACTACCGCGTGCTCTACCGCGGCAACGACGGCCTCGTGGCGCACGAGTGCATCCTCGACTTGCGCGGCTTCAAGGCGAGCGCCGGCGTCGAAGTCGAGGACGTGGCCAAGCGGCTGATGGACTACGGCTTCCACGCGCCAACCGTGAGCTGGCCCGTCGCCGGCACGCTGATGGTCGAGCCGACCGAGAGCGAGAGCAAAGCGGAACTCGACCGCTTTTGCGACGCGCTCATCGCCATTCGTTCCGAAATCCGCGCCGTGGAAACCGGCGAAGCCGACCGCGCCGACAATCCGCTCAAACACGCGCCGCACACCGCCGCGGTCGTCACCGCCGACGACTGGCCGCATCGCTATCCGCGCAGCCTCGCCGCGTATCCCGCGCCGTGGTCGCGCGAGCACAAGTTCTGGCCCGCCGTCGGCCGCATCGACAACGTCTATGGCGACCGCAACCTCGTCTGCTCCTGCCTGCCGATGGAAGCTTACGAGGATTAAAGAAATTAAAAGCTGAAGGCTTGTTGCAAGCGTCTTGCATTGTCATCCCGAGCGCAGTCGAGGGACCTCTTACTGATTGTCTGGCTCGGTAAATAAGCGAACTGCATTTTTGATCACGCTGCGAGCCAAGGCAGGCAATGAGAGGTCCCTCGACTGCGCTCGGGATGACAATTGAAAAACCACGAGCACGATTCAGCATCAAGCTCTAGAATTCGTCCACCCACTATGGACGACGATTTCCCCCAGCAAATGCGCGCCATCTGGGCGCCGTGGCGCGTGGAATACTTCGAGCAGCCCCGCCCGGACAACAACGCCGGCGGCGGCGACTTCCTGACCGCCGCCGCGCAAACCTCGGACGACGCCGCGCATCTCGTCGTCTTGCGGCGCAAGAGCGCGTTCCTGTTGATGAACCGCTATCCCTACTCCAATGGTCATCTCATGGCCGTGCCCTACCGCAAAGCCGCCGACCTCGCCGACCTCAACGCCGAAGAAAAAAGCGAACTCTGGACCTTGGCCGAAGCCGCGCAAAAACTCCTGCGCGCCACCGTCCACGCGCAAGGCTTCAACATCGGTCTCAACCTTGGCGCCTGCGCCGGCGCCGGCGTGCCCGATCACTTACACCTGCACATCGTCCCGCGCTGGGCTGGCGACGTGAACTTCATGCCCGTGCTCGGCGCCACCCGTGTGATCCCGCAAGGCTTGCAGCCCTTGTATGAAAAACTCATCCAGGCGCGCGGTGAGTTGGGGTTGTAGCTAATCTGGTTACTTTCTGATTAGCTACACAGATATGTAGCTTGATACTATGTTTGGTGCCTTCTCACGATGGATCAACTTCTGACCAACAACGTCTGGTGCGAGGTCAACAAACTTCTGAAGCGCGGCGACAGAAAACTTGCAGCGATAGCCTACGCTACCAGCGATATGCACCTTTCGTTCGCGAAGGGGGATCTTCTCATTTGCGACGCATCGGATGGAGCTATTAATAGCGGCGAGACATCAGCCGACCTTCTCAAAACGTTATTCGCAGCGGACGTAGAGTTGTATTCCTGCCCCGGACTACACGCGAAGATACTCGTATCGAGCGATATTGCTGTCATCGGCTCATCAAATCTGTCTTTATCTTCTGCCGACCACCTTATAGAAGCCTCGTTAGTTACTCGCCGCTTTCAAGCACGCTCCCAAGTTCGAGCATTTATCCAAAAGCTCATTGACATCGCTACTCCTATTGACGCCGAGTTCATTGCGCGAGCGTGCGAGTTGCCCGTGATTTCCCGTCCGCACAGTCGCAGCACTTCACGATGCACCGTCGAGTCACCAACTAATCGCACATGGATCGTCGCAACAACGCCACTCTCCGACAAGATACAGGAGAGCGAGGCACAATTTGAGGAAACCGGCAAGCAAACCGCCAGAGAGAAAATGAGCGATCCCAAGGGGAGCGTTTATTCAATTCGCTGGCAGGGTAAGAGCCGCTTTCGAGCCGAAGCCAAGGAGGGCGATTCTGTGATCGAATTAGAGCGCAACAAGCAGAGAACTAGGTGTCGTGTTATTCAGCCCCGCCCAATTATTTTTTGCCAGCAGCACGACAAGTGGACTCGCTTTTACATCGAAGACCCGCCCGAATGGACTTATTTTCCGTGGCACTCATTTCAGGTTGAGCTTCAGAAGGCTGGCATCCGTGGCATTAGCATGAATACCACTCGCGAACTTAAGCTGCGAGAGGTCGCCTTAATGGAATTCATATGGAGCAACGATGAAACCTAAGGTGCCTCACCTTAACAAGAGCGTCTTACTCTACGGCCCTTCCGGCGGCTTTTGAGTTTGGTGCGCGACGGGTGCTTTGGCGTCGGCGATTTTTTTGCCGATGCGCTCTTTGTCGGTGTCGCTGGCGGCTTCGAGCGCGACGGCCTTCGTCCAATACGCGATGGCTTGCGGGCGGTTGTTGAGCTTGTCGTAAGTATCGGCAATGTGCTCCAGCACCGTGGTGTCTTCCGTCTTCAACGTCGTCGCGGCTTGCAAGAGATAGGTCAGCGCCTTGTCGTATTGCGCCGTGCGGAAGTAGAACCAGCCCAGGCTATCGAGAAACGCGCCGCTCTCGGGCTGGATCTCCAGCGCGCGGCGCACGAGCGCCTCGGCTTCGGTCAAGTTTTCGTTCCGATCAATCCACATGTAGCCGAGGTAATTGCAGGTCTCGGCGATGAGGTCGGAATCGGTCGCGATGGCCAGCGTCTGGCGAAAGAGTTCCGCCGCTTTTTCGTAAAGCCCGGCCTGCTCGGCAGCCATGCCGTAGTCAAAATAAAACTGGCCGTTGCGCAGGAGTTCCTCCTGGTTCAGCCGCGCCTCGTTGAGCGTTTGCTCGAAGACGGTCATCGCCTCCTGATGCCGCTTGGCGATGCTGAGCGCGTGCCCGAGCCATTCGCCGAAAATCGGCACGTCGGGAAAGCGCCGGCGCGCTTCGAGCAAAATATCGACCGCGCGTTGCGACTGGTGCAGTTCGGTGCCGAGCAGGAGCTGGGTCAGTTGCTGATACAGCAGCGGACTGTTCGGATTCAGCCGCAACGCTTTTTCGTATTGATCGGCCGCCTTGTCGTAGCGCTTCTGGTCCTTGTAAATTTCGCCCAGTTCTTCGTAGGCGCTCTCCTGGTTGGGATTGATGCGCACGATCTGTTCGAGCACGGCCGCCGCCTTGTCGCGCTCGCCGGTCTGGCGGTAACACTGCGCCAGCCGGTCGGCGAGATCGGTGTCGCGCGGGTCGAGCCAGAAGGCGCGCTCGAACAACGCCGTCGCCTCGGCCGTCTGGCCGGTGCGCTGATAATAATTCGCGGCCTGTTCAATGACGATGGGATCATTGCCGGCGGCTTGGATGGCTTTTTGGAAAAAGACGTTCGCCTTGCGCAAGTCGTCGGGCGTGCGCGGCTTTTCGTCTTTAAAATTGAGCACGAGATAAACGTTGGCCAGGCGCATCCAGAACGCCGGATCGTTCGTCTCGACCTTGACCGCGCGATCCATGAGCGCTTGCGCCTTGGGCAACTGGTCGAGCGTGACGTAGGTCTCGGCGAGATATTGGTAGGCAAAGGCGTTGGTCGGATCGAGGTCGAGCGCCATCTGCGCGTATTTCAACGCCTGGTCGGGCTTGTGCAGGTAACGCAGGTAAATCTGCGACAACGCGAGGCACGGCTGCGGCAGGCGCGGGCTGGCCTTGATCGCGTCCTTGAGCAGATCAATCGCCTCGGGCACCTCGCCGCGGCGCAGGTAGTAGTCGCCGGCGAGCTTCAACGCCAGCTCGGCGTTCGCCGGGTCGAGCGCGATGGCGCGCAGAAATTCTTTTAACGCGTCATCGCTGCCGGCGCTCTCTTCCAAGAGCAAACCGCGCACGTAATGCGCCAACGCCTCGGCCTTGCGCTCGCTTTCGAGCGCAAGTTGCAAATCCTTCGCCGCCGGGCGCGGCGCGGGATCAAAGATCACCGCCCGCTCGCCGTTGTTATTGCTCCCGTTGCGGCTCGGTGCAACCGCGGGCACGGGCGAGGAGGACGACGGCGGCGCGGGCGCAGCCGCAGTCGGCGCGGGTGCCGGTGTCGGCTTGGCTGCCGCGCTGCGGCCAGCGCCAGCGCCAGCAGCAGCAGGCGGCGGTGCCGCGAGCGCAGTCGGCGAGGCGCCACCGCTGCACAGCAGCAATGGACAGAGCGCAGTCAGCAGCAGCCGCGCGGTGCGCGCTGAGTTGCCGCGCGACCGCTCCGGCCTGGCAGGCCCAAGGGCCGCAATCGGCGGCACATCCCCCGGAGCGAAACCATTTTCCCGGGGACGCATACGGGCGGCAACGTAGCCCGCTAGCTCTTGTAGCGCAAACGCTTCTTGTGGCGGTTTTCCTTCATCCGCTTGCGGCGTTTGTGCTTGGAAATCTTGGCTTTTCTTCTTTTCTTTAACGAACCCATAAGTAGCGCCACAGCAACGGATTGCGCGGCAAATATTGACGTGCTTGCGATCTAGTAAACGACTTTGTTGAGCGGGTATTCGATGATGCCTTCCGCGCCGAGCCGCTTCAACGTGGGAATCAGCTCGCGGACGACTTTTTCATCGATGATCGTCTCCACCGCCACCCACCCGGAGTGGGCCAGCGGCGAGACGGTCGGCTCGCGGAGCGACGGTAGGGTGGCGATGAGCTTTTGCAACTCTTTTTCCGGCAGGTTCATTTTTAAGCCCACCTTGTCGCGCGCGGCCAGCGCGCCCTGAAGCAGGATTTGCAAGCGGTCGAGCTTGTCCTTTTTCCACGGGTCAGTGAACGCCGTGCGGTTGGCGATGAGCTGCGGGTAGCTCTCCAACAGCGTGGCGACGATGCGCAGATTGTTGGCGCGCAGCGACGAGCCGGTCTCGGTGATATCGACGATGGCATCGACGAGGTCGGGCACCTTCACCTCCGTCGCGCCCCAGGAAAATTCGACCTCGGCGCGCACGTTTTCCTTTTCCAAAAATCGCCGCGTCAAGCCGACGGCTTCCGTGGCGATGCGCTTGCCGGCGAGGTCGGCGACGGTGCGGATCGGCGAGTCGTTGGGCACCACGAGCACCCAGCGGGTCGGCGCGGCGGAGACTTTGGAAAACGGCAGGTCGCAGAGGACTTCCACCTGCGAGCCGTTCTCCGCGATCCAATCGCGGCCGGTGAGTCCGCAATCGAGAAACCCGTGCTCGACGTAGCGCGAGATTTCCTGCGCGCGCAAGAGCCGCACGCGCAACTCGGGATCGTCGATGCTCGGTTTATACGAACGCGACGAACCGGAAATCTGGTAGCCAGCCTTGGCAAAGAGCGCCAGCGTCGCCTCGTGCAAACTGCCCGTGGGCAGGCCGATGCTCAAGACGCGGGAATTGTTGTCGGCGGAAGCGGGAGCGTTCATGCTGCGATGAGGCGCGGGGCGCTCCTGTAGCATTGATTGTTTCCGCTGTCATCCCGCGCGTCGTTGCGGATTTTTCACATCCTGTTTGCTCAAATGGACCTCGCGCAAAGGACGCAAAGCCGCAAAGGATTGAAAACTACAGCTTTCTTTTTCTGACCCTTTGCGGCTTTGCGTCCTTTGCGCGAGGTCATTTAACCTGGCATGTCCGCGCCCTTCGTTTCGCTCAACTCCTGGCTCGCGCCCGGCTGGCTTTTACAGGCGGCGGAACCGGTGGAAATCGTCGTCGGCCGCGCGGGCGAATGGGCGCGGCTGGAAGACGCGCTGCGGCGGCATCGGCGCGAGAACGCCCGGGCGCAGGTCGGCGGCGCGGCAGCCTGTCATCCCGCCGGCGGCGCGGTCGGCTTTGTGAATTACGAAGGCGACTTCTGGTTCGGCATTTTTCCCGACTGGACGTTTTCGCCAGCCGGCCAGCCAACGCGGCTTTGGTCGGAACAACGCGGCGTCAGCAGCGACGGCGAACGGCGCATCGGACCTTGGCAAGCAAATTTCTCCCGCGCCAATTTCGAGTCCGCCGTGCGCGCGGCACAGGCGCACATTGCGGCGGGCGATATTTATCAGGTCAATCTGGCGCAGCGTTTTGCCGCGGAATTTTCCGGCAGTCCGCACGCGCTCTTTGAGCAACTGCTCGCGGCCAGCCCGGCGCCGGGCGCGGCGTTCATCGACACGGGCGCGGGCACGACGATTTTGTCCGCGTCGCCGGAATTATTTCTGCGCGTCGATCCTGGCGGACGCATCACGACGCGGCCGATCAAGGGCACCCGGCCGCGCGGCGTGAACCCGACGGCGGACCGGCAGCTCGCCACCGAGTTGCAGCGCGATCCGAAGGAACGGGCGGAATTGCTCATGATTACCGATCTCTTGCGCAACGACCTCGGCCGGGTCTGCGCATTTGGCAGCGTCGCGGCGCCCGATCTGTTGCGGCTGGAGCATTTCGCGCAAGTGCATCACCTCGTTTCCACCGTCACCGGCCAACTGCGCGCCGACGTGTCGCCGGTCGGCGCGCTGGCGGCTTGTTTTCCCGGCGGCTCGATCACGGGCGCGCCGAAAAAAGGGGCGATGGAAATCATCGCCGAACTCGAACGCGCGACGCCGCGCGGCGTTTACACGGGCGCCATCGGCTGGTTCGGACTCGACGGCCGGAGCGCGGCGTTTTCCATCGCCATCCGCACGCTCGTTCACGACGCGCGGCGCGGCGAACTGCACTACCACGTCGGCGCTGGAATCACGGCGGACTCGGTGCCGGCCCGCGAGTGGGAGGAGACGATGCACAAGGGCGCGGGCTTGCGCGCGGCGGTGGCGCGTTACGCTCAGGCAGGAGCGCATTTCCGAGGCGTCCCATTTGTTTCTGAGCAGCCGTGGCGTCCGACAAAAAATCACGGACGCTTCGGCGAAGCGTCCCTACCTTTGTGAATCCGGCGCTGGAAATCCTGCCGCCGGGCAGCGCGTGGCAACCGTGGCTGGGTGTGTTTGAAACGCTGCGCGTCGAGCGCGGGCGGGCGCTGTTTGTCGAGGCGCATTGGCGCTCGCTGCAACGCGCCTGCGCCGCGCTCGGCTTGTTGCGCGGCGATGCCGTTGATTTCCGCGCAGCAACCGGCGCGTTGCCGCAAGCGGACGGCCGCTGGCGCTGGCTCGTGGGCGCGGACGGCGCCGGGGCGCGCCAATTTTTCCAAGCCGAGCCATTGCCCGATCCACGGCAGAATTTTGCGCTCGTGCGCTCGCCGTTGCGCGTCGGCGCGCACAACTGGGACGCGCGTTTCAAGACGTTCAGCTATCTGACCCATTGGCAGGCGCGACGCGCGCAGCCGCCGGGCACCGAGGCGCTGCTGCGCAACGAGCGCGGCGAGATCGCCAGCGGCGCGTTCACCAATCTTTTTTGGGTGCGCGATGATGAACTTTTCACGCCGGCAGAAAATTGCGGCTGCCGCGCCGGCGTGGTCCGCGGGTGGATTTTGCAGGAAAAACCCGACACGCACCTGGTCCGCGCGCGCCCGGCGGCGCTGGACGCGGCGGACGAAATTTTTCTCACCAACAGCCTGCTCGGCCTCTGCCCGGTCACGCGCTGGCGCGAGCGCACTCTCGCGCTCGGCCCGCTCACGCGCGCATTGCGCCAACGCTATCGTCTTGCGTGTCAACGGGAAATCCGCTAGGAGCCGAAAGCATTATGAGTCTTCCCGACAAAGCCATCCTCGCCCAAGCCGCCGACATCGCGCGCGGCCTCGCCATCGACGCCGTTCACGCCAGCAACAGCGGCCATCTCGGTCTGCCGCTCGGTTGCGCCGAGATCGGCGCCGTCCTCTTCGGCCACGCGCTGAAACATTGCCCGGACCATCCGGAGTGGCTGAACCGCGACCGGTTCGTACTCTCCGCCGGCCACGGCTCAATGTTCCTTTATTCGTGGCTGCACCTCGCCGGGTATGCGGACATGACGCTGGAGGAACTCAAAAACTTCCGCCAGCTCGACTCGAAGACGCCAGGGCACCCGGAGTTGACCCACGCGCCGAGCGGCGTGGAAACGACCACCGGCCCGCTCGGCCAGGGCGTGGGCAACTCGGTCGGCATGGCCGTCAGCGTGCAGATGGCGGCGGCGCGGTTCAACACGGCGGACCACAAGATTTTTGACCACAAAATCGTCTGTCTCGCCGGCGACGGCTGCTTGCAGGAAGGCGTCGCGATGGAAGCGGTCGCCTTCGCCGGGCACCAGCAGCTCGATAATTTGATCCTCATTTACGACTCCAACGCCGTGACGCTCGACGCGATGGCGAAGGAAACGCAGAGCGAGGACGACGAGAAAAAATTCACCGCGATGGGTTGGGATGTGCAGGTCGTTGATGGGCAGGACATGGAGGAATTTCTCGCCGCCTTCGAGCGCGCCCGCGCCGGCGGCAGCGGCAAGCCGCAATTCATCATCGCCAAGACGCTCATCGGCAAAGGCATCCCCGAAGTCGCCGGCACGCAAAAGGCGCACGGCGAAGGCGGCGCGAAATTTGCCGACGCCGCGCGCAAGGGTCTCGGGCTGCCGGCCGAGCATTATTATGTCGCGCCCGAGGTGTATGAATTTTTCAAAAAACACCGGACTGCGGCGCTCGACCCGGCCTATGCGGATTGGGTGAAAAAATTCGACGCCTGGAAAGCGGCCAATCCCAAGTTGGCCGAAGAACTCGGCTCCTCGCGCGCTTTTGCCCACACGCTGCCGCAGGACACAAAAGCGAAAACGCCCGAGGTCAGCGCGCTTTTTGCCGCCGTGCCCGAGTTCCCCGCGGACACGAAGATCGCCACGCGCAAAGCCGGCGAAACCGTGCTCCAGCCTTTAGCCAAAGCGACGCCGCTGCTCATCGGCGGCAGCGCCGACCTCTATGGCTCGACGCTCAATTACATCGGCGACATGAAAAACCCCGATGACTTCAAGCCCGGCCATCGCGGCGGACGCAACATCCGCTTTGGCATCCGCGAACACGGCATGTGCTCCATCATGAACGGCATCGCCGCGCACGGCATCTTCCGGCCGAGCGGCGCGACGTTCCTCGTCTTCGCCGACTATTGCCGACCGCCGATCCGGCTCGCGGCGCTGTCGCATTTGCCGGTCATTTATATTTTCACTCACGACTCCATCGGCGTCGGCGAAGACGGTCCGACGCATCAACCCGTTGAGACGATCCCCGGCCTGCGGGTCATCCCGAACCTCGACGTGGTCCGTCCCGCCGATCCCGAGGAAACGGCCGGCGCGTTTGTCGCCGCCCTCGAACGCACCGACGGCCCGACGTTGCTCGCCCTCAGCCGCCAGGCCGTGCCGCTTTTAACTTCCATCCCCGCGAAGGAACGCCGCGAAGGCGTGCTCAAAGGCGGTTACATCGCGAAGAAAGAAACCGCCAAGCTCGACCTCATCCTGCTCAGTGCCGGCAGCGAACTCCAGCACGCGATGAAAGCCGCCGAAACGCTCGGCGCCGGAACCCGCGTGGTGAGCCTCCCCTGCTTCGCGCGCTTCGACCGCCAGCCGGATGCTTACAAAGAGGAAGTGCTGCCCAAGTCATGCCGCCGCCGCGTGAGCATCGAAGCCAGCGTGTCATCGAGCTGGGCGCCCTACGTCGGCCTCGACGGCCTCTGCCTCGGCATCAACCGCTTCGGCATCTCCGCCCCCGGCGACAAGGTGATGAAGGAACTCGGCATCACCGCGGAGCACGTCGTCGAGGCGGCGAAGAGCATCGCCAAAAATGTTCCCGGTGCGTCTTGATTGACTGTCGCGATAGCCCTCTGTAGATCATTCGGGCTATCCCATAAATGACTAACTATTATTACGGCACGAAAACCGCTATAGACTGGATTTTAGGACATTATTTTTTTGACGGCCAACACCATACTTGGGTCGCCAAAGAGTTTTTTCCGTATCGCTTAAATAATCCGAGCTCTTCTAACCCACTTGAGATTTATCAGAACCTCTACAAACCGTGGAAAGACAAAGATGAATTCGATCCCTTCATGGAAGGCCGGCGGGCCAAACTTCTCAAGGCAGTTGATCATCAAACCGCCGCGGACCGAGTTGACGCTGCCCTTGCTGTCGCCTTAAAACGGGTTTGCTCCGCTGTTTCTATTCTTTTCTTTTATCCGATTGTTTTCCGAATCGACTTGGGTAAAATCGCGGTGCCCCGGCGCACGATTGCCGGTTCGGGCTTGGTCACCGGCTCCGCGGAATACCTGATCAAAGACCTCCGAGAAAACGAATTTGAAATTCTCTTTCTCGATTTCACAACGCATCCTGACTTCAAACGCTTGGTCATTGACGTGATTATGCACGGTGGATATCTTGATTCCTACCAAGCTTTGGAAATCCTCGAAGGGAATTGCCCAAATGTCTGACCAAGAACAAGTAATGATTTTCGAGAATCTCGACGATGATTCGGTGCAGTGGCTTGAAAATGATGTCCAGCGCAGAGACGATTACCGAGATTTTCTTGCTACTTTGTTTGATTTACTCAGCCCGCTGGCTTCCCATCCGTTGCCTTCCTACTTCGATCCGAGCGCACTTTCTCACCAGATCGCCAACGCGTTGCCGGCGTTTCCGTCTTCTCATTATCTCGGTCAAGCAGCCCGGCATAATGCCGATACCGCGATTCAACTTTATGACTGCGCTCACGAAAAAGGCCGGTGTGAAGCGCAAGTTCTGAATCGGTTTGTGGTTGACTTGTTGAAAGAGTTCGGTCGCATTCGTAACATCCGCAGCCGTGAGTCGGTAGCGGCAAAGTAGTCGAAGCTTTTAAGTTTCGGGACATGGTGGCCTGCCGGCATTGGCGGGGCGTTTCCGGAACACACAAATGAGGACGATCGCGCAGTTCTTTTACGTGGCCGCGTTTGCTCATCGACCCGCATCGTGAAATGTCTCTTTACAATGGTCGTGGCCGTCGCGGGACGAAATGCGTTTCGTCGAGGTGCCACCGACGTTTGCTGCGGGGGCGCGGTCCGAAGATGGTTATGGCCCGGCGGTGGAGCAGCCGCAGACGGATAAGCGCTAAGGTTACTTCGAAGCGGGCACGCGATTAGTTTGGGATGTAGAACCAGTGAGCGGACACCGTTCATAACTACACGCCCGACGCGCCGGGCCAGCCGCGGGTGTCCAGGCACGGGAGACGGCGGATGCTGCCGATGGGCTGCTGGGCTGGAAGGTAGCGCTTTGTTTGCCTGACGGAGCGTATAGTGCTCACACGTGAGCTAACAGCCGCTATTTCCCCGCGTAGATGTTCATGATCGTGCCGAGCAACTTCAGCGCGTCGGCTTTCGGGCGGGTAAAAGAATTGCGGCCGATGATGGAGCCAAAGCCGCCGCCAGCCTGGATGCCGCGGATTTGTTCGAGCAGCTTGTCTTCGGCTTCCGCGGCGCCGCCGCTGAAGATGACGATGCGGCGGCCGTCGAAGCAGCATTTCACGACGTGCGCCACGCGCTCGGCGATGGTCGCGCGCGGGATGGCTTCTTTTTCGTAAACCTTCCGCGCCGCGTCCTGTTCGAGGTGCGCGCTCGGCAATTTGACTTTGATGATGTGCGCGCCGAGTTGCGCCGCGAGGTGCGCGGCGTAGCCGCACACGTCGAGCGCCGTTTCGCCTTCCTTGCTCAAGGCCGAGCCGCGCGGATAGCTCCAGATCACCACGGCCAGGCCGGCTTCCCGGGCCTGCTGGCCGAGCGCGCGGATTTCCTCATACATGCCGCGGGCGTGCGTCGAGCCTGGGTAGATCGTGAAGCCGATGGCGGCGCAGCCGAGGCGCAAGGCGTCCTCGACCGAGCCGGTCAAGGCTTGGTCCGGGTCTTTCTCGTCGCCGCCGAGCAGGTCGTGGTCGTTGACTTTCAAAATCAACGGCAGCCCGGTGTGCGCGAAGTCCCGCGCGCCGGCGGCGAGAAAACCGAGCGGCGCCGCGTAGGCGTTGCAGCCGGCGTCGAGCGCGAACTGGAAATGGTAGCGCGGATCATACGCCGGAGGGTTCGGGGCAAAGGAGCGCGCCGGGCCGTGCTCGAAGCCTTGATCGACGGGCAGGATGACGAATTTGCCGGTGCCGGCGAGCCGGCCGAAATTCATGAGGCGCGCGAGGTTCGTCAGCGTGCCGACGTTGTCGGCGCCATACCAGGAGAGGATTTCCTGGACGCGGGGAGAAGAAGCGGTGGACATGGTTTTTTTCTTTGGGAATTTCTTACTGCGCGGCCGATTTTGGGAGAATGAAACGCTCGATGGCGTTGGCGAAGCCTTCGTCGTCGCAGGAGGTGGTGACTTCGTGCGCCTTCGCTTTCACGGCGTCGCTCGCCTGGCCCATCGCGATGGACATCCCGCCTTGCTCAAACATCAGCACGTCGTTCGGCTGATCGCCAATCGTCGCGATCTCGGCGGGCTGGATTTTTAACATCCGCGCGAGCGCGTGGACGACCGCGCCTTTGTTCGCGTCGGGATGCGTCACGTCGAGATAATACGGCTGCGAACGCGCCGCCGAAACGCGGCTGGGCGGATCGTCGCGCGCGGGACTGCATTGCTTCGTGCGCGCAACGTCGCCGGCGAAGCGGGCGCGCACGGCGGTTTCGCAGCGCGCGACCGCGTCGAGATCGTCGGAGACGCCGACGACTTTGGCCACGCGCTCCATCATCGCGGGCGTGTAGGCGGCGACCACGGTGGGCGGAAATTTCACCGTCCATTCCTCCTTGTCCACGTGCGCGCCGTGGCGCTCGTGGACGAACCAATCCGTGCCTTGGTAAATCCACGCGCCGAGACCGTGTTGCTCGATGATGGCGATGGTCTCGGCGACGACGGCGCGGCCGAGCGTGCGCTCTTCGAGGATCGCGTCGAGATCGTCGGGTTGCACGAACAAGCCGCCGTTGAAACCGGCCACCGGCGTCGTGATTCGCAGCGGCTCGATCAACATCGCCATGCCGCGCGGCGGCCGGCCGCTCGTGATCGCAAACGCCACGCCCGCCTCGCCCAAGCGGCGCACGGCGGCGACGGCGCGCGCGGTGAGCACTTTTTCTTTTGTTACCAACGTGCCGTCCACGTCGGCGAGCAACAGGCGGATCGGCGTTTTCATTTTCTCCAAACAATCAAGTCAACCACCAGAGATACGAGACGGCTCCGGGCGGTGGCTGTCTGCCGGCGCTGCCGCGCGGTTGTTGTTCATCGCGGCCAGGTGCTCGGGCGGCACCGGTTCGGTGTCGTGCAGGCGGCCGTAATCGACCGTCAACCGGCCGTCGGGAAGTTCTTCGTAAATTTCCACGAAGCGATGTCCGAAACGCACCTCGCCCCAGGAATAATCCGCCTGGCTCTGCACGGGCGCGCTGATGACTGTGTCGATGCCCACGACCGAGGCGATGAAACGCGCGTCGCAGCGTTCCAAGCTCTCCGGCGTCATGCCGTGCAACGGGCTGCTGGCGTCGAGCAGATGGCGCACGGTCAGGGCCGCGGGGAACATGATGGCGCGCGCCGGCTGCAAGCGCAGCTCGTGAAAGCGCCGCATCGTATCGCCTTCCAGCACTTGCTCGTTGCGCACGAGCGTCAGCCGAAATTCGACCTGGGCCATGGCTTGGTGCCGCAGGTTGGCCACGCGCAGCACGAGCGCCGGCTGGCCGTTGAAAGGCACGACCGTCAGCTCGCGGCTGAACTCGACCCGCGCGGTCGGACGCGAGAAGCGCACGAAGATCAGGCCCGTGATAACCGCCAGCCCGAACATGCCCGTCATGATTTCCAGCGTGGCGACGATGTGCCCGTAAATCGTGGCCGGATACCAATGGCCATAGCCGACGGTGGCGAGCGTCTCGACACTGAAGAAAAACGCCGACGCAAACGAATCCGGCGGCATCTCCGCGATGCACGGCCGGCCGAGGTGGAAGAGCGCCGCGAAGACGAGATTGATCAGCATGTAAATGCCGAACACGAACGCGGAGAAGTGCGGCCAGCTCAGCGTCAGCATCCAGTGATAACCGTCGCGCCAGTCGCGTTTGGTGTTGAACTTGAGAAATTCAAATTGCCCTGAGCGGACGGTGACGGGCGCGGTGGATTTCATCTTCTTTATGTGTCGAAGGAAAAGCGATGGCGCACTGCTGCGCACGCGAGGAGCATAGAATAATCCGTCACTGGCTGCATCAATACGGACACAAAATGTTGTTGCGGCAATGCGCCGAAGCTGGTGCATTAGAATCAGTTGCGCCGAACCCTCGCGCGCAGCCATGTTCCTTCCGCCAAAAAAATATGAAGACTCGTGCTCTCCTCGCCACCGCAGCAGCCACTTCGCTGATGTTCGCCCTCGCGCCGGTCCGGCTCACCGCCGCGCCGCCGCCGGTGCATCTGGAGTTTTCCATCGAGTCCGCCACCAATCCCGGAGGCGCGAGTGGCGGCTACACGGGCCGGGTAACCTTCGACCGTCCTAATCCCGACGGTCCCTACGCGGTGACGTGGAAGCTTAACAACGGCGTGCAAACCGGCTGGGCGGTGCATTTCGCGGGGTCGGATTACATTGCGGTCGGCTACGGCAAAGACTTGGGCGCGGTGGCCATCTACAAGCAACGCGCTGACGGCGGCTCGGATGCGTTTTTCTCCTACGCGGTCCCGAAATCGCAAGTCACCAGCTACAGCATTCTCCCGACGAAGGAGCCGGGCGAATTCCGCTTCAGCGGCGGCATGTCCGGCAGCATGGTGGCCACGCCGGCGGGCGAACGCTGCTTCGACCTCGAATGGCGTTTGCCGAGCGGCACTTGGAAGGGGCTGGGCGTGTCGGACGGCGATTTCCTGGCCGCGGCGTCGAGCGGCACGGGCGGCGATGATGTCGGCGTGGTGCTCTACAAAAAAATCGGCGACGGCGCGCAAGGCTGGTGGCGCATCACGGGGCGAAAAGGTTTTGGCACCGAGAATTTGAAAATCGAAAACGCCAGATAACCGGCGTCCGCCCTGCCCTGGCAGCCGGTGCGAGGCTGCTCCCGATTCATGGACGTTCTCACAACTTCCGATCCGGAAAAGCTGCCGCCGGAGGTGCGCGTGCTCCTGGACGAAACGCAGCCTCTCCCGCCGGGCACGGCGTTCTTCGAGCAGCGCTTTTCCGCGGCCTGGCTCATCCAGAACGCGCTCATCGGATTGGGCCTGCTCGGCTTCGGCGCGCTGCTGTTGCTGCTCGGCGTCGTGTGGCTCTTTGCCTACCGCGGGCCGGTGACGGTTTATTCCAATTCCAACGCCGAACTCTGGCTCATCGTCGTCGGCCTGGTGCTGGGCGTCGGAGGCTGGATGATGCTCGCGTCCTTCCCCGCCGGTTGGGCGCTGGGCCGGCGGCAAAACGCCGGCGCGCGCACGCGCTACGGGATTTTTCTCCTGCCGGGAATTTTGGTCAGCCGGAGTTGGTTCGACACCACGGTGATCCCGCGCGAACACTTCCGTGGTCTGGCGTCGAACGCGTTGCGTTATGATTCCAAAGGCCAGACGAAATCCTACACGCTGCCGCCCGAATGGATCGGCTCCTCGCTGGCGCAATTGGCCGCGGCGATCCACGCCTGGAGTCAGCAGCCGTCTCAGCCCGGCGGCGGCGCGACGTTGTTGTCAGCCACCCCGCCGCCGCTGCCGCCGCCGCTGCCTCCGTCACCGCGGGGCTTGTGAGCCGCGACGACGATGATGAAGCTGAAAAAGCTGGCTCCCTTTGCGCTTGTCGCCGCCACAGCGTGGGTCGGCATATTTTGCCTGCCGGCGCTGTTGCGCGCGCAGTCCGTTGGCGTCGAGGCTGGCAACGTCATTTTCACCAATGCTACCGGACGCCAGGCGAAGCTGACCGCGACCGGTCGCGACTCCGCGCCGAATCTCGCGCCCGACGGCCGCCGCGTGGTCTTCGTCCGTGCGACACCCGGCCAGCTGGTCGCCACCGGCTCGGGCGAGGAGGAGGCGATCGAGTTGTGGCTCATCGAAACGAATGGGAAAAATGCCACGCTCCTCGTGCGTGGCGCGAGCCATCCGCAGCCGGAAAACGTGCTCGCGGGAATGCAGGCGCCGCAGTTCGCGCCGGACGGCAAACGCATCTTTTTTCTCAGCGCCGCCTGGGCGACTTCCGGCGCCGTTCACACGGTCGATCCGATGACAAAAAAGGTCGCCTTCGTTTGCGCCGGCAACGATCTCGAAGTCATCCGTCGCGGCGAATACCGCGGCCACCTCATCGTGCAGCAGCACCGCTATTTTCTCGGCGGCGGTTCCTACGATTGGCATTGGCTGCTCAAGCCCGACGGCAAGGAAGTCGGCCCGATTGGCGAGGAGACGCAGATGTTCAAGGAAACCTACCTGCACGATTAATTGAGCAGTCAGTCACCGCTTGGTAATTTCGATGCGCGCGCTTGGCGCTGGCACGGTTCGGTTCCAAAATAGCGCGATGCGTTTTCCCAAGTTCCTGACGGTTGCTCTGCGCAGTCTGCTCGTTTTTCTTGCGGCCGCCGTCCACGCGCCAGCGCACGCGCAAGAGCCGGCAACTTCGCCAGCGCCGGCGACTCCGCTGGTCATCGGCGAGACGTTCACGATCGCTTCCAAAATCCTCGGCGAGACGCGCCGCATCAACGTCTATGTGCCGCCGCCTCCCTTTGGCAGTGGCAATGCCAATGCCGCTAATCCTAGTGAACAACGGCTGCCGGTGCTTTACATGCCGGATGGAGGATTGACCGAGGATTTTTTGCACGTTGCGGGTCTCGTGCAAGTGTCGGTCGGCAACGGCACGATGCGGCCATTTCTCCTCGTCGGCATCGAGAACACCGAGCGCCGGCGCGACCTGACGGGACCGACCGAAAACGAGGAGGACAAGAAAATCGCGCCGCGCGTCGGCGGGTCCGCGGCATTTCGGAAATTTCTGCGCGACGAACTGATGCCGCAAATCAAGGCGCGCTACCGCACGACGGACGAGACGGCCATCGTGGGCGAATCGCTCGCGGGTTTGTTCGTGCTGGAGACGCTGTTCCTGGAGCCGGATTTGTTCGACACCTACCTCGCTTTTGATCCCAGCCTCTGGTGGAATCACCAAAAGCTGATCGCCATTGCCGCCGGGCAACTCCGCGCGCAACCAAGGCTGACGAAGCAGCTCTACTTCGCCACCAGCGACGAGCCGCAAATCGTGGCGGACGCGCAACGGCTGGCGGAAGTGCTCGCCAAGGACGCGCCCGCCGGTTTCCATTGGCATTACGAAAAAATGCCGGAAGAAAGTCACGCGACGATTTTTCACCCCGCCGCACTCAAGGCGTTCCGCGCGGTCTTCGCGCCCGCCGCGAACGCCCACTGAATTCACGGCAATTTTTTTTGCCGCTTCCTCACCCGCCAACACCGCCGTGCTCTATCTCGTCGCCACGCCCATTGGGAACCTCGGCGACATCACATTGCGCGCGCTGGAAGTGTTGAAGAGCGTCGATCTTATCGCGGCGGAAGACACGCGACATTCGGGCATTCTGTTGCGGCATCATGGCATCGCCAAGCCGCTCGTTTCTTTCCACGAACACAACGAGGCACGGCGCACGGCGGAGCTGGTGATTCGATTGAAAGAAGGCGCCAGCGTGGCTCTCGTTACGGATGCCGGGATGCCGGGCGTCAGCGATCCCGGCGCGAGGTTGGTGCGAGCGTGTCAGGCGGAAGGTTTGGAATACACGATCCTGCCCGGCGCGAGCGCGCCGACGGTGGCGTTGATCGGCTCGGGCTTTGATGCGACGCGCTATTTTTACGGCGGCTTCCTGCCGCCCAAAAGCGGCGGGCGCGAACGCGCGTTGCGCGAGGCGGTCGCACGCGCGGAGACCGTGATTTTTTTCGAGTCACCACACCGGCTCGTGCGCGCGTTGGAAGTCCTCGCCGCCATCGCGCCGTCGCGTCCAGTGTGCGTCGCGCGCGAACTGACGAAGACGTTTGAAGAATTCCGCCGCGGCACCCCGCCGGAGTTGCTCGCGCACTACACCGCGCATCCGCCGAAGGGCGAGATCACGCTGGTTATTTCCGGGTCGGATGAGAACTGAAGCTTGGACAGAATTAACAGAATTTTACAGACTATGTGAATTCAGAAAGTGGTCGGGAAGCCATAATCCAATCTTCTGAATTCTGCAAAATTCTGTTAATTCTGTCCCAAAAATTCACCCCACGCGGAAGCGCACGTCGCGCACGACTTTCGCGCCGAAGCGCGCGCGCAGTTTTTCCACGATCTGTGGTTTCCATGTGCGTTCCAACTCGAAGTGGATCGCGGGCTGCAACACTTGCACGTAGAGAATCCCGTCGCGCAAGCGGCTGGGCGCGGAGTGCGCGGCGATGAATTCGCCCACCGTCTCGCGCCACGCGTGGAGCACCTCGCTTTCCTTCACCCGGCTGCCAAGGCCGAGACTTTGCATCGCGCGAGCGAGCGTAGCGCCCACGGTCGTGACGCGCGCGAGCGGCGGCGCGGGTTCGCGGTAGCCGCGCCATTCGGCGAGCACGCGATCACGTAGGGACATTCGGAAGAAAGTTGAGAGTTGTTAGTTGAGAGTTGAGAGACCGGGAAAAAAAAGAGAGAACGCAGTGTTTGTCCGCGATTTCTGGAACTCTCAACTCTCAACTAACAACTCTCAACTTTCCGCTCTCACTTCCCGTCGCTGCCAATCGCCTCGACCGGGCAGCCTTCCATCGCTTCCTTGCAGAGCGCGAGTTCCTGCTCGCTGGCGGGTTGTTTGAAGACAAAGGAATGTCCGCCGTCATCGTTGCGGGTGAAATTCGCGGGCGCGGTCTCGCGGCACAGGTCGCAGTCGATGCACTGGTCGTCCACGTAGAAGGCGCCGGCGACGTTCTCGGCGTATTTGTTTGCTAGGTCAGCCATAGGGAAAACGGTGAAAATCAACCCGCCAGCAAAGTTCGGCGGTCCACAAGCTAAGGTCGCCGCGAGGGCTTGCAACGACTTTTTCCACCCTTTCTTTTCGCCCGATTTTGCGGCATCGTGACCCGCCGGAAGACTGGGCGCAGTGCCGCGGCCGACTGCCTGCCGCTTTCTTTTTCCCTTTTGAAAAATCCGCTGTTTGCGTCGTCGCTACCACCGCCAATCCCGCGAGGAGGCACCGCCGCCGCTGGCCGGCGACCGCCGCCCCTGCCGCCGCGTCCAGGATGGTTCCGGCTGCGGTTGTGGCACGCGGCGGTGTTGCTGTTGCTCATCGCGGGTGGCGCCATCTTTGCCTTTTTCACGGCGTGGGCGGCGACCTTCGATCTCGACAAGATCGGCCAGATGCCGCAGCTCGCCGAGGTGCTCGATCTCGACGGCAATCCCTACAGCCGCTTGCGCGGCGAAAACCGCATCGTCGTCTCGCTCGACAAAGTTTCGCCCTATTTCATCAACGCCCTCGTCGCGCGCGAGGACACGCGTTTTTACAAACACCACGGCGTCGATCCGCGCGGCGTCGCGCGCGCCATTTTTCGCAACCTCACGCGCGGGCGCGTGGCCGAGGGCGCGAGCACGCTCACGCAACAGCTCGCGCGCAATTCGCTCCCGCTCGGCGGCCGCACGCTGCGGCGCAAGGTGCTCGAAGCCTTTGTCGCCACCCGCATCGAGCGCAAATTTTCCAAGGACCAGATTCTCGAATTTTACATCAACCGCATCTACTACGGCAGTGGCCTCTACGGACTCGAAACGGCGAGCGAAGCCTATTTCGGCAAGCCGTGTGAAAAGCTCACCCTTTCCGAAGCCGCGCTCATGGCGGGATTGATCCGTTCGCCCGGACGTTTTTCGCCGTTGAAAAATCCCGACGGCGCGCGGCACGAGCGCGACACCGTGCTCGAACGCATGGTCGGCCTCGGCATGATCACGAGCGCGCAGGCCGACACGGCGCGGCGGGAAAATGTGCGCGTCACGCGGCTGCGTTCGCTCGGGTTTCAGGACAACTACGCCATCGACGCGATCAACCGCGAACTCCACGACTTGCTCGACGACGACCAGCTCGCCGACGGCAACCTCAAGATTTACACGACGATTGATCCCGCGCTGCAAAAGCTCGCCACCGACGCCATCGAGGCGCAGTTGGAAAAAATCGAAGCCCGCTCCGGTTACGAGCACCAGAAAAAGCGCGACTACCACGCCGGCCCGAACGCCGGCGCGCCCGATTATTTGCAAGGCGCGCTCGTGCTCATCGACAACCGCACCGGCGGCGTCCGCGCGCTCGTCGGCGGACGCGATTTCAAGGAAAGCAACTTCAACCGCGCCATCAGCGCCCGCCGCCAGATCGGCTCATCGTTCAAGCCCTTCGTCTATGCCGCCGCGTTCAACAAAGGCCTCCTCCCCGGCGCGAGCATCGACGACGGCCCGATCCAGCCCGGCGAATTGCGCGACGCGAACTTGCAGCCGGTGAATTGGAATCCCAGCAACTCCGACGGCCAGTTCATCGGCGTGCAACCGGCGGATGTCGGTCTCATCCGCTCGCGCAACACCATGAGCATCCGCGTCGGCGCCATGGCCGATTTCGACCGCGACGACCAGAATAACATCCGCCGCTACACCGGCGCCGTGCCCAAGCTCGGCGCCGCCGTCGGCCTCGGCGACGCCATCCCGCCGCAGCCGACCTCGTATCTCGGCGCTTTCGAGAGCGACCTGCGCACGCTCACCGAAGCCTACTCGATTTTTCCCAATTGGGGCACCCGCCGCCCGGCGTATCTCATCGAACGCGTGGACGACGTGAGCGGCAACATTCTTTATCAAATGCCGCAGGATAAAGCGAAGTCCGTGCTCAAACCCGCCGTCGCCTGGATGGTCTCCGCCGTCTTGGAAAAGGTGATGAAAAACGGCACCGCCGCCGAAGCACGCAGCCTCGGCTGGACGCGGCCCGCCGCCGGCAAAACGGGCACGACGAACGATTTCAAAGACGCCTGGTTTCTCGGCTACACCACGAGCCTGACGTGCGGCGTTTGGGTCGGCCTCGACCAGCCGGAGACGATCGTGAAAAAAGGCTACGGCGCGGCGCTCGCGCTGCCGATCTGGTGTCAGGTCGTCGGCAAGGCCGATCCCAAGCGCTATCCGGCGGAAAATTTCAAACCGCCGGAGACGTTGCAGCGCGTGACGCTGTGCAGCTATTCCAACGAACAAGCCAACGCCGGCTGCGTCGCCGCCAGCCGCGCCTACAGCGCCGAGCTGCCCGTGAGCATGATCCCGCAGCGCCACTGCTTCTTCCACGGCGGCGACGCCGAAGCGCCCGGCGAACAAATCCCCGGCGGCTTCCAAGGCCAGCCCACGCCGCCGCCCAATCCCAACGAGCGGCGCCCCGGAGACCCGCTGCCCAGCCGCTTCCTCCGTTCGTTCCGCAAATTTTTCGGTGGCGGCTGAGCAGATTGAAAATGATTCCTGCGTGACGCTGAAAAGCTCCACCGCTATTGTTGCCAACACCGCTCCGCTCGGCTTCGACACCCGCTTGCTCGCGCGGCTCGACCGGCTGCGGCTCTTGAGCCGGCGCGCGCCGACCGGCGGACAGCACGCGGAGCGCCGTTCCCGCCGGCGGCGCGGCGGCAGC
The DNA here is from genome assembly GCA_019241085.1 of Verrucomicrobiota bacterium. Lineage (GTDB taxonomy): Bacteria > Verrucomicrobiota > Verrucomicrobiia > Chthoniobacterales > SZAS-18 > JAFAXH01. The sequence continues at coordinate 16,553 of JAFAXH010000119.1, read as the reverse complement.
AGCCTCGAATTCGCCGACTACCGCGAATACTCGCCCGGCGACGATCCGCGCCGCATCGACTGGAATTCCTACGGCCGGCTCGACCGCCTTTTCCTCAAGCTCTACGAGGAAGAGGAAGACCTGCCCGTGCATCTGCTCATCGACGCCAGCGCCTCGATGCGCTGGGCGCCGCCGCTCCCGTCCACATCGTCGCCGCGCCCGACGAAATTCGACCTCGCGCGCCAGCTCGCGGCGGCGCTGGCTTACGTCGGTCTCGGCCGGCTGGATCGTGTCAGCTTGCGGTTTTTCGGCGCGTCGAACAATTCCGCACAGCAAAGCTCGGCGTTGGGTCTGACCCGAGGCAAGGCGCAATTCCATCGCGCGCTCGATTTTTTGGCCAACCCACCGCTGCCCGCGGAAGCGGAGGGGCATTCTTCCTCCGACGTTGCGAATGGGGAAACCGACGACATCAACGCGGGCCTCACGGCATTTTCAAAGCGCACGCGACGTGCCGGTTTGGCGATTGTGCTCAGCGATTTTTTTGCGCCCGATTCCGGTCATCTCGAAGCACTCACGCGGCTGCTTCACCGCCGGTTCGAGGTGCAAGTGCTCCACGTGCTCGACCCCGCCGAAATCGATCCCGCCGCCGAGGCTCAACCGCTCCGTGGCGACTTGCGTTTGCTCGACGTGGAACGGCCGCGCGCCTTCTTCGACCTCACCGCGGACGAGGCGCTGCTACGCGCCTATCGCCGCGAATTCGATGCCTTTCTTGCCGGGCTGCGCGAGTTCTGCGCCCGGCGCGGCGCGGGCTACGCGTTGCTTTCCACCGCCGTGACGTTGGAAGAACACCTCACCCGCCTGCTCCGTTCCGGTCAGGTGTTGGGACGTTGAGAAAACGTCGCGGATCGACGACCTGCTCTGCTCGCGATGATTTTTCTCAACCCCGCCGCGCTCGCATTTCTGGCGCTCGCGCCTGTGGTCGTCGCGCTTTATCTGCGTCGCATCCGCCGTCGTGCCGCGCCGGTTTCGACGCTGCTTTTCTGGCGGCGCGTCGTGGCGGAAAGCCCGCGCCGCGCGTGGCTCGGCCGCCTGCGCCGCTGGCTCTCGCTCTTGCTGCAACTGCTGCTTTTCACCCTGCTCCTGCTCGCGCTGGTCCGGCCCGATTTTCCTGGGTTCACTGCTGCCGCTGGCGAGACGCGCGCGACGGTGCTCGTGCTCGATTGCCGCGCGCGGATGCAGACGCGCACGACGATGACAAAAAACAACAACGACACGCGCTTCGCGCAAGCCCGCGCGCTCGCCGCGGCCTACGCGCGTCGCGCCGGCGGGCGAAACCCCGTCGCGCTGCTCGCCGCCAGCGGCCCGTCGCCGCGCGTGCTCGCGTCGTTTTCCGACGACCCGCAGCCGTTGCTCCAGGCGCTCGACGCGCTGCGTTCCACCGACGCCGGCGGCACGCTCGACGCCGCCGTGGCGCTCGCCGACGAACTCCTCGCCGCCCAGCCCGGCGTCCGCACCGGCAGCCAGCGCGAAATTCTCCTGCTCACCGACCTGCCGCCCCTGGGCGCGGTGGATTGGCACACACGCGCCGCTGTGCGCACCGTGCCGCTTGCCGACGTGGCCAACGCCGCGCCGCTCGCCAACGTCGCGCTCGTCCGCGCCGCCGTCCGCGCCCTGCCCGCGAGTCCGGAATCCGGCGCCGTGTTTCTCAAACTCGCCAACGACGGCAGCCAACGCGCGACCGGCACCGTCGAATTGTCGTTCGACGGCCAGGTGTTCGACGTGCGGCCGTTCGACCTCGCGCCGGGCGAAAATCGCGCGGTGACTTACCCCGCGCTGCCGGCGCGGCCCGCGTCCGCCCCGGCCAACGCGCGCGGCTGGCTCGAAGCGCGAATAACGTTGCCCGCCGGCCGCAATGACGACGCGCTGCCGCTCGACGACCACGCCTACGCCGTGTTCGCGCCGACGCGGCCGCTGCGCGTGTTGCTCGTCACGCCCGGCAACTGGTTTTTGGAAAATCTGCTGCGCGCGGCCGGTCCGGGCAGCCTCGATTTTGAACAACTGCTGCCCGACGCTTTCCGGCCGGAGACCGCCGCGAGTTTCGACGCGGTGATCTTCGATGATTTCCTGCCCGCCGTCGATTTTGACTCACCGGAAAATCTGCCCGCCGCCGGCAATTTTCTTTTCATCCGCCGCGCGCCGTTTTCATCGCAATCAACGCCGACCCTCGACCGTCCGCCCGTGACCGATCTCGATCCCGCCAGCCCGCTGCTGCGGCTCGTCGATTGGCGCAACGTCGGCATCCTGCGCGCCGCAAATTTTCCCGATCCGACCGCCGCCGAAGCGGAAACTTCCGCGTGGCATTTCCAAGTGCCCGTCCGCTCGCTCGGCCATCCGCTCGTGCTCACCGGCGAACGCCGGGAAAACACCGCGCGCCGCCGCCAGCGCTTCGCCGCGCTCGCCTTCGGCTTGGCGGAAAGCGACCTGCCGTTGCGCGTGGCGTTCCCCTTGTTCATGTCAAACACGCTCCGCTGGCTCGCCGGCCGCGACGACGATGCCGACGCCACGATTAATGCAAATAGTTTGCGCGCCGGCGACACGGTGACATTGCTCGCCGGCGACACGCTCTGGACCCGGCCGCAACGCGGCTCGCCGCGCCCGCTGCCCGAGCCGTTGCCGGCAACGGAAATCGCGCGCGGCCCCGGCGTTTTTCAACCGATGGAAAATGGCTTCTATCTGCTGCGCCGCGCGACCGGCGGCGACACGTGGCTGGCGGTCAACACGGACGATCCCGAGATGTCGAAAATCAACGCGCCCGCCGCCGAGGAAGCGACGCGCGTGCAGCCGGCGTTGAATGCGCCGCTCGCCGCCGTTGCCGGCCGCTGGAGCGAGGCTTTGCGCCGCTGGCCGCCGTGGGTCTGGTGCGCCGCGGCCGCGCTCGCGCTTTCCGCGCTCGAATGGCGGCTGTTCCATCGCCGCCGCACGGAGTAGAGGTTCGCCGTCGCGCGCTCCCGATGCTCACGCTGCTCCATCCCTGGCTTTTTCTCGCTCTGCTCGCGGCCGCCGCGGCTTTGCTCGCGCTCGGGGCGCGGCGTTCGCTGGCGGAGCTGACGCCGACGCAGTGCCAGGTTTGCTTCGCCGTGCGCGCCGCGTTGCTCGCGTGCCTCGCGCTGGCGCTGGCAGGCATGCGCTGGCAGGCGCGGGCGGGCGATGAGTTGCACGTCCTTTTTCTCGTCGATGCCTCGGCCAGCATCTCGCCCGAAGCCGCGGCACAGGCGCGGGATTTTGTGGAAAAAAGTATCCCCGCGCGGCGACGCGGCGACCGTGCGGGCGTGCTCGGATTCGCGCGCGAAACGCGCCTGTGGCAGCCGGCGACTGAGGACGTGAAGCTGCTCACGCGCTGGCCGCAGTTTTCCCCCGCCGAACGCGCCGGCACGGACATCGGGCGCGCGCTCGATTTTGCCGCCGCCGTTGCTCCGAACAACGACGGCGCCGCGCGCCGCGTCGTGCTGCTCTCCGACGGCAACGACACGGCCGACGGCGCGCGGGCCGCGGCGGCGCGTCTGGCCGCATCGGCCGGCGCGGAACTCTGGACCGTGCCGCTGCGCAATCCGTTCGCGCCCGAGGCGCTCGTGCGCGCGCTCGACGTGCCGCGCGGCGTGCAGCCGAACGCGCCGTTCGATCTGCGCGCCGACGTGCGCTCGAACGTGGAAACGCGCGCGCGCGTCAATCTTTACGCCAACGGTTTTTTGCTCGCGCAACAGGAGGCCGTCGCGCTGCATCCGGGCCGCAACGAGATCGTCTTTCCCAACGTGCGCGCCACGGGCGGCTTCACGAATTACGAAGTCGAGATCGCGCCGGAACTCGACACGCTCGCCGAGAACAATCGCGCCCGCGCCACGGTCGCGCTGGCCGGGCCGCCGCGCGTGTTGCTCATTGATTCGGACGAAGAAAAACTGCGCCCGCTCGCCGGCGCGTTGCGGGCGGAAAAAATCGACGTGGAAACGCGCGGTTTGTCCGGGCTGCCGCGCACGCTGGAGGATTTGCAGCACTTCGATCTGTTTCTGCTCAGCGACGTTTCGGCGCTGCGGCTGACGCGCGAGCAGATGGAGCTTTATCGAAACTGGGTCAGCGAACTCGGCGGCGGCTTCGCGCTGCTCGGTGGCGAAAATTCCTTCGGCGTCGGCGGCTATTTTCGCACGCCGCTGGAAACGCTCCTGCCCGTGCGCATGGAACACGACGACCGGCAGGAAACGCCGAACGTCGCGCTGCTCGTCGTGCTCGACCGCTCCGGCTCGATGTCGGCGCGCGTCGGCGACAATCGCACCAAAATCGCGCTCGCCGACGAGGGCGCCGCGCTCGCGCTCGACGTGCTCGGGCCGCGCGATCTGTTTGGATTAACGGCCGTCGATACCGTCGTGCACAACGTCGTGCCGCTCGACCGCGTCAGCGGCATGAACAAGGCCGCGCTGGCGCAGCGCATCGCCGGCATCGACGCGGGCGGCGGCGGCATTTACATTTACACTTCGCTCGTCGATGCCTTGCGCGTTTTGCGCGGCGCGGACGCGAAGATCAAGCATTGCATCCTCTTTTCCGACGCGGCCGATGCGGAGGAAAAAGTCGCCGGCGAGATGGGCGACAGCGGCACGCCGGCGGCGGCCAGCGGCGGCGCGGGCACTTCGCAGGATGTCGTGGCCGCGATGCGCGGCGCGCGCATCACCACGAGCGTCGTCGGCCTCGGCGGCGAACGCGACAAGGACGTGCCGTTTTTAAAAAATCTCGCCGAGATCGGCGGCGGGCGTTTTTACCTGACGGACGACGCGCGCAATCTGCCGCAGATTTTTTCGACCGAGACGATGAAGGTCGCGCAGTCGAGCCTGGTGGAAGAACCGTTTCAGGCGCGCGCGCTGGCGCCGAGCGCGATCACGGCGGGCATTGATTGGAACGCCGCGCCGCTCCTGCTCGGCTTCAACGCGACGAAGCCGAAGCCGACGGCGGAAATCCTGCTCACCACCGAGACGGGCGAGCCGTTGCTGGCGACGTGGCGCTACGGACTCGGGCAGGTCGCGGCGTTCACGAGCGACGCGAAGGCGCGCTGGGCGGCGGAATGGCTCGGCTGGCCGGGCTACGGAAAATTCTGGGTGCAGCTCGCGCGCGCCTTGCTGCGCCAGCGCGACGCGATGGGGGCTAATGCGGCGGACCTCCAGGTGCGCGCGACGGAATTGGGCGACGGCGCGCGGCTGCGGCTGGACATCGACGCGCTGACGCCCGCGGGCGGTTTCCGCGACGGGTTGACGCTCAACGCGGCGCTGGTGGAAACCGACGCCGCGGGCGCGGGCGGCGTCACGCGCACCGCGGAGCAGGTCGGCCCCGGCACGTATCGGGTGGAATTGCCGCTGCCATCCGCGGCGGAAACAACGAACGCAACGCTGGCGCCGGATTCCGAGAATGCCAATGCGGCGCCCGCGGCGTCTCAGCCGCCGTCGCCGCCTGCCGCGAGTGGCAGCAATTTTTTAATCTCAATCTCTTCGCCCGATTTGCCGCGGCCGTTCGTCTTCGGACACGCGCGTGCTTATCCGCGCGAATATCTTGAAACTGAGACGAATGAGACGCTTTTGCGCGAATTGGCCGAGTTGGGGCACGGCCGGTTCGCGCCGGCGCCAACGGAAATTTTCACTCAGCGCGCCGCGTCCGTGCCCGGACTGTCACGGGGAGGCGGTGGCCGGCAGCACGAACTCGCGGGTTTCTTTCTGGCGATGGCACTGGTTTTGCTCCCAATAGACATCTTCCTACGTCGGCGCACCTGGCGGGAAACCGTTATGTCCACGTAGGTTGAAGCCGCGACGCGCGCTGGCACAAAACATTTTTGGGTATGGTTACTGAAATTATTCGCTACACGGTGACAGACGGTCGGGAAACGGAGTTTGAAACCGCTTGCACGCAGGCGGCCGAGCCGCTTTCGCGCTCGTCGCACTGCCTGGGTTTCAGCCTGCAACGGGCGACGGGGGCGACGGAGCGCAATCGTTACCTTTTCAGCGTTTATTGGGACTCGCCCGACGGGCATCTGATCGGCTTCCGCCAAAGCCAGGATTTTGCCGAGTTTAACGAATGCCTGGCGCCGTTTGCGCACGGCGTTGAGGAAGATCAGCACTACCGCAAAACCGGCGTGGAATTGACCAAGCAACAGTTCGTGCGCTTCTCAGGCCAGCCACGCTGACGAGCGCGCGCGGTGGCTCCGGGCTACTGCGCGGCGGGCGCGGGCTGGCGCAGTTCGCGCAACGAGCCGAGCACGAAGCAGCCGGCGGCCAGGCAGATGCAACTATCGGCGACGTTGAAACTCGGCCACGGATGCGCGCCGGGGACGTGGAGATCGAATTGTAAAAAATCAATCACCGCGCCGTGCGCGAGCCGGTCAGTGAGATTGCCGAGCACGCCGGCGAGCAGCAGCGCAAAGCCCGCGCGCGACCACGCGCTGGCGGCGAAAAATCCGTAGCGCCAGAGCGCGCCGAGGGCGAGCAACGCGACGGTCGAGAGCGCGATGAAGGCGGCATTGTTGTTGGTGAACATGCTGAACGCCGCGCCGGTGTTCGTGACGTGAACGAGGTTGAAAAAACCGGCGATCACCGTGCGGCCGTTGTAGCATACGTCGTTGCAGTATACGACGTCGTCGGGTTTGAAGAATGCATGCGTGAGGATCAGATATTTGGTGAGTTGATCAAATGCGTAAAGCGGCAGCGAGACGCCGAAAAAAAGACGCCAAAACGATGCGGCGCGGCGGGCGGGCGTTTCTTCTTCCGACGATGACTCGGCTGTTTTCATCGTTTGTTTATTTGAAAAACGGCAGTCCGGCGTTGAGCGCGGCGAGGTAGCCCGGATGTGCGCGCAAGATTTCTTGATCGAACAACGGCTCGGCCGGCGGCGACGCTGCGGCGGAATCCGCCGGCTGCAACTCGAGCTGCCACCAGCCGACATCGTGCCATTGGCCGAATTTATAACCAATCCTGGGGTAGATGCCGACGAGGCGAAAGCCGAGGCTCTCGTGCAAGCCGACGCTGCCGGCGTTCGGCTGCGTGATGCCGCCGCAGGCTTGATGAAAACCCGCCAGCCGCAGCAGCGCGAAGAGCGACGCGTAAAGCGCGCGCCCGACGCCGCGGCGGCGCTGGTCGGCGGCGATGTAAACGGTCACGTTCACCGCCCAGCGATACGAAGCGCGCTCCTGATGCTGCACGGCGTAAACGTAGCCGAGTAGGTCGGTGCCCTCGCCCGTGTCGGCGACCAGCCAAGGGTAACGCGCCGTCGTGCGCACGATGCGCTCGCTCATCTCCGCGGCGGTCGGCGGCGTTTCTTCAAACGAGATCGCGGAAGCCGTCACATTCGGCGCGTAGATGGCCGCAATGGCGACAGCGTCGCGCGCGGCGTCGGCGGAGCGGATGCGGGGTGATGGTGCGGGCATTAGGCGGGAGGATGACGGCTGATTTAACACCGAGGATACAGAGGCGGAGGCACAGAGGCGGAAGAGAGAGGCAGATGTTTTTTAAGAAAACAGAAATTGCCTTTCTCTGTGTCTCTCGGTGCCTCCGCCTCGGTGTTCTCGGTGTTAAATTTTACCGCGATCACTCGCCGACGACTTCCGCGCAACGGTCGCAGAGCGTCGGGTGCGCGGCGATCTGGCCGACGGCGGGCCGGTGCCGCCAGCAGCGTTCGCACTTCGCGTGCGGGGTGCGGCGCAAAGTCGCGGCGTCGGCGTCGCCGGCGGCAAGCGCGATTTCGCTGAGGATGAAAAACTCGGCCAGCTCGGCTTCGCGGCCAGCGAGCCGTGTGCGCAATTTCGGATCGGCAATCGTCAGCGTCACCTGCGCTTCGAGCGCGTTGCCGATGAGTTTTTCCTGCCGCGCACGCTCGATTTCCTGCGCGATGACGCCGCGCAAACGCAGGAGCTGTGTCAGCTCGGCATCGAGGTCGGCGTTGACGAATTGCTCGTCACGCGCGGGAAATTCCTCCAAGTGAACGCAGTCGGTTTTGCCATCTTTTTTAAAATAACCCCACGCCTCGTCCGCGGTGAAAACGAGGATCGGCGCGAGCAAGCGGCAGAGCGCGTCGAACACCGCGTGCATGACCGTTTGCGTCGCGCGCCGGCGCGTGCTCGTCGCGGCGTCGCAATACATCCGGTCCTTCGTGAGATCGACGTAAAGGCTCGAAAGATCGACGGCGCAAAAACTGTTCAGCGTGTGATAAACGCGGTGGAACTCGAACTTCGCGCAAGCCTCGCGGCAAGTCGCGATGACTTCCTGCAAGCGGTGCAACATCCACGCGTCGATGGCGGGAAATTGCGCCGGCGCGACGGCGTCGCGCGCGGGATCAAAATCGTGCAGGTTGCCGAGCAAAATGCGCAGCGTGTTGCGCACGCGCCGATACGTGTCGGACAAGCGCGTGAACATTTCTTCGCTGAACGGCACCTCGTCGGTGAAGTTCACGCTGCTGACCCAGAGACGCACGATGTCCGCCCCATGTTTGGCGACGTAAGCCTCGGCCGTCAGCGCGCCTTTGGATTTGGAAAGCTTGCCGCCATCCATGTCCACGACCCAGCCGTGCGTGAGCACCGTGCGATACGGCGCGCGGCCGGTCAGCGCGACGGCGGTGGTGAGCGAGCTTTGGAACCAGCCGCGATGCTGGTCGGTCGCTTCGAGATAAAGATCGGCCGGGCCGGCGTGGCCAAGGCGTTTTTCCACGACGGCCAGCCAGCTCACGCCCGAGTCGATCCAGACATCGAGCGTGTCGTTGCGGCGGGTGACGCCCGGCGGCAGGCGCAACGCCTCGGCGATGGTCGTGTCGGCCGGATCGAACCAGATGTTCGTGCCATGTTTTTCCACTAACCCAGCAATCGTCTCGATCCAATCCGGGCGCAAAATCGCCGCGCCGTTTTCATCGTAAAAAACGGGCACCGGCACGCCCCAGGCGCGCTGGCGCGAGATGCACCAATCGGGCCGGGCTTCGACCGTGCCGTAGATGCGATTGCGACCCCAGTGCGGCAGCCACTCGACCTCGTCGATGGCGCGCAACGCCGCCGGGCGCAGCGTGTCCATCTTGATGAAAAATTGCTCGACCGCGCGGAAAACGATGGGCGTCTTCGAGCGCCAGCAATGCGGATAGGTGTGATGAATCGTGCCCGCGTGCGCCAACGCGCCGCGCGCGCGCAAGAGCGCGATGACATCGGCGTTGGCGTCGAAAACGTATTTGCCGACGAGCGCCGGCACGCCGACTTCGTCCGTGAATTTCCCGAGGTCATCGACGGGCGAGAGCACGGGCAGACCGTATTGGCGGCCGACGACGTAATCCTCCGCGCCATGACCCGGCGCGGTATGCACGGCGCCCGTGCCGGCGTCGAGCGTGACGTGCTCGCCGAGGATGAACAGTGAGTCGCGTTCGAGAAACGGATGCCGCGCGCGCCAACCGTCGAGTTCCTTGCCCAGCCACGATTGCGTCGCAGGCTCGGCGCTGGGTTCCGCGGCGGGCGCGTAGCCGGTTTCTTTGCAAAAATTTTCCGCCAGCCCATCGGCAAGGAGCAGCGTTTCGAGTTCGCCGGTCGCCGGATTTTTATAAACCCGCGCGCTGTAGCGAAACGCCGGGTTCAGCGCGATGGCGACGTTCGCCGGCAGCGTCCACGGCGTGGTCGTCCAGATGACCACGCTGGCCCGACCCGCGAGCGGTCCGCTGACGAGCGGAAATTTCACGTAGATCGCCGCATCGTCGCGCTCGTGGTATTCGACCTCGGCTTCGGCCAGCGCCGTCTGCGCGCCGGTGCTCCAATAGACCGGCTTCTTGCTGCGATAGACGAGTCCGCGCTCGACGAAGCGGCCAAAGGCGCGCACAATTTCCGCCTCGTAATCCGGGTCGAGCGTGCGATACGGCGCGGCCCATTCGCCGAAGACGCCGAGGCGCTGAAACTGCCGCGTCATCGTCTCGATGAAGCCGCGCGCCATCGCCTCGGATTTGCGCCGGACTTCGAGCGGGCTGAGGCCGCGCGCCTGCTTGACGACTTTGAATTCAATCGGCAACCCGTGGCAATCCCAGCCCGGCAGAAACGGCGCGCGGAAGCCGGCCATCGCCTTCGATTTGACCACGAGGTCTTTCAAAATTTTGTTCAACGCCGTGCCCATGTGGACATCGCCGTTGGCGAACGGCGGGCCGTCGTGCAGCAAAAATTCCGGCGCATTTTTCCGCGCCGTTTGGAGCCGGCCGTAAACGTCGGCTTCCTGCCAGCGGCGCAAAATTTCCGGCTCGCGCGCGACGAGGTTCGCCTTCATCGGAAACTCCGTTTGCGGCAGGCGGAGCGTGTCTTTGTAACTGCGGGCGGTGCTCATTTCTTTCTCGGCGAAAATCGGGAACGGTCAGGCGGCGCGGGCGCGGAAGTTACCATCCGGCATCGGGTGGTTCAATTTGCAAAAAGAAAAGATTCAAGCGGCCAACGGCGCCTGATAGGATCGTCGCCATGCCTACGAAAAAACCTGCGGCCACCGCTGCCGCGAAGAAAAAATCCACGCCGACGGCCAAGTCCAAAACGACGGCTCCCGCCAGGAAGACAACGACGGCTTCCGCCAAAAAGACCAAGTCGGCTCCGGCCAAAAAGACCAAGCCCACCAAGAGCAAGGGACTGGGTGAAATGGCGCTGGAGGTCGTGGAGAAAGTCATCGCTCCTTTGAAGCCGGCCAAGTCCAGGAAATCGACGCCCAAACGACGCTCCAGTTGAGGACGTCAAAAGTGGCTCTGGCGGCAGAGTCCTTTTTTTTTAGAAGACGGGCGCGACCTTCAGCGCGGAATTCTGCCCTGAGATAAAAATCCCGGGCCGCAGAGTTTCCTCGCTTCTGCAATTGACTCGCCGCCGGCGGTTGCGGCCGCGTTCGCTTACCGCTAGGGCGCCGCCCTGGAATTTTTCGCGTCGGGAATTTTGCTCGAATCCACGCTCAACGCGAGCCGTTCCACGCGCACCCGCAGCCGGCCGACGCGCAGCATGTCCAGCGCGGCGGCGGCTGGACGGCTGACGTCGATGATCGTGCCACGTTGATGGATGCCGCGATCGGTCACGCGCACGATCACACTCCTGCCGTTTTCCAAAGCCGTCACCCGCGCATAGGTGCCCAAGGGCCAGCGGTCGTGCGCGGCGGTGAACTCGGCGTGCCAGGCGCGCCGCGCCGGCAGGGAGCCAGCGGGCACGTCATACCATGACGCCCGGCCGACGCGGGTCTCGATGGGCCGCACCGCGAAATGCGGCGCCGGCTCCGCACCGCCGCTGCTGTGGTTGTCGCCGACGCTGGCTGCCGGCGCCGGCGTGGCGCTCGTTTTTTCCTCCGGCGGTGGAGCAGGGCGGCGATCCGGTGACGGCGTTGCGCTGGCCTTTTTTCCCTCCTTCGGAGGCACAACCCCAGCGTCTTTGGTGCGCCTGCAACCATTGCCGAGCAGCAGCAGCAGCGGCAGGCAGAGCAACAGTGGCAGCAAGCAACGGCTTCTCCCTCTCGCAACGACGCGCGGACGAGACGTGCTCCCGTCACTCATTGCGTTTAACGCGCCCCATCGGCGCCGGTCGCAGCAGCCGCCGCTGCCACGGTGTCACGGGAAGGCGCCACAGCCGCGACAGCAACGTCGCTGGCGCCGCCCGTCGCGCGCTCATCGTCACTGCTGCGGCTGCTCCGGCTGCGGGCAGCCTCGGCGGCAGTGGTGGTCGAAGGCGGCGGTTCATCGAGCACTTCCCGCACTTTGCGCGCGAGCGTCAGCGGGGTGAAGGGCTTTTCCAAAAACCGGATGTCATCGGCCAGAACGCCGCGGTCGCTGATGTCGTTTTCCGAATAGCCGGAAACGAACAGCACACGGGCTTCGGGATGGTTGGCCGTGATTTTTTTCACCAGCTCCGGCCCGCTCATGTGCGGCATGACGACATCGGTGATGAGCAGGTCGATCCCGCTCGCACAGACTTCTGCCCGCGCGGCCATCTCCAGCGCCTCGCCGCCGTGCGCGGCGCAGTGCACCCGGTAGCCTTGCTCGTGGAGCACCGAGCAGACCAGCTCGCGCACGATCTCCTCGTCCTCCACTACGAGCACGACTTCGGAATCGTGCGCCCGCCTCGGCGGCGCCGGCACGCTGCTGGGCGGGGAGAGCGGCGCACTCTCGCAAGGCAGGTAAATGCGGAACGTGGTGCCGCGATTCGGCGAGCTGTCCACGGCGACGGCGCCGCCGCTCTGCGTCACGATGCCATAGACGGTGGAAAGCCCCAGGCCCGTGCCTTTGCCCGGCCCTTTGGTGGTGAAAAACGGTTCAAAGATGTGCGACTGCGTCTCGCGTTCCATGCCTTTTCCCGTATCAGTGACAACGAGCACCACGTAGTCGCCATCGGGCAGTTCGACCGTCGCCTCCGGCCGGGTGTCCTCGTCCTGCAATTGCGCGTTGGCCGTGGAGATGGTCAGCTTGCCGCCGCGCGGCATCGCGTCGCGCGCGTTCACGCCGAGGTTGAGGATGACCTGCTCCAACTGTGTCGGGTCAGCCCGCACGCGCCCGTGCGCAGCGTCGGGGCGCGTGACCAGCGTGATGTGTTCGCCGATCACCCGGCGCAGGAGCCGGTCAATGCCGGCGACCACTTCGTTGAGGTCGATCACCTTCGGCTGCAGAAGCTGCTTGCGGCTGAAGGCGAGCAGTTGCCGCGTCACCCCCGCCGCCTGCTCGCCGGCCTTCAGGATCATCTCCGCGTTCTGCCGGCCGGTGGCATCGTTTTTCAACCGGCGGGTGAGTATTTCGGCGTAACCGATGATGGCGGTGAGCAGGTTGTTAAAGTCGTGCGCCACGCCGCCGGCCAGCCGGCCCACGGCTTCCATCTTTTGTGCGTGCCGCAATTCCTCCTCGCGTTTCGCCAGCACCTTTTCCGTCGCCTCGCGTTCGCGGATTTCACGCAGCAAGCTGTCGCGTTGGGTGAAAAACTGCCGGATCAGCCGCGCCAGCTCGCCAAACTCGCTCTGGTGCTGCTCCAGCCGCGCGATCGAGCTGAGGTCCCCGCGCCGCAAGCTGTTGGAAATGTGCTGCAGCGGTCGGCTCACCCATTTGACCAAGGCAAACGTGAGCAGGACGGTCAACACCAGCGCAAACCCGCCCAAGGCCCAGAACAACTGGCGGCTCGTGGTGTTGAGCAGCGGGATCATCGGCGTCTCGCTGCGCACCGCCAGCCGCGCCACCGGCTGCCCGTCCCAGCCTGGCAGCGGCCGGGTGAACGTCGTCACGCCGTTCTCGTCGTCGCGCGGACTTTGCAGACGCTCCGGTCCGCCGGGCGGCGCGATCCACACTCTTTGCGTGTCGGAAAACAGGCCCAGTTCATCGAGCTTCTCGTTGCTCCAGAGCCGGCCGGCAAAAAAGAACCCTCCCACCGGTCCGTGCCGCTCGTAGTCCTTGGAACCGTGAATGGTCGCGGCGCGGACCTCCATCAAGCCGTGCTGCGGCAGGAAAAAATAAAAGTGCCCGAGCTTTTCGCGCGCCAGTTTTTCAAACGCGGCGGCCGGCCGCGGGATGGCGTGCAAATCCTGGTCGCCGTAGAGATTATCCACCATGTAAAGCGGTGAGCCATCGGCCCGCGCGACCCACACGGCGTTGACCGTGAACTTATCCAGCGTGGCCTCGCCGACGTGGGCTTCCAGCCACGTCTGATCGCTCCGCTGCACCGCCTCGACCATCGCGTCCCAATACGTGTAATCCTCGGCCAGCGCCTCCAGCGGTTCGCCGCCCTTTTCCAGCCGCCGGTCCACCGATTCCTGGCCCTCGTGCAACCGCTCCTCGGCGATCTGCCGCAGCCGGCCCTGCGCCTTCAGCCGGATCACCCCGAGACCCGCGATGAACGCCGCCGCCAGCGCGAGCAGCAACAGGGCGATCTTGGTCTGGACGTTCATGCGCGGGGGGGAATTGCTTTATCCCATCATGGCATCGCACCGCAGACGACGCACGGCTCTTTTCCGCGGAGCACTTAGCGCACCCGATGCTCGCGCATCGAGATGATTTGCGGCCCCTCCAGCTCGCTGCCCCGCCGCACGACGAAGGTGTTTTCCGTCCGCCCGGCGACGTTCACCTCTCCCTGGTCGCCGCGGCTCGGTGGACGATGGTAGCGGAAGCGCACCATGAACCAAATCGTGCTCTCTCCCTCCTGGGGGCCGGGGGCCACGCGGAACGAATCCAGCAGCTCGTATTTCCGCTCTGGCCAGCGATTGTAGTAATACTTCACGTCCCGCCGGATGAAGGCGAGACGCAACATCCCCTGGTCGAAGTAATCGACCGGGTCGGCGTAAAATTTCATCTCCTCATCGAGCTGGTTGGTTTCGCAAGCGCGCAGGTAGTTCCAAATGAACTCGCGCGCCTGCGCCACCGTCATCGGCTCCGCCGCGGCATTTGACCCAGACGAAGCAGGCGACGGCGCGACCAACACGCTCGCGCTGGCTGGCGGCATCATGAGCAATTCCGGCGAAGGCATTGCGACCTCCGCGGCCTCCGCCGTGCTCAGCGGCGTCAGCCCGCGAACGCCGTCGGCAAAAGCACCGTGATGGCGGCGCGCGGAATCGCTTTTCAACACCGTTCCCTGCGGCCAGACCTCGGAGTTGGCCGACGTTTCTCTGGACGCGGCCTGGTTGTCGCCTCCACCGCCGCTGCCGCTCGTTTGCACGACGGTCGCGGCAGGCGGCGCAATGCCCAGGGAGTGCAGCGTCTCATCGTCCGGCGCGCCGGAAACCGGGAAGCCTTTGCGTTCCTGATAACGGCGCAATGCGCTGGCGACTGCCCGCGAGTTGCGGCCGTCGATGTCGCCGTAATAAAGATTGCGCCGGCGCAATTCCTCCTGCACCTGGCGCACCACTTCATCCGCCCAGCTCGGCGTCTGCGGGAACAACAGCAGCAGCAACAGCGCCGCCAGCCAGCGCTGCCGCCGACGACTGCGCGGAGCGCGCCGATGACAATGCTGGCCGACGACGGCGACGTTGGCAAACAGCGTGCTCATCATACTTCAACGTGCCGTTAACAAACCCAGCGCCCAATTCGCAGCAGACCACCGTTTTGCGCTTGCGCTCGCGGATAGCCGGACCGGATTTGCGGCTTCCGCCGTTGTGGGCTAGGTGCAAAAGCCTCATGGTTCCCTCACGATTTTTTGCGCGCCTCGCCGCGGCGTGTTTCCTGTGTTTCCTCCTGTGGTCTGCGCCGGCCAACGTTCAGGCCGCGGACGATAATGCGCCCACGACCGAAAAAGCCGCCGCCGGCTCGCACCGGATCGCGTTCACCGAATACGATTTGCCCAACGGCCTGCACGTCATCCTCGCGCCCGACGCCACCGCGCCCGTCGTCTCCAGCTATTTGCTCTACCACGTCGGCTCGAAGGACGAGCGGCCGGACCGCACCGGGTTCGCGCATTTTTTCGAGCACCTGATGTTCGAGGGCAGCGAGTTCATCGCGCGCGGCCAAATCGACAAATTGATCTCCTCCGCCGGCGGCAATTTGAACGCCTCGACGAGCTACGACCAGACCGATTACCACATCAACCTGCCCGCCAACCAGCTTGCCCTCGCGCTCTGGATCGAGAGCGAGCGGATGCTCCACGCGAAGATCGACGAGACCGGCGTCGAGACCCAGCGCCAGGTGGTCAAGGAAGAACGCCGGATGCGTTACGACAACCAGCCCTACGGCGGATTGTTTGAAGAAACCAGCCGGCTCGTATTCAAAGATACGCCCTACGCCTGGGTGCCCATCGGCAGCGCCCAATACATTGATCGTGCGACCATCGAGGAGTTTCGCGATTTTTACAAAACCTGGTATCGCCCGAACAACGCCACCCTCGCCCTCTGCGGTGACTTCGAGATCGAATCCACCAAAAAACTCATCGCTGAATACTTCGGCCCCATCCCGCGCGCCGACCTGCCCGCGCGCGCGCGCGTCGAGCCGCCGGAACAACGCCAGGAGCAGACTCACCTTGTGCGCCGGCCCAACACGCCGCTGCCCGCCACCTTGCACGCCTGGCGCGTGCCGCCCGAGACTGACGCCGACGCCTACGCGCTCGATCTCCTTTCCAACCTGCTCGCCACCGGCCGTTCCTCGCGGCTCTACCGCCGGCTCGTCGATACCGAGCAGGTCGCCGTTTCCGTCCAGGCGTTTCCGTATTTGCAGGAAAGCATCGGCATGTTGGGCGTCTTCGCCATCGGCCAGCGCGGCGTGGATTTGAAAAAACTCGATGCGCTGCTCGACGAGGAAATTGCCCGCGTGCAGAAGGACGGGGTCACGGAGGAGGAATTTCAAAAAACGCGCAACGGCAAGGAATCCGAGCTGGCCGGCGCGCACGGCAGCGCCGCCACGCGCGCCCGCGCCCTGGCGCATTACCACGTTTTTTATCACGACACCGGCCTGGTCAACACCGAGCTGGAGCGCTACCTCGCCGTCACCCGCGACGACCTCCAGCGCGTGGCAAAAAAATACCTCACCGCCGACACCAAAAACCTCATCAGCTATCCGCCGATGGGCAGCCCGACCGAGAAGTCGAAGCCGTGATAATCGAACAGAGGATTTTTAGACAGAAT
>JAFAXH010000017.1 GCA_019241085.1 Verrucomicrobiota bacterium | reverse complement strand
GTAGAAGTCACTGCGGATGTCCACAGCTTCATCCTCGATCTGCTCCGGACTGGCGTAAGCGGGCGAAAAGATGGGACGCAGCGTGCTGGCCACGAGGATGGAACTGGCGGCGTCCGTCGTGGATGCTCCGGCGACTTTCAGCGCCTTGGCCAAGCCGAAATCGACGACCTTCACACGCGGGCCTTCGCGCGCCTCGCGTTCTGGCGGACGGTGGGCGAGCATGAGGTTGCCGGGCTTGATGTCGCGGTGGACGATGCCTTGCTCCCAAGCGGCGTCGAGCGCCTCGGCGACTTGGCGAGCGATTTGCACGACAGCGGCAACCGACAGCGGACCATCGCGCTTGAGGCGAGTGTGGAGGTCTTCGCCCGCGATGAATTCCATTACGTAATAGTCCTCGCCGCGCTCCTCGCCGATGTCGAAGACCGTGGCGATGTGCGGATGATGCACGCCGGCAGCCGAGCGCGCCTCGCGGCGAAAGCGGGCGCGGGCTTGGGGATCGTTGCCGAGGAGATCGGCGCGGATGACTTTCAGGACCACCGTGCGGCGCAACCCGGGGTCGAGCGCCTTGTAAGTGACACCCATGCCACCGCGGCCCAGCTCGAAGAGCGTGCCGTCTTTCTTGCGCAACACCTCGTAACGGCCAAAGCGGAGAACGGCGGCGGCCAGCGGCGGGACGGCAGGGTGGTCGCGCACGGTTTCGGCGAAGTCCAAGTCGTCGTAATCGTCGTTGGCTTCGGGACTAGGCATCGCGCGGGGTTGGACGGCAACGGGGTCTTACCACCAAGACGCCAAGGCACCAAGGAAGAAAAGTTGAGAGTCGTTAGTTGAGAGTTGAGAGCTTCCAGAGTTTCAGAAAACGTCCACCTCGCGCGGCGGCTCCGGCTTGCTGGCTCTCAACTCTCAACTACTTCGCGTCTTGG
Organism: Verrucomicrobiota bacterium; assembly: GCA_019241085.1. Taxonomy (GTDB): domain Bacteria; phylum Verrucomicrobiota; class Verrucomicrobiia; order Chthoniobacterales; family SZAS-18; genus JAFAXH01. Next base: position 37,284 of record JAFAXH010000017.1, on the reverse strand, counting down.
CGCCTTGGTGGTGAAGCTTCCGCTGGCTTATCTCCCCTTCCCCAGCCGTTGTAACGCGGACTTCGCGAACTCATCGCCTTGCGCGGCGGCTTGGCGATAGAGTTCCACGGCTTTAGCTTCGTTCTTCGGCAGGCCGCCACGGCCCAGTTCATACAACTCGCCGAGATACGCCTGGCCCAAGGCATTGCCTTGCGCGGCGGCTTTGCGGTAGAGATCAACGGCGCGGATTTCATCTTTCATCAATCCGCCTCGCCCTTGGGCATACATCACGCCCAAATTCACCTGGCCGGAGGCGTCGCCATTGTTGGCAGCTTGCCGGTAAATCTCGGCTGCTTTGACCTCGTCCTTCGGCAAACCGCCGCGACCGCGTTCATACATCACGCCGAGGCTCACCTGGCCGCGGACGCTGCCTCCTTCGGCGGCTTTGCGGAAAAGCTCGACGGCCTTGCTTTCGTCCTTGGGCAAACCGCCGCGCCCCTCCGCGTGCATCATGCCGAGACCGGCGCAGCCGGCGGCGTTGCCCAGGCTGGCGGCGACGCGGTAGTTTTGCGCGGCGGTGAAGGGGTCCGTCGCTTCCGCGGCCAAGCCCTTCGCAGCACAATCCGCCGCGAGCCGGCGCAATCCATCCAGCCCGAGCCGGGCCTCGGGGGAAGCCGGGTCTTTTTTCAGTGCGTCCTGATAAAATTTCCACGCTGCTTCATAATCCGCGCGCGTCATGGCGGCGCGCGCGTCGGCGAGGTCTTTGGCTGCCAACGTCGCCGACGGCTCGGCGGCAGTGGACGACGGAGCCGCGGACGGCGCGGAGCGCGGCGGTGAGGAAGATGGCAACGACGGTGCCGGCGACGCCGAGCGCCAACGCGGCAGCAGCGATCCCGCGAGCAGGTCGCGCCACCATTGGGGGAAAGCGGAGGAATGCCGGTTTTCCCACGCGGCAAATCCTCCTCCCACCAGCAGCGCGGCGAGGGCGAGCGCCAGCCAGCGGCGACGGCGGCGATTGCGCGCATGTCGCAGTTGACGCAACCGCAGACTTTCAAACGCGCCGATGGCCGGACCGTCGGAGTCAGTGGCAACTTTTTGGGGGCGCGGCGGCGTCCGTGCGCTGGGAGCCGAGGGTTGCGACGATGACAACGCAGCCATTGAATTGTCAGCCTCAGAAACGGCAGCCGCCGACGCCAGCGGCAATGCGCGACGCCGCCCGCCGTCGGCTCGCGCGACGGTGCGCAAGGCGTCGGCGAAATCGGCGGCGGTGGCAAAGCGTTCGCTCCCGCGCCCGGCCAAGGCGCGGGGCAACACGGCGTTGACCGGCTCGTTGAGCGCCAGCGGCCGATACGCCGCGTCGGGCGGTGCCGGCGGCGCCTGGCCGGCGAGCAATTCATAAACCAACGCGGCCAGCCGCACGACGGCGTCGCCTGCCGGGCGGAGCGGCGGCTGGGTGACATCCGCCAGCAACGGCGCGGTCGAAGTCAGACCCAGCGTCGAGCGCAGTTCCACCACGAACTCCGGCCAGTCGCTCACCGGGCCGGCCAAGGAAACTGTCGCCGGCGCTGTCTCCGCGTCCGTGGCTGGCAGCTGCGGCGCGACAATTGGCCGGAAGGCGACTTGCGCCGGATCGAGATCGGGCACGCTCGGGTCGTCCGCCCGCCGGACGGCATCCACGGCGGGCGCGAGCGCTTCGAGCAAAATCAACGTTTCCTCCAGCGACAGCTTGCCGCGCTGACGCAGCAACTCCGCCGCCGTGAGCGCGTCGCCACCGCCCGCAGGCGCGATGGATTCCGCTGACCGCCGCTGCGGAACAACTGCCGACGATTCGCGGCGCGGCAGCAACACCGGCGACGACGGCGAGAGCGACGATGAACCCCGGCCCGGCAGACGCGCCACCGAACGTCCCAGCAGCGGCGGCAAGGAAGATTCGCTTTGCACTTCGCGCTCGACGAGGACGAGCGCTTCGAGCGCCGCCTCGGGCGTGGCGAACCGATCCTCCGGCTCTTTTTGCAACAAGCAGTCCAGAAAATCGACGAACGCCCCCGGCGCCGCCACGGCGCGGAGTTCGTCGAACGGCGGCGGCTTTTCCAGGTGCGCGACCGTCGCACGCGCGGGCGGCAAGGCGCCAAAGGTCGATTTGCCGGTGAGGCAATGCCAGAGCGTGACGCCGAGACTGTAAAGGTCGCTGCGGATGTCGAGTTCCCGGCCTTCGATCTGCTCGGGGCTGGCGTATTCGTAGGAAAGGTGCGCCGGCCGCGTGGTCGTCGTCAGCGTCACTTCGTCGTGGTCGTCCACCGCGGCAGCACTGGAGGAACGCGGCGTGACCAATGCCTTGGCCAGGCCGAAATCGACGACCTTGATGAGCATTCCCTCCTGCGCCTCGCGCTCGGCCGGACGCCGCACGACCATGAGATTCGCCGGCTTGATGTCGCGGTGGACGACGCGCTGTTCCCACGCGGCAGCGAGCGCCTGCGCGACCTGCCGGGCGACGCGCAAGGTGGCGCGCGCGTTGAGCGAACCGTCGCGCTGCAGCCGGTGGAGGAGGTTTTCGCCCTCGACAAATTCCATCACATAATAGTCCTCCCCGCGCGCCTCGCCGATGTCGAAGACCGTGGCGACGTGCGGATGATGGATGCGCGCCGCCGAGCGCGCTTCGCGGCGGAAGCGGGCACGGTTTTGCGGGTCGTGTCCGAGCAGGAGCGCGTTGATGACTTTTAAAACCACGACGCGGCCCAGCTCGGGATCGCGCGCCTTGTAAGTCACGCCCATGCCGCCGCGGCCGAGTTCAAGGAGCAGGCCGGCGGCCGTGCGCAGGACTTCGTAGCGGCCAAAGCAAAGGCCGGTTGCGACGCCGGGCGGCAGCGATGATGATGATGGCGGCAAGATCGCGTCGTCGTTGACGTTGTCGTCGGTGCCGGCCATCGGGAAACTCGTAAGCGAATCGCGCGCTTATTCAAATCGCTGCAACCTCTCCCAAGATGCGCCGGCCGCGCACGTAAGTCGCGCGCAATTCCAACTCCGCCGACAGCCACACGAGGTCGGCGTCCAAGCCGGGCGCGAGCTGGCCGCAACGGTGCGCGAGGCCCAGCGCGCGGGCGGGCGTGAGCGTCGCCATGCGCACGGCTTCGACGAGCGGGACGCCGGCGAGCGAGATCATATTTTTCACGCAACGCAGCATCGTCGCCGTGCTGCCGGCGAGCGCCACGGCGCCGTCGAAATTTTTGGTGAAACCCACGCCGTCCCGCACTTCGCAAGCGAGCGCGCCGAGCGAGTAGCGCGCGCCTTCGGGCAAGCCCGCGCCGGCGGTGGCGTCGGTGACGAGGCAAAGGTTATCGGCGCCTTTCGCGCGATGGGCGAGGCGCAGGAGCGTGGGCGAAACGTGATGGCCGTCGGCGATGAGTTCGCAACGCACGCCGGGTTCGCTCAAGGCCCATTCGGCGAGGCCGGCGACGCGATACGCGCCGCGGCGTTGCGCGCTCGACATGGCGTTGAACAAATGCGTGACGTGCCGCAGCCCGTGCTGCGCGTGCGCGGCGGACAGCTCGGCGTCGGTCGCTTCGCTGTGGCCGGCGCTGGCGAGGATGTTTTGCGCGCGCAACGCGTCGAGCAGCGCGAGCGCGCCGGGCAGCTCGGGCGCGAGGGTCAGTTGCGTGATGACATCGGCGTGGCGCGCGAGCCAGCGCGAGTCGGTGGCCGGATTCGGCGCGCGCAAAAATTCGCGGCGATGCGCGCCGGCTTTGGTCGCGGCGAAGAACGGACCTTCAACGTGAACGCCGAGCAGGCGCGCGCCTTCGCCTGGCGTTTGCGTTGCCCGAAAATCCCGCGCCGCGTCGAGCAGGCGAAACAAATCGCCGTCCGCCGCCGCCACGCTGGTCAGCGCGAGCGCGGTCGTCCCGCCGACCGCCGCGTGGAAGCGGCAGATTTTTTTAAAGACATCGCCAGTCGCGCTCATCGCATCGCAACCGAGCGCGCCGTGGACGTGAGCATCAATGAAACCGGGCGCGAGCAAATCGCCGGCGCGGCCTTCGATGATTTCTTCGTCCGGCCAAGGCGCGGGCGGGACGCTGCCGGCTTCGCCGAACGCCACGATCTTCCCATCGTCGGCAACGCGTAGCCACGCGGCGGGCCGGAGCGCGTCGGGCAGGACGAGCGTGACGTTGCGAAAAAGCACGACAGGGTGCGCCGACTGAATTTTTTTTCGCGGCGGGTTACTTCCTTGTCATCCTGAGCTTGTCGAAGGATCGCTTGCTGACTGTCTGGCTCGGTTGATTACACGAATTACCGGCACGGTGTCTTGCGAGCCAAGGCAAATAGCAAGAGGTCCCTCGACTGCGCTCGGGATGACAAAGGAAGGGAGCAGCGGCGGCGCGAAGCGCCAGGCAGCCCGCTGCTGATTTTTTCCTACGGCGTCTGCGCGGCGAGCGGTTCTTCGCTGGCTTCGCCGAGATCGCCTGCGCGGCTCTGCCGGCGTTTTTGCGCGACGCGGCCGACGGCGTTCAGATACGCCCGCGCGCTCGCCTCGATCACGTCGGTGCTCGCGCCTTTGCCGGTGAGCAATTTGCCCTCGCCGAAATCGACCTTCAAAGTCACCTCGCCCAGCGCGTCTTTGCCGCCGGTGACGGCCTGGACGTGGTATTCCACGAGATGCCCCTGGTAGCCGAGGATGCGGTCAATCGCCTTCATCGCCGCGTCCACCGCGCCGTTGCCGGGCGCGCTGTCTTGCAAGGTTTCCTCCGCGTTGTCGCCGTTCGTCCCGCTCGCGTTGCCGCCGCGCCGGCGCAGCCGCACGGTCGCCGTGGGCACGGTCGTTGTGCCGCTGGTGACGTGGATGTAATCGAGATCGAACGTGTCGCTGCCGCCGCCGAGCGTCGCGTCTTCGACCAAGGCGGCGAGGTCGTCGTCATAGACGAATTTTTTGCGGTCGCCGATTTCCTTGAACCGGCGGAAAATGTCGCCAACCTCCGCGTCGGAGAGATGCTCGTGGCCGAGGTGCGCCAGGCGGTTGACCATCGCCGCGCGTCCGCTGTGTTTGGTCAACGGCAGCTCCGTGTCGCCCCAGCCCACGTCCTGCGGTTCCATGATTTCGTAGGTCGTGCGATTTTTCAGCATCCCATCCTGATGAATGCCCGACGAATGCGCGAACGCATTCTCGCCGACGATGGCTTTTGACCGCGGCACGAACAGTCCGCTCATGCGCGCGATGAGCCGCGAGCTTTTCAAAATCTCGCGCGTCTGCACGCCCGTGCTCACGCCGCCGAAATAATCGCCGCGCGTTTTCAGCGCCATGACGACCTCTTCCAACGCCGCGTTGCCGGCGCGCTCGCCGATGCCGTTGATCGTGCCCTCGACCTGCCGCGCGCCCGCCTGCACGGCGGCCAGCGAATTCGCCACGGCCAGGCCGAGGTCGTTGTGGCAATGCACGGAAATAATGGCGTCGGCGATGTTCTTCACGTTGTCGCGCAAGTAGCGGATGAGCGCGCCAAATTGCTCGGGCACGGCGAAGCCGACGGTGTCGGGAATGTTCACCGTCGTCGCGCCGGCTTCGATGGCGGCCTGGACGACCTGGGCCAGAAATTCCGGCTCCGTGCGCGAGGCGTCTTCGGGCGAAAATTCCACGTCGCGCACGAGCGACTTCGCGCGCCGCACGCCCTCGACGGCGAGGCGGACAATCTCTTCGTGCGCTTTGCGCAGCTTGTGTTCGCGATGGATTTTTGACGTGGCCAAAAAGACGTGGATGCGCCCGCGTTCGCCGGCCGGTTTCACCGCCGCGCCGGCCGCGTCGATGTCGCCCGCCACGCAGCGCGCGAGACCGGCGATGATCGGTCCGCGCACCTCGGTGGCGATCTGCCGCACGGCCTCGAAATCGCCGTCGGAAATGCACGGGAAACCGGCCTCGATGACATCGACGTTGAGCCGCGCGAGCTGGCGCGCGACTTCCATTTTTTCGCGCAAATTCATGGACGCGCCCGGACACTGTTCGCCGTCGCGCAAGGTGGTGTCGAAGATGATAACTTTATCGGACATAACAGGAGATTTTTGAAGTAACGGATGGGATTGGTTTTAAAAAAACTAAACTGCGAAGGTTGCCGCCGGCAGCCACGACGGGCCGCGCTCGGACAGGCGAAAAGGACAGACCACGACGTGGGTTTGCCGGGCCGAAAAGAGAAAAAGATTTGGTGTGAGAAGAGTGATTTAATGGGTCGCTAGCCCGAGCAGGAGCAGCGGGAGCGCAAGTCGGCTCAACAGGCTGGAAGCAGCCTGGGACGGAGCCAACGGCGTCCGGAAAAAATTTGCGCCTGCGATCACGTTCACGCCCGCAGTGTGGCAAAGTTTCCCGCGTCTGGCAACCGGAATCGCGGCAGCCGCGCTCGGGCGCCCTCGGCTCAGGCTGGCAAGGAGAAAGTGTCCTGCGCCTTGTCCGCACTCTACGCCGCCTTTATTAATGTCAATAAGAACACCCTCGTGACGCCGTCCGCTCCCCCGCCTGCCCGACAGCTTCCGCGCTGGACCTTGGCCGCGCCGGACGACGCCACGCGCGAAGCCGCCCGCGCGCTGGCGCACGCGCTCAACCTGCCCGCGCCGCTCGCGCTCGTGCTCGCGCAACGCGGCCACCGCGACGCGAAAGCGGCGACCGATTTTCTTTTTCCAAAACTCGGGTTGCTCGGCGACCCCTTCGCGCTGCCCGGCATGGCCGCCGCCATCGCGCGGCTCGGCCTGGCGTTGGAACGTGGCGAAAAAATCGTGCTCTACGGCGATTACGACGTGGACGGCGTCACCTCGCTCACGCTCTTCGCGCGGCTGCTCGCGGCCTACGGCGCGCGGGTTGCCTGCTTCCTGCCCGCGCGCATCGAGGAAGGCTACGGACTGAGCGCGGAAGGCGTCGCGCGCTGCGTCGCCGAGCACGCGCCGCAACTGCTCGTCGCCGTCGATTGCGGCACGACTTCGACGCGCGAAATCGCGCGGCTGCAAGCGAACGGCGTGGACGTGCTCATCTTCGATCACCACGAGCCGGGCGCGCACGATTTGCCGCCGTGCGTGGCTTTGGTGAATCCGAAACTCGGCGCCGATTATCATTATCTTTGCAGCGCCGGATTGGTGTTCAAAGCGTGCCACGCGCTGTTGAAAGCGCGCCCGCTACCGGCGTTTGATTTGAAAGATTTTCTCGACCTCGCCGCGCTCGGCACCGTGGCCGACATCGTGCCGCTCGTCGGCGAAAATCGCGTGCTCGTGCGCCGCGGCTTGCGCACGCTCGCCGCGTCGCGCTGGCCCGGCGTGCGCGCGCTAGTCGCGGTTGCCGGCGTGCGCCCGCCGTTCAAGCCCGCCGACATCGGCTTCCGCCTCGCGCCGCGCCTGAATGCCGCCGGCCGGCTCGGCACCGCGCAGGCGGCGTTGGAATTATTATTAACCGACGACGCCGACCGCGCGCGCGAACTCGCCGAAGCCCTCAACGCACAAAATCGCGAGCGTCAGGAAGTCGAACAACGCACCGTGCTCGAAGCCGAGGCGATGCTGGCGGCGCTGGAAAATTTCCCGCACGCGCACGCCGCCATCGTGCTCGGCCAGCGCGGCTGGCATCCGGGCGTCATCGGCATCGTCGCCGGCCGGCTCGTGCGCGCGCACCATCGCCCGGCGCTGGTAATCGGGTTCGATGAAAACGGCGTCGGCAAAGGCAGCGGACGTTCCATCGAAGGCTTGTCGCTCGTGGCCGCGCTCAACGCCTGCGCGCACCTGCTCGACAGGCACGGCGGGCACGAGATGGCCGCCGGTTTGTCGATCCGCGAAGCGGCCTTCGCCGAGTTCGCGCAACTCTTTCACGCGACCGCGCGCGGTCTCCTGACGGACGAGCAGCTCCAGCCGCGCCTGCGCCTCGACGCGGAGCTGTCGCTGGACGAACTCGACGCCGATTTCCTGTCCGCGCACGAACTGCTCCAGCCCTTCGGCATGGGCAATGCGCGTCCACTATTCCTGGCCCGCGGCGTCGTGCCGCTCAGCCCGCCGCGCGTCCTGAAAGAGAAGCATCTGAAATTCCAGTTGCGCCAGGCTGGGTTTGCAAGTTCGCGCACAAGCGAACAAGCGCGCTGGCGTCCCGCGATCCCCGCCATTTTTTTCAACGCCGCCGCGGACGCGCTGCCGCCAGCGCCGTGGGATGTCGCCTTCCAAATCGAGCCAAACGAATTCCGCGGCGAGACGACGCTGCAAGTGCAAATCCAGGCGCTGCGGACGGCGGAATGAGCACGCGAGCAAATCAACTTGGGGTCGCGGCTGGCTCGCGCCGTTCCCGGCTCGACAATTTTTTTCTGTCGCTTACATTTTTTCCATGTCGCTCGCGCCGCAATTCGTAGTGGATGCCAATGGCAACAAGACGGCGGTATTGCTCTCCATCGAAGAATACGAGGAATTGCTCGAAGATTTGCACGACCTGGCTGCGCTCGCCGAACGTAAAGGCGAACCGACGGTTCCGTTGGAAGAGGTGATTGCTGAATTGAAGCGCGGCGGCTTACTAAAAGATTAGTTAAGCGCCCTCGACTTCATGCCTGTGCATCTTTTCATCGGCGGGTTGGTAGCGGCGGGCTTCGATCCGAGCGGCCGGTTTTTGCTGACCGTCTCTCACGCTGGGCGCGGGGTGTTCGATACTGCCACTTGGAAGCGGGTGGCTCGTGAGCCTGAACTTGCTTATCCCGATCACGGTCACGCGGTTGGCATTGGTCCCATCGCTGGCATGTCTATTCCCGTCGTCGAGCGATACGACACCCCGAACTTGGAGTTCGTCGGTCCCGATGGCAGCCTCTTTTATTACGAGTCAGGCACGCTCTATGTTACGCCGCCGGATGCCTAATCACGCGCTCCAGCGAACAGGCATCGGCGTTTCGGCTGGTTCTTACGAACTCTTTGATGCCGATCAGCGCATCGAAATTCGAGCCGTCCGCCATCGTCGAGATGCTTACCGCAAGTGATCCAGCGAGCGCCGCGCCGCTCACTCTCGACCAGCCGTTGACTGATGTGCCGGGCCTCGGCGCGGTGCGGGCGAAGGCTTGTGCGCGGCTGGAAATCTTTACCGTCGGCGATCTGCTCGCGCACTTCCCGCGGCGTTACGAAGACCGGCGGCAGTTCGAGAATTTTCCGACGCAGCCGGGCGAGCGGCCGGTGTGCGTTTGCGGCGTCGTCGTCGGCACGCAGACCAAACGCTTTGGCCGGGGCCGGACGTTGTTTGAAGCGACGTTGCAGGAGCCGAGCGGGCACGCGCTGGCGGCGCGGCTGGTAGTGCGTTGGTTCAATCTTTTTTACGTGCAAAAAACCGTCGCGCACGGCCAGCGGCTCGTCGTTTACGGCAAGCCGAAGGCGCGCGGCCGGGACATCGTCATCGACCATCCGGAGTTTGAAATTCTCGAAGGCAACCCGGAAGCCGAAGAGGAGGAACGACTTGTCCATTTGCGCCGCATCACGCCGATCTACGCGACGACCGAAGGGCTGAGTCAGCGCGTGTTGCGGCGGCTGATTTACCAGACGTTGCAGCGAGTCGAACTCGACAAGCTCGACACGCCGCTGCCGCGAACGCTGGACCCGTGGCCGCGCGGCGTCGCGTTGCAGTGGATTCATTTTCCGGCGGACGAAAGCGAGCTGCGCGCGGCGCGGCAGCACTTGGTGCTCACGGAATTTTTTGCGCTGCAGCTCGTCATCGCCGCGCGCCGCGCGCAGTCCACGGCGCAGCTCGGCGAAAACCACGCGGGGCACGGCGCGTTGTTGGAAAAATTTCTCGCCTCGCTGCCCTTCCCACTCACCGCCGCGCAAGCGCGCGCCATCACGGAAATCCGCGCGGATCTCGCCGCGCCGCGGCCGATGAATCGTCTGCTGCAAGGCGACGTCGGCGCGGGCAAAACGCTCGTCGCGCTCGCGGCGATGCTGCTGTGCGTCGAGGCCGGTTTTCAGGCGGCGTTGATGGCGCCGACGCAGATTTTGGCGGAGCAACATTTTCTCGTTTTCCGCCGCTGGCTGGAGCCGCTCGGCGTGCGGCTGGCGTTGCGCACGGGCGCGCGGCGCGAGGAAACGCTCGGCGGCGATTTTGCCGAATTTTTCCAAGGCGCGCCGCCGCAGATTTACGTCGGCACGCACGCGTTGCTTTTTGATAAAAATCCGCCGCCGCGGCTGGGACTCGCGGTGATCGACGAGCAGCACAAATTCGGCGTGCTCCAGCGCGCGGCGCTCGCGCAAAGCGGCGGCCAGCGCGCCGCGCCCGACGTGCTCGTGATGACCGCCACGCCGATCCCGCGCACGCTGGCGATCACGGTCTATGGCGACCTTGACGTATCCGTTTTGGACGAACTGCCGGTCGGTCGTGGCAAGGTCATCACGGGCGTGCGGCCGGAGTCGAAATTGCCCGATGCCGCGGCGTTTTTGCGCGCGCAACTCGACGCCGGCCGGCAGGCTTACATCGTTTACCCGCTCGTGGAAGAAAGCGACAAGCTCGGCCCGGCGACGAAGGCGGCGACGGCGCGTTTCGAGCATTGGCGCACGCTGCTCGCGCCGCATCGCACGGCGCTTTTGCACGGGCGCGTGCCGCCGGACGAGAAGGACGCGATCATGCAGCAATTCCGCGCCGGCGACATCCGCGCGCTCGTGGCGACGACGGTGATCGAGGTCGGCATCGACGTGAAAAACGCGAGCGTGATGTTGATTGAAAACGCCGAGCGCTTTGGCCTCGCGCAACTGCACCAACTGCGCGGGCGCATCGGCCGCGGCGAGCACAAATCGTATTGCGTGCTCATCACCGGCGAGGAAGCCACACCGGAGGCAATGGAAAAATTGCGCGTGCTGGAAGAGACGAGCGACGGCTTCAAAATCGCGGAAGCCGACCTGCGCCTGCGCGGCCCCGGCGACCTGCTCGGCACGGCGCAGAGCGGCCTGCCGCCGCTGAAGCTCGGTAATTTGATCGACGACGCGGAGCTGATGAAAACGGCGCGTGCCGCGGCGCGGGAAATTTTCGCGCGCGACCCGGAGCTGGCGGCGGCGGAGAATCAACGTTTTCGACGTTACCTTGTCGAAAGCCGCAAGTTGTTGCTGGCGCAAGTGAGTTGAGCTTGCGCGCGGCAGAGCGCCTTTTGCTTCCTGCCTCTCTCCCACTTAGTCTTAATCGTAATCCTAATCTTAATCTTGATCTCCGTCGCCGGAGGCAGTGTTGAGTTCTATCGAGCGCAGAGGATTAAGATTAGGATTACGATTAAGACTAAGTTTTAAAAATCCGCTGCGGATACAAAACCCATTGTTTATGAAACGCTTCTTTGGACTGTTCCTTTTTCTCCTGCTGCTCGCCGGCGCTTTGGTCGGCCTGAATGTCTGGAACACGCTGCGCACTGGCGGCACCGTGCAAATCGGTCTGCGCAACGGCGGCTCGTTGTTCGGCGGCGGCGGCGGCACTTACACGCTGGCGCAAAGTCCGACGCTCGATCTCAAGAGCACTGACGCGCTCGCCGCGATGAGCCGGCAACGCATTGCCCTGGCCAAAGCCGTCGTGCCCTCGGTGGTCAGCATCACGACGACGCGCAGCCTGCCGCCGCAGCAACGGCAGATGTTGAACGACCCGGTCTTTCGCCATTTCTTCGGCGGCGGACGCGGCGGGCCGGGCAACGGCGGCGGTGGCAACGGCGATGAGAGCGGCGTGGCGCAACGGGCGCTCGGCAGCGGCGTCATCGTGACCAAGGAAGGCCACATCGTCACGAATAATCACGTCGTGGAAAACATGGACCAATTTGAAATCGAATTGTCCGACGGCCGGCGCGAAAAGGCCAAGCTCATCGGCACGGATCCGGCGACCGATCTCGCGGTATTGCAGATCGAGAACAAAGACATCGCGCCGATTTCCTTCGGCGATTCCGACAAGGTCGAGGTCGGCGAAACCGTGCTCGCCGTGGGCAATCCCTACGGCCTCGAAGAAACCGTGACGCAAGGCATCATTTCCGCCAAGGGCCGTTCGATTGGCGCGGAGTCGCTCAACGAATTTTTCCAGACCGACGCGGCGATCAATCCGGGCAACAGCGGCGGCGCGCTCATCAACGTCGCGGGCGAACTCATCGGCATCAACGCGGCGATTTACAGCCAGAGCGGCGGCTTCCAGGGCGTCGGCTTCGCGATCCCGGCCAACGTCGCCCGCCGGGTGCTCGACAGCCTTGTGAAAAACGGCCGCGTGGTGCGCGGCTTTCTCGGCGTGACGTTGCGCACGACGCCGCTGAGCCAGGCGGCCGTGAAGCAGATGAAATTGCCGAGCGAACTCGGCGCGTTGATCGAGGGCGTGGCCAACGGCTCGCCGGCGGACAAGGCTGGGTTGAAGGCGGGCGATTTCATCCAAAAATTCAACAGCCGGGTGATTAAAACCGTGGCCGACCTGCGGCGGGCCGTCGCCGAAGTGGCTGTGAATACCAGCGTGCCGATTGAATACGTGCGCGACGGTCGCACGGAGACCGCCAACGCCGAGATCGTCGAGCAATCGCGCAGTGCGCAGGCGTCGAACCAGCCGCGCCAAGGCGGCGGCGGGAGCGGCGGCGATAACGACAACAATGCGGTGGGCAACGGCGTGCTGGCTGGGGTGGAAGTCACTGACCTGACGCCCGCGTTGTCGCGGCGACTGGCCTTGCCAGGCAATGTTGGCGGCGTCGTGGTCACGGGCGTGAGCCAGGATTCGCCTGCGAGCGATGACTTGCAGCCCGGCGACGTGATCGAGGAAATCAATCGCCAGGAAATCCGCTCGACCGCCGATTTTCGCCGCGCCGCCAGTGCGCTGCCGGCAGGCAGGCGGGTGACGGTGTCGATCATCCGCGAACGGGCGCGTTCCTTCGTCGTGCTCGGACCTTAGCTGCGTGCGGCAGCACGGCCGGAGCAGCAGGCATTTGCGAAATACCAAGCAACTATGCTTTCCACCGTGCTCATCGTCCTGTTGATCCTGTTTTTGGTTGGGGCGCTGCCCACCTGGGGCCACAGCCGGAGTTGGGGCTATTTTCCCAGTGGCGGCTTGGGATTGATTCTGCTGATAGTCATCATCCTCGCGCTGATGGGCAGGCTCTGAACCGCGCTCGCAGGCAAAAAGAAAAGCGGTGCCCCGGCAACCATCTGCCGAGCGCACCGCTTCTCTTTTTTAAGCCGGGACAGCTTCGTTACTTCTTGTCCGCAGCGAGCACCTCGAGCACCGCCGCTTCCACGTCTTTGTAAACTTCCTCGTCGCGCTTGAGCACTTCCTTCGCGGCGTCGCGGCCTTGGGCGAACTGCGTGCCCTTGTAGGAAATCCACGAGCCGCGCTTTTCCATCACGCCTTTCTCGATGGCCAGGTCGAGCAACGCGCCGGTGGACGAGATGCCCTCGTTATACATGATGTCGAACTCCGCTTCGGTGAACGGCGGCGCGACCTTGTTCTTCACCACTTTGATCTTCGTGCGGTTGCCGGTCACAGTGCCGTCGGTCTGCTTGATGGCGCCGATGCGCCGGATGTCGATGCGCACCGAGGCGTAGAATTTCAGCGCCTTGCCGCCCGGCGTCGTCTCGGGATTGCCAAACATCACGCCGATCTTTTCGCGGATCTGGTTGGTGAAGACCACCATCGTCTTCGCTTTGGAAATCAACGACGTGAGCTTGCGCAACGCCGCACTCATCAAGCGCGCCTGCGCGCCAACCGTCGAGTCGCCGATCTCGCCTTCGAGTTCCTGTCGCGTCACCAGCGCGGCGACGGAATCGATCACGATCACGTCCAGCGCGTTCGAGCGCACGAGCGTTTCGCAGATGCGCAATGCCTCTTCGCCCGAGCTGGGCTGGGAGACGAGGAGATCGTCCACGTTGACGCCGAGCTTGCGCGCGTAGATCGGATCGAGCGCGTGCTCCACGTCGATGAACGCCGCCAGGCCACCGCGCTTTTGCGCCTGCGCGATGAGGGTCAACGTCAGCGTCGTTTTGCCCGAGCTTTCCGGCCCGAAGATTTCCACCACGCGCCCGCGCGGCAGCCCGCCGACGCCCAGCGCGCGGTCGATGAGGATGTTGCCCGTGGGGATGGTTTCCACGTCCATCGTCTTCTTGTCGCCCAGGCGCATGATGGCGCCTTCGCCGTAATCCTTGGCGATCTGCTGGATGGCGAGGTCGAGTTCCTTGCTGGTTTTCAGGCCGGGGAGTTTGACTTCGGTGGAGAGTTTTTCGTCGGAGGTTTTGGTTGCCATAAACTATTGAGAAATGCCGCTTTGCCGCAGCCGAAAAAGGTAGCAGAAAGCGGCCGTTTAGCGAGGGAAAACGCCACGATTTTGACGATTATTTTGGGCACAAAAAAGCCCGCAAATCCGAAGATTCGCGGGCTAATTTTGAGTCGCTTTTCGACCTATGCTAGTCGCAGGCAAGATTTACGCTACGGCCACTTCGATCCGGCGCGGCTTGGCTGCCTCGGCCTTGGGCAGATCGAGCGTTAACACGCCTTGCTCCAGGCGGGCCGCGATGCGCGTGGTGTCGATGCTCGGATCCAGCTCGAAGGCGCGGCGGAAGTCCGCCGTGCGCGATTCGCGATAGACCAATTCGGCCTCGGTCTGGAACGGCTCGCGCCGGCCGACAATGGTCAGCTCGCCATTTTCGACCGTGATTTCGAGGCCGTGCTTGTTCACGCCGGGCAATTCGACTTGCAGCGTGTAGCCATCGCCCGTTTCGACGATGTGGGTGCGCGGACGCAGGAACGCGTTGGCGCTCCGCCGCTGCGACTGCTGCGGCTGGCCATTGCCGTTGTGTTGTTGTGACTGCTGTTGTTCGGCAGGCACCGTCATTGTGTCAGTAGAATTTTGGTTTTCCATAGGAGTTGGTTTTCTGACGTATGGTGGTTTTTGGTAAAGATGGATTACTTCACGTTTACTTCGATCTGCCGCGGCTTGGCCTCTTCGGCTTTGGGCAGAGTGACGGTCAACACGCCGTCTTCATAGCTGGCGGCGACCCGGCGGGAGTCCACTCGCACCGGCAAGGTGAAGCGGCGCTCGAACTTGCCGAAGTAACGCTCGCTGCGCAGATTGCCTTTTTCGTTGTGCGACTTTTCCTGGCGGCGTTCGCCGGAGAGCGTCAGCACGTCTTCGTGCAAGGAGACGTGGATGTCTTCCTTGTTCATGCCGGGCAGTTCGGCGCGCACGAGGACGCTGTCCTTATCGTGATACAGGTCCACGGCTGGCTGCCAGCCTTCAAAGCGCTCTTCGCTCCCGCCGAAAAACGGGAAGGCGCTGAACAAGCGGTCCATCTCGCTGGAGAGCGCGGAAAGTCCCGACAACCGCGGCAGGACCGGAGCCACCGCGGAGGGAGTTTGATAACGGATAATGTTCATAGTTCTGTTGGTGTTTTTTAAATGGAATGCCAGTGCTGCTGCGAGCCTGACGGGCCAATATAAAGCTGCCGACATGCCAGAAAATCCGATGGACTTCCGAATTCACATCTATATGAAATTCAGCAGCTTGCTCGATTTCAAAAAAACCAAGCACCAATGTATATAGAGACACATTGTCGCATAGACAGGCGATTTGTGGACAGATTTTATAAAGCGACATCATGTCGCTTCCCGACCGCGTTTCAGTCCTCCATCAAACCGCGGTAACTATCCAAAACGCCGGCGTAAGTCGCCACGATGCGATAGCCGAGATAGCCGGCGATCAGCAAATAAATGAGCCGCGGCAACCAGCGGCTGAGCGCGTCGATGCCGCCCACAGCGGCTTTTTGATAATACGCCGCCCAATTTCGCAGTTCCACGTCGAGCCGCCCGGTCTCCTCGCCCAAGCGCAACGCCCGCAGGAGCGGCGAGGGCAGCGGCGCCTTGCTGGCCGCCAGTTGGGGGCCGACCTGCTCGCCCGCGCGCACCGCCGGCAGCGCGCGCGCGACCGCGGCTTGCAAGGCGGCGCCGCGGCTGGCACGGGCCGCGGCTTGCAAGGCGTCCATCACATTCACCCCGGCGCTGAGCTGCATTTCATAAACGGCGCAAAACCGCCCCAGCCCGAGGTTGCGGCGCACCCGGCCGAGCAGCGGCAGAGCGTTCAGAACTTGATCCATCGCGGCCGAACGGCCGCCCAAGCGCAGCAGCCCGAGCGCCAGCCCAAGCACGACAGCCACGACGAGATAGAGCACGAGCAGGAACCCGACGGTTTGGCGAAGATACGCGCCCGTCCCGCCATTGGCCGCCAGCAAGACCGGCAGCGCGAGCAGAAAGACGCCGAGGTGCAGTTGCACGACCGGCCAGAGCACCTGCTTCGCAATGCCCGCTCGCACTTCGCTGATTTGTTGAAAATAGGTCGAGAGATAATTCAGCGCTTCCTCCAGTCGCCCGCTGCGATCCGCCGCCGACAGCATCGCCAGCTCCATCTCGCCGACCGCCGGCCGCAGCCGCGCAAACGCCGCGGGCACGTCCGCGCCCGCCCGCACGGCGTCACGCAAGGTCTCCAACGCCCGCCGCACCGCGCCGCGTCCGGTCTCGGCCAGCAGCGACTCGACGGCTTGGGAAAAGCCGATGCCGGCGTGGAAAAATTGCGCCAGTTCGTGGTAAAGGGTCTGTTTCTGGCGCAGGTTCATGCGGGAGGGAAGGAAGCAGGGCCGGCAAATTATTCCAAATGCCCACCCAGCGAAAGAGCGGCCGCGAGGCGCACACGAAAAAGCCGGCGTCGAGTCGGCAGCAGGCGGCGCGGCAGGACGATGCCCGTTACATGCGGCTCGCCTTGCGCGAAGCGGCGCGCGGCCTCGGCCGCACCAGTCCGAATCCCGCGGTCGGCGCATTGATCGTGTCCGCCGATGGCCGCCGCATTCTTGCCCACGGCTGGCACCGCGCCGCTGGCCAGCCGCACGCCGAGATCGAGGCTTTGCGCGCGTTGTCCGATCCGCGCGCAGCGGCGGGCGCAACGCTTTATGTCACCCTCGAGCCGTGCTCGACGCACGGCCGCACGCCGCCCTGCACCGCGGCAATTCTGAACGCCGACCTCGCGCGCGTGGTCGTCGGCGCGGTCGATCCGAATCCAGCTCACGCCGGCCGCGGCCTGACGCTCTTACGCACCGCCGGCGTCCAGGTGCGCGCGGGCGTGCTCGGCGCGGAGTGCGCACGACTGAACCGAGCATTCAATCATTGGATCGTGACCGGCCAGCCGTGGGTCATTGCCAAAGCCGCCCTCAGCCTCGACGGCCGGCTCAATCGCGCGCCCGGCGAAGACCCGTGGCTCACCAGCCCCGCCGCCCGCGCGCACGCGCACCGCACGCTCCGCGCCTGCGTGGACGCCATCCTCGTCGGCGCCGGCACGGTGCGGACGGATAATCCGCGGCTGACGGTGCGTGAGTTGGGCCAACCAGCGCCCGGAACGCCCCGCCAACCCTGGCGCGTTGTGCTCACGCGCTCGGGCGACTTGCCCGCTGACGCGCACGTGTTCACCGACGAATGGAAAGCGCGCACGCTGGTCTTCCGCGCCCGTCATTCCGCGGACCAAACCTTGCGCGAAGTGCTCGCCGACCTCGGCCGCCGGCACGTCACGAGCGTGCTCATCGAAGGCGGCGGCGAAGTGCTCGGTCAGGCGTTTCGCGAAGGCGTCGTCAACGAGGTCGCGTTCTACCTCGCTCCCCGGCTGGCTGCCGGCGCGCAGACCGTGCTCGGCGCACACGCGCAGCCCCGAGAAGGCGCGGCACTGCTCGAACCGCGCTACGAGCGGATCGGCAGCGATCTGTGTTGCCGCGGCCTCGTCCGCCATCAGAAGCCGCCCGGAGCGAGCCGGAAACAAAATCTCGACGAGACATCCACCGGCGTCTGACGCCGCGATATTGCGGTGATGTCAATCAAACTCATTCTCTTAACGGGCCTGGCAACCTTGGGCTGCGGGGCGTTCACTCAAGTCAAAGCAGCACAACCCGCTGCTTCGCCACTCGCTGTCGGCAACGGCAGCGTTTACGTGATGGAAGAAATCATCATCGTGCGACACCATCGTCGCGGGCACTGGGTTCGTGTGTATCGGCACGGCTACTTCGTGCGGCGCGTTTGGGTCCGCGATTAATTGCGCGACTTCGGCAGCGCTGGATGGTTGAATAAAGCGTCGGTTCACCACGTCAAATTCTTCCATGAAAAAGCTCATCCTCTGCTTTGTTGCGGTGTTCGGTCTTTGCCTCTTTGGGCTGACGCCCAAGGCGGATGCCCGGGTGTTTGTCAACATCGGGTTGCCGGTGCCCTTCTTCGGCTATCCCTACCCTTACTATGGGCCGGGAGTCGTTTACTACGGTGGCGGTTATGGATACTATCGAGGCGGCTATTACTGCGGGCCGCGCCGGGTTTATTACTACCGTGGACGCCGGTGTTATTATCGGCGTGGCTATGCCTGGCGCTGAGTGCTGAGATTGCGCCTGCCGCAACGTTGATTCTGCAAACGGGCAGCCGAGAAATTTCCGGCTGCCCGTTTTGCGTTTTGTTTGTCAGCAAGCGGCCGCCAATTACCTGAATAGATCAAAGCGTTTGCAACTCGCCGCTGGCCAGCGTGTGCAGTTGCCCTGCGTCGTCGCGCAGCAGTAATTGCCCCGCCGCGTCAAATCCCGTCGCCACGCCTTCCGGTCCGCCGGGCAGCAGAGAGCGGACGCGACGCCCACGGAGTGAGCAGCGCCGGCTGCACGCGGCCACGATTTCGGTGGGCGCGCTTTGCCAGAGCCGATAATTGGCGTCCAACCGCATTAACACGGTGCTGGCCAAGGCGAGGCGGTTCACCGGTCGCTGAGAGAATTGCGCCAGTGAGCCGGCGCGGTCGCGCAGTTCCGATGAAAAATCATCGGGCCGATGGCCAACGTTGATACCGATGCCGACCACGGCGAAGGCGCCGTCTTGCGCTTTGCCAGCGTGCGTTTCGATGAGGATGCCGGCGACCTTGCGGCCGGCGACAAGCACGTCATTGGGCCATTTGATTTCTGCGACAACGCCGGTCGCGGTCTCCGCTGCCTCGGCCACGCCGAGCGCCGCCCAGAGCGAAAGTCCGGCCCAACCCGACATTTGTCCAGGCGGACGCAGCAGCAGCGAAAACCACAACCCAACGCCGGCACGCGATTCCCAACGCCGTCCCTGCCGGCCACGCCCGGCGCGCTGACGTTCAGCAAACACGACCAAGCCCTCCGGCGCAGCGGCGTTCGCCGCGCGCGCGATCTCATCATTGGTCGAGCCTGTTTCGTCCAGGACGACGATCTCGCGCCCGAGCAGTCGATCCGCCGGCAACCGCGCGTGGATGGCGTCGGCATGCAGTGGAGCGTCGTCCGCTGCGGCTTCATCAAACCGTGGCGACGACATCTCCGGGCAGAAATTCCAACGAGAAATCAATCGCCCGCGCCGAGTGCGTCAGCGCGCCGACCGAGATGGCATCCACGCCGCTCTCCGCGGCCGCCCGCACCGTCTCCAGATTGATGCCGCCGCTGGCTTCAAAGCGCACCCGGCTGCCCAGCGCCGCACGTTGCGCGACCGCCTCGCACATCGCCGCCGGCGTCATGTTATCGAGCAAAATCCAATCGACGCCACGCAACGCGAGAAACGTCTCCACCTGCGACAACGTGTCGGCCTCCAGTTCGATGCCGATGCCAGGTCGCGCCGCCCGCGCCCGGTCGATGGCGGCTTGCAGCGCCGCCGGCTCCGCGGCACCCACGCCGGCGAGCAAATGGTTGTCTTTCACCATGACCATGTCGTGCAAGCCGAGCCGGTGATTCGTGCCGCCGCCGGCGCGCACCGCCGCTTTTTCCAGCGCGCGCAAGCCAGGGGTGGTCTTGCGCGTGTCGAGGATTTTCACCGGCAACCCGTGCGTGGCCGCGACAAATCGCGCCGTGAGCGTGGCGACGCCGGAGAGGCGTTGGAGAAAATTCAACGCCACGCGCTCGCCCGAGAGCAGCGCGCCGGCCGGCCCGGCGATGGTCAGCACCGTGTCGCCCGGCGCGGCGCGCGAGCCATCGGGCAGCAACACCTCCACCGCCAGCGTCGGACCGACCCGCCGGAACGTTTCGGCCGCGACCGTGGCTCCGGCGACGACAGCCGATTCCTTGGCGAAAATCCGCGCGCGCGCCGTGGCGCCAGGAGTCACGAAAAATTGCACGGTGACATCGCCCGTTTCGCCGAGGTCTTCGGCGAGCGCAAGGGCGATGGGATCAGTGGCCAGCGGCGGTGGCGGCGGTGTGGAAGCAGCAGAAGGAACGGGATTCATGGAGAAAAAAATCGGGTCGGCGGTGGTTTGTGTTCAGTTTCAAGGCGTGGATGCGCCTGCTCCGAAAGCTTAATCTTAATCCTAATCTTAATCTTAGTATCTGCCGCCGGAGGCAGCGCGCTGGCCACGCGCCGCGAGCGCAGAGGGATTAGGAATAGGATTAGGATTAGGATTAAGTTTGAGAAGGCAAACACACGCGGAACGTCGCGCCGGCGCCGGGCTGACTCTCGACGCTCACTTGCCCGCCGTGCGCCTGCACGATGTGCTTCACGATGGCTAGTCCCAAGCCCGTGCCGCCGGCATCGCGCGAGCGATCTTTGTGGACGCGATAGAATCGCTCGAACAAGTGCGGCTGGTCGGCCAGCGGGATGCCAGGGCCGTTGTCAGTCACGAGGATTTCCACGGACTCCGCCGCCGGCTCGGCGGAAGCAGGAACGCGGCGCGCAACGAGCCGCATGGTCAGCGGAGCGGCGACGGCGCCGCCGCCGCCGGCCGTAGTGCGTTCGCCATATTTGAGCGCGTTGTCGAGCAGGTTAAAAAACACTTGGTCGAGCTGGCCGGCATCGGCTGCGATGAACGGCAGGTCCGCCGCGAACTCGGTCTGCACGCTGGCGCTCTTTTGCGCGATCACCGGCGCGAGCCGCTCGACCACGCCGACGAGCACGGCCCGCAAATCGACGAGCGGCTTTGGCGGAACGCCGTCGCCATCCTGGGCCGCCGCCGCAGCGCCGTGATTTTTTCCCGGCTGCGTGCCGTTGCTCTCCAAGCGAGCGAGCGTCAGCAAATCTTCGAGCAAATGCTGGAGCCGCTGGCCGTGTTTCCACATCACACCGAGGAAACGCCGGACGGCGGTTTCGTCCCGCAGACCTTCGGGTTCGAGCAACGTTTCGAGATAGCCGTTAAGGATCGACAACGGCGTGCGCAGCTCGTGCGAAACGTTGGCCACGAAATCGCGCCGCACGGCTTCGAGCGCCTTGAGCTGGGTCACGTCGTGAAAAATCGCGATGGCGCCGCCGCCCGGCGCGAGACTCGTGGCTGTGAGGTGGAAATGTTTTTCCACGTAACGACCGTTTTCCTGCCGCACTTCGAGCGTCACCGTGCGCGCCTGCGGCTGGTCGCCGGCGAGGGCCGCGCGCACCGTGGCGTGAATGGCGTGATGGCGAAATGCTTCGAGCGGCGTGCGGTTCAACGGCGACGCGCTGAAGTCGAACATCGCGCGCAGGCCCGGATTGACGAGCCGGATTTTCTGCGCGCCATCGACGATGAGCACACCCTCGGTCAGCCGGTCGAGGATGGTGTGTAAATGAAAGCTTTCGTCGCGTCGTTCCTGCTCCAGCTCGCGCACGCGCGCGGTCAGCGTCGCCACCATGTCGCGCCACGCGCGCGCCGGGCGGATGTAGCGCGCGTAGAGCCACCCGCCGCACGCCATCAACGCGCTGGCGAGAACACAAACTAGGAGGAGGGGATCCAAAACACCTGATGTTACACCGTTGGCGAGGGATCGTCCGTCTCCGCCGCCGCCGGCACGCGGAAGCGGTAGCCTGCGCCGCGCGAGGTTTCGATTGACGCGGCGTGCGGCCCGAGTTTTTCACGCAGCCGGCGAACGTGCGTATCGACCGTGCGCGTGTCGATGGCATTCTCATAGCCCCACACGTCGCTGAGCAGGCGCTCGCGGCTCTGCGTCTGGCCGCGCCGCTCGATGAGCAGGCAGAGGAGCTTGAACTCCGTCGTCGTCAGCTCAAGCCGCCGGCCGGCGAGCCGGACCTCGAACGCGCCCTTGTCGATTTGGAATTCCCCCACCTCCAGCGCCGCCTCGCGCCGCGCGCCGCTGCCCTCGCCCGCCCGCACGCGGCGCAGCACGGCGCCTACGCGCAGGAGCAGCTCGCGCGGGCTGAACGGCTTCGTTACATAATCGTCCGCGCCGATCTCCAGGCCGGCGATGCGCTCCGCCGGCTGTCCGCGCGCCGTGAGCATGATGATCGGGATCGACGCCGTTTCGGGATCGCTCTTGAGCTGGCGGCAGACTTCCTGGCCGCTCATTTGCGGCAGCATCAAATCGAGCACGAGCAAGTCCGGCCGGCGTTCGCGCGCGAGGCGCAGAGCAGTCAACCCATCGCTGGCCACCATGACTTCGTGTCCCGCGCCTTGGAGCCGGTAGCGCACGAGATCGGCCACGTCGGGTTCATCATCCACCAGGAGCACGCGGGCCGCCACCGCGGCGGCAGCCGTGGGCGAAGAGGGAATCGTCATCAGCCGGCGATTATCGGCAGGCGGGTGGAATTCTGGCAAGTGACGGAATCGTCACCGAACCGCGCGGGCCGCCTCTTTCCCCAAAAAAGAATTCGGGCCGCGCGCGCCAAGGAACTCTGCTGCCGAACAGTCACGCGCGCGGACCCGAATCACCTTAACCTGTTGCTTTGGACCAAGCCGAAAAACGTCTGTTCAAAAAAATTTGTCACGGATTGCGCGGCCGTTCTTCAACCGGCGGAGGCACTGGTTCGCTGCCATCGAAAAACGGCTGCGGCTGCGGTCGCCCGTCGGGCGTTACCACCACGGGCGGCGGCGGCGACGCCGATGGCGCGGGCGCGGCGGCTGGCGGCAACGGCGTCGGCGGCGAGGCGGCGGTCGGCGGCGGTGTATTCTCCCGCGGCCGGCCGCGACCGAAAATGCGGAGTGGATTCATCCAACTGCGCGATGACGGCGTCGGCGTCGGCGTGGAGCCCAAGTCGGGCGCACCCGCGGCGGGCGTGGAGGCGGCGACCGTCGGTGGCGGCGGCGCGGGCGATGATTCGGCGACCACCGGGCTGGCGCGGCGGGTGCGTTCCCGACCTTGCCGCGCGGTGGCCGGCGTGGGCGTGGGCTGATTGATCGGCACCAAGGATGGCGGGATCATCCGGATGGTCACATCGACGGCTACATCCTCGACTGCCAGGTGAATGGCGCGATCCACCTCCGGCCAATTTCTATAATGCCCGACGAGCGTGTAATCGCCCGGCGGCAGCGTGACGATCTTCGGCGTGACCCCAAGCGATTCTCCGTGCAACGACACCTCCGCGCCGGACGGCTCGCTGGTGAGTCGGATCGTGACGCGTCGCTCCTGATTTGAATTGGAATGCGACGGCTCGGCGGCGGCAGTGGATGATGACGGCGCAGGTCGCGCGGCGGCTAGGACAGTCGGCGTCGGGCTGGCGTTGGGCCGGGGCGCCGCAGGTGTCGGCGCGGCAGTCGTCCCTGTCCGCGGCAAAGGCGAAGGCGTTGCTTCCACAATCTCCGGTGGTGCCGCATTTGGAGAAGAAGCCGCACCCGCTGGCGTCGGGGCGGATGCTGCCGTCAAGGTCGGTGGCGTGGGCGCGAAAGCGGCGGCGTTTTCCGGCGCAGGCACGGGGGGTGGTTCGAGCGGAGCAACCTCGACGGAACGTGCGGAGGGCGTCGGCGAAGAGTCGGCTGCGATCACCGTGCGCGGCGACGGTTCCGCCTCCGGCGGCAACGGGCGAGGCGTGGGCGCCTCCGGGCTGGAAGCAATCTCCGCGGCCAGCGCGCGCGGGTCGGCGAGCGTGGGCGCGGGCGACGGCGGTGCGGCGTTCACGCGGTTCGGACGCGCCGAAGCAGGCGAAGCCGCGGCGATGGTCGGTGCGGGCGATGGCGGCGGACGGTTTTGTTGCGCCAGCCGCGACGGAGTAGCGGACGGCGGCGTGGCGGCGCGCGGCGAGACTGCGGCGACAGCAGGCGGCGATGATCTGGCGCCTGACGCCGAGGGCGTCGGGCGGGCGGCTGGCGCAACCGGGGCTGGGGTCGTCGGTGCGGAAGAAGAAACGAGCGCGGGCGTGGTTTGACGCGCCGGGCTGGGAGTGGCAGTGGCGGCAACGGCGGGCGCAGCGGGGCGAGGCTGGCGTCGCTGCACGGAAACCGCGAAGGCGATGGCGCACGCCAGCAGGATCACGGAAGCCAGCATCACCACCGGCCAGCGAAAAAAGAACGATCCGCCGTCATCTCCGCTGCTGAGCAAAAGCGCGCGCTGCCACGCGCTGGCCTCAGCCGACTCATCGCTGCGGCGCGGTGCCGACGCGGCTGACGATTCAAAACGTTCCAACCCGTTTCCACGAGCGGTAATGATCGGAGGAGGCAGCGGCGGTGACGCGACCCGGTCGTTGCCACTCTGGCGCGGGGTCTCGACCATGGCGCCGGCGGCAGCCGCAGGACGCAGACGGCGCGCGGGCGTCCGTATTTTTTGCGGCGGATTGCTGTTTCCGGTTTGCGGCGGAGGCAACGCAACCGGCGATGACAGCGTGTCGAAGGCACCGCGCGTATTGGCTTGTTCCTCTTCCGCCGCCACTGGCACCGCTGGCGGTGAGGAAATGGATAATGCCGCGGCAGCCGAGGCGGGCGCGACCGGCGGCGGCGCAACGAACGGTTCGAGCGTCGCGGGATCGTAGCCGGACGCGCGGGCGAGGGCTTCGTAAAAATCGACGCTGCTGGCGAAGGCCGCGTCGGCATCGCTGGCGGCGGCTTGCACGCAACGGCGCAGCACGTCATTGGCTTCCTCGCCGAGCGATGGCCGGTTCACGAAACGCACCGGTCCGTCGGCGGCCATCACGCCGCCGAGCAACTCGTAAACCAGCCGGCCCAGCGCGGCGAGGCGGTGCCCGTCGGCGGCATCCGTCACGGCGGGAACTGCGGCGTCATTTTCAGGCAACAACGTGAGATCGCCCGCCCAGGTGACGAGGTCCGCCGACTCGCGCGAGATGCCAAGCGGATCGAGCTTGAGTTGCCACGCCGGCCAACCCGCGAGCGGCCCATCCGGCACGGAACGCAAAGGCGCGTCGGCGCCATCATTGACCCGGTCGCCAGGGAAGTGCAGGAACACTTGGTGCGGCGCAAGATCGAGCCGGCGGGACAACCCCGCGTCCGCCGCGTGATCCACGCCGAGCGCGGTCGGTTGCAACAACCGCAGCACATCCTCGACCCCGAGTGTGCCGCGATTGCGCAGGAGATCGACGAGCGTGAAACCGCTGATCCATTCCCGCACCAGACAGAAGTGCAGCCCGTGCCGCTCGCAGGCATACGCGCCCAGGAGCGCGGGGTGCGGCGCCTGCCGCGCGCGCTCGCAATCGGCCCGGAGCGCATCCTCTTCCTGTGGCGTGACGACCAGGTCCGCGGGCAGCACGCGGACGGCGACCGGCGCGCGATCCTTCATCAAATCGCGCGCGAGAAACAGCCGGCCGCCGCTGCCTTCGCCGACGTAACGCACGAGCCGGAAACGTCCGCCGAGCATCGTGCCGCTGGCAAAGCTCGACCCATCGGCGTCGCCCCGCCGCGCCGAACCAGCCGAGGGCAAATCGGCGGCGGCCACGGCGAAGAGCGCGTCGCCTTCCGGCAACGTCTCAGCGGCTTCGTTGGTGACCACGCTGGCGGCGCGGGCGGCGAAGGTGGCGCGCAGGGCGGCCTCGAGTTCGTTGCGCAATTCGACGGCGGTTTGCGGACGCGCGGCGCGGTCTTTTTGCAACAGCCGGGCGAGCAATTCGCGCACCGGCGCAGGCACGGTCGCCGGCAGATTTTCCAGCGGCGGCTCCCGCGTCAGGTGTTGGGAAATGATGCTCGCCAGCGTGCCGGTAAACGGCGGCTGACCCGCGAGCAAATACCAGAGCGTGACGCCCAGGGAATAAAAATCCGAACGCGCGTCGAGGTCTTTTTCCTCCAACTGCTCCGGGCTGGCGAAGAGCGGCGTGCCGACGAAACCGGCGACGGTGACGTTCGTCAACGCTCCGGGGTCGCTGGCGGGAGTCACGCTGCCGTCCACGTGCGTCGCGGCAAAGAGCGAACGCGCCAGGCCGAAGTCGATCACCTTTACCCGCAGTTCGGCGTAGGCGTCGTCACCGCTCTCGTCGTCATCGCGCACGACCATCAAGTTTGCCGGCTTGATGTCGCGGTGGACGAGCCGCTGGCGCGACGCGGCGATGAGCGCGCGGGCGACCTGGCTCACCAGCCGCAACGCCGTCGTCGGCGCGAGCGGGCCGAGCCGGCGCACGAGCGCTTCGAGCGTCTCGCCGTCGATGAATTCCATCGCGTAAAAAAACGTGTCGCCCTCGGTGCCGAGGTGATACACGCTCGCGACGTTTGGGTGCCGCAGGCGCGCCGCGGCGCGGGCTTCGCGCACGAATCGCGCGCGCGCCGTCTCGCTGTGCAGGAATTGCGAGTTGACGACTTTGAGCGCGACGTGACAGCGCAGGTTCACGTCGAACGCCTTGTAAGTGATGCCCATCGCGCCGCGCCCGAGTTCCCACAGCGAGCCGTCTTCCGGCCGGCGCAACACTTGGTAATGCTGAAAAACATCCGACGGCGGCGACGACGACGAAACGGGCGTCGCGGCCGAGGGAGCGGGCGTTGGCATGGGTGAAATATAGGGTAAAGGCGAACGCCGTCGCTGCAAGAGAGAAAGCCTCCCGCGCGCTCCCGCCTTCTCAGCTCCGACTCACTGCCGAGCCGGATATTTATTTGGCGAAACGCTCGCTGGGATGAATGCCGGCAAAGCGAAAAATGCTGTCCGGGACCAAGTCGTATTCATGACCGGGGCGCAGGTCATTCCAAGTATGAGGAGGCCACTTTACGACAGGGTCAATGAGCTTTGAACCCTGCCGGAATCGCGCTTGCTGGAGGGTAAAAATACTTTAGCCGTTTTCCCGAACAACTGAACTGCTCGACGCAAGGCAATTACAAGCTGCGCCCGATAAATCCGGCACGAGCACGCCGGGGCTTTGGCCACCGCTAGTGCAAAGGCTCACGGGCGGATCGTATAAATTCTATCGGGTATAGATGCCCGATAAACACAACAAACAAACAAAACAACAAACAACCCGCTGAACTTAGAAAGCAGCGGATATTCGTTATGAAAGAAGAAAACACAGAACAACAACAGGAAAACATGGGGCAAACCGAAAGCACGGAAACTACGGAGCCTGACACTAGCAAGCGCAACCCGGCCAAACGCTCACTGGCACTGAAGCTGGCCAGCGCGGGCTTGGTTGCGCTCGCGCTCACCCTCAGCCTCGCCCCCTCGGCCAAAGCCTACGAGGGAGGCCGCTGCCATCCCCGCCACTGCGGCGGCGAGCGCAGCCGTTGCCATGGGCCGGTGGTCTATTACCACGACGACTGCCGCTATCGTCGCCATTATCGCTGCGACGATGACTGCAGCGACTATTCCAGCTGCTACTACGATTATGATAGCTGCCGCCGCCAGCGTTGGAGCCGCTGCGAAGACAGCCGCCGCCGCTGCCATGAACGGCGCTGCGATGACCGCCGCGGTCATGGTCGCGTGGCCCTCCGCTAAGAAGGAGCAGCGACTGCCTGGCTAGCCTTGATAAAAGGCGAGGCAGAAGCGCTCACGCAAACTCAGCCCTGCCCTGGCTGCAACGCCGGGGCGGGGCTTTAGTTTTTTTAGCAGGCGTGTGTTCCCCTTCGCATGCTCGGTCCAGGAGTCCGAAGAAAACACCGCGCCGCGTGCATGGCGGCTCTTTAATTAACGCTAGGCCAAAGCTTTCTCCTGGTCCCCGCCACGGAGGCAACAGAAAGCGCGGCGGGCGCAGAAGACTAAAGTTAGGATTGCGAGTAGGATTAAGATGCAACCAAGCGAGCAGTAGTGATGAATGATACGCGTGACAACGGCCTGAATACCTCGATGGAACTCGCCGCCCGCAACATTGTCGCGCGTCTGCACGCCGCCGGATTTCAGGCGCTCTTTGCCGGCGGCTGCGTGCGCGACAAGCTGCGCGGCGTGCCGCCAAAAGATTTCGACATC
This sequence comes from Verrucomicrobiota bacterium, assembly GCA_019241085.1. Taxonomy (GTDB): domain Bacteria; phylum Verrucomicrobiota; class Verrucomicrobiia; order Chthoniobacterales; family SZAS-18; genus JAFAXH01. The sequence goes on along the minus strand of JAFAXH010000017.1, from coordinate 9,336 downwards.
GCCACGGATGCGCGGCCCGAGCAGGTGCAGGCTTTGTTCAAACGCACCGTCGCCGTCGGCGCGCATTTCGGCGTCGTCGTCGTGCTGGAAGGCGGCTGGCAATTTGAAGTCGCTACCTTTCGTGCCGACGGCGCATATCTCGACGGCCGCCGGCCTGAGAGCGTGCGCTTCACCACGGCGCGCGAAGACGCTGAACGGCGCGACTTCACGGTGAACGGACTTTTCTACGATCCGCTGCGCGAAGAAACGCTCGACTACGTCGGCGGCCGCGCGGACTTGGAAAAAAAAATTCTGCGCGCCATCGGCGAGCCGGCGGCGCGTTTCGCGGAAGACAAATTGCGTCTGCTGCGCGCGGTGCGTTTCGCCGCCGCGCTGGAGTTCGAGATTGAAGCCAAAACCTGGGAAGCCGTCCGCGCGATGGCCGCGCAAATCACGTCGGTTTCTGCCGAACGCATCCGTGACGAGCTGGTGAAAATCTTCACCGCGCCGACGCGCCTGCGCGGCTTCGACCTGCTCGATGCGAGTGGACTCCTGCGCGTCGTGCTGCCCGAACTCGACGCTTGCAAAGGCTGCGCGCAGCCGCCGCAGTTTCATCCGGAAGGCGACGTGTTTGTCCACACGCGGCTGATGCTTTCGCTCTTACCAACCGTCCAGACGGTCAGTGTGCCGCTCGTCTTCAGCGTGCTCCTGCACGACATTGGCAAGCCGCCGACGTTCGCCGTCGATCCGACCGGTCGCATCCGTTTCAACGGCCACGAGCACGTCGGCGCGCGCATGACCGAGCGCGTGCTGGAACGGTTGCGTTTTTCCCGCGCCGAGATCGACGCCACGGTCGTCGCCGTCGAGCAGCACATGGCGTTCAAAGACGTGCCGCACATGCGCGTCGCCACGCTGAAACGGATGCTCGCGCGGCCGACGATTGAGGACGAGATGGAACTGCACCGCGTCGATTGCGCGGGCAGTCATGGGATGCTGGACAACTACGAATTTCTGCGCGCGAAGCAGGAGGAATTTGCCAATGCGCCGCTGATTCCGAAGCCGTTCATCAACGGCCGCGATCTCATCGCGCTCGGCCTGCGCCCCGGTCCGGTTTTCAGCGAAATTCTGGATGCCGCGCAGACGCGTCAGCTCGAGGGTGCGTTTGCCGATCGCGACGCCGCGCTCGCGTGGCTGTGCGCGGCATACGGCGCTGATTCTGAAAAGAAACGTGGGTAATGCCTCACGCCAAGGCCAAGGTTCCTGAATTTTTTATTCCTTCTCTGACTCGTAATCTTTGCGGCCTTTGCGTGAGGCAATTGTAACTAACCTTTCCAGGTTGCCGCGCCCCGCCCGGCGCGCGTGCCGGTGGCGAAGCAGCCTTGGAGCAGGTAGCCGCCGGTCGGCGCTTCCCAATCGAGCATTTCGCCGCAAAGAAAAACGCCGGGCAGCCGACGCAGCATGAGCGCGTCATCGACTTCTTCCCAAGCGACGCCGCCCGCGGAGGAAATCGCTTCGGCAATCGGACGTGGGCCGGCCAGGGGAAGAGAAAAATTTTTCACCGCGCGCAGCCAGACTTCGCGCCCGGCGACGCCGCCGCCGGGGCCGTGGTATTCCAAAAGCAATCGCGCCACCGGCGCAAGCCGCCAGTGGTGCGTGACTGCGTCGAGGGTCAACAACGACGGCACGGGAGCGGGCAGACGAGTGGCGAGCGCGGCGGCGGAGAGCTGCGGTTTGAGATCGATTTCCAATCGACGTGCCGTCGGCGGTCGTGCGCGCAACGCCGGGCCGAGCGCGTAGAGCGTGCCGCCTTCCAAACCGTAGCGCGTGATGAGCAATTCGCCGGCGACTGCGGTGCTGGCATCGTCTCCGACGACGCGGACGATGATGTTTTTCAACGGCTTTCCCTCCGCCTCGGCGAGAAGCTTTTCGCTCCAGCCGGGCGCGGCGATTTCCCAACCGCAATTCGCCGGCTGCCACGGCACGACGCGCACGCCCAGCGCGTCTTGAAACGCACCGACCCACGCGCCGTTCGAGCCGGTCTCCGGCCACGACGCGCCGCCGAGCGCGAAGACCACCGCCTTCGCCTCCGCAACGACGCCGTTTTGGAAACGAAGCCGCCACCGTGCCTTGTCTGGAGGGTCGTGCGCCGGACGCAGACTTTCCCAAAGATAAGTCGAGCAAACACTCACTCCGAACCCCCGCAGCCGCGCGAGCCAGCGGCGCAATAATCCGGCGGCTTGTTTTTCCACGGGAAACATCCGGCCGCTGGTGCCGACGAAGGTTTGCACGCCCAGTTTCGCCGCCCACGCGCGCAACTCGGCAGGACCGAATTCCGCGAGCAATGCGCGCCAGCGTTCCGCGCCCGCGCCGCCGAGGTAGCGGCCGGCGAAGCGCTCGACCGGCTCGGAGTGGGTCAGATTCAAGCCGCCACGTCCGGCGACGAGCAGTTTGCGACCGACCGAGGGTTTGCCCTCAAAGAGCACGACGCGCGCGCCGTGTTCGGCGACGACTTCCGCCGCGCGCATCCCCGCCGGCCCGCCGCCGACGACGGCGACATCACAACGCAGCAACGTCTCCACTTAATCTTCGTTTGTGCGCACCGCGCCCGCGGTTTGGCGCAAGCTGCCTTGGAACGGCACTTGGAATGAGAGTTGCACGGGCCACGCGGGAATCTTCACCGGATCGGCGACGCGAAAACCCACGTTGGATTCGCTGTTCAAGCGCACGGTCACAATGCCCGGATGCGTTGGAAACGTCGCCTGCCAGGCGCGGGCTTTTTTATCGTAAGCCGCCTGGCTGAGCGCGAGCGGCTCGTCGTTTTGCGTCAGGATGAAGCCGTGCGTCGCCGGATTCATGTCGCGGTCGAACGTGATTTTTAATTGCGTCGGCGGCAGCGCATCCTTCGCGTTGTTGCCGGGCGCGGGTCCGTGGCGCAATTCGACGGCGACGATCTTCGGCGGTTCCTGCTCGGGACGCGGGTCACCGGCGGTCTGGAAAACGACGAAGCGGGCGCGGGCTTCGGGCGCGACATTGCCGGCGCCCGATTTCGCGGGCGTCACCGGACCCGGCGCGGCGGCGCTGTTGTCCGCGGCCAGCGGCACGACATACACGCGGCCCGGCTCCAGTCTCAGCGGCAGCGTGAGCGTGCGCCCGCCATCGAGTGTGCGCGGCTCGCCCGCCGCCGACGGCAGCGACGCCGCGGGATGACCGGCGAGGATCACCGCCGATAAGTTTGCCGTGCGAAGGAGCGGCGTGTCGAACACCACTTCCAAGGTTTTCGTTTCCACCGGCACCTCGCGCGCCCAGCACGACGGCTCGGTCTGCTCGATGGCCGGCGTTTCGGGCGTGGCCGCGCCGGGAGTCTGCGCCCGCGCGCTCGCGGCGAGGGCGAAGGCGAGTGCCAGCAGCGCCGCTCCGCCGCAGCGCGCAGGGAAATTTTTCCAGCTCATTGTTTCAATAAAAAAATTTACGCATCGACTGGCCGCACCGGCCGGCCTTCGTCGGCGTCGATGTATTGAAACATCGTCTCGATGTCCGCGCGATCCGCGAGGCCGCTTTCCTTTTTGCGCCGTTCGAGGGTCGGCGTGGCGGCGTCCTTCCAGCCGCGCTTGCGCATGAAATCATTCCACACCTCGATCTCGTCGTCGTCCGGCTGCCGGCCGTTGGTGAAGCACCAGGTGAGCAGTTCCTCGTCGCTCGCCGACGCGCCGACTTCGCGCACCTGGTCGCAAAGACCCTGGTAGGAAATCCGCAGAAAATGCACGCAGCGGCCGTCGAAGCCGAGGCCGAGATTTTCGCGCAAATCCTCGGGCAGATTGCCCGCGTGGTGCAGACGGATTTTGCTGACCATCCGGGAGAAATAAACGATGTCGCCCACGGTGTCGCCGGGGCCGTGCAATTCGGGAGGGGGATTTTTCATAAACGCCGCAGCTTAGCGCGGCTCGGGTGAAGGGAGAAAGTGGAAAACGCCATCGCAAGGCGCCAGTCGGACGGTTTCCCTCCGCCCGACCCGGCTGGCTTTGCCCTGGCCCGCAGGAAATCGTTGAACAAACGCGACGCTTCCCGCAAACTCCACGCGCTGTTGTGAATCTTGGCCTGCTGAGGCAACGCGATGTGTGACCGCCGTGGATGCCGCGAATGGCAAATGAGTTTGCCACCGAAGTTCGGGCGCGAGCCGACAGCATCCAGCCAGCGATTCTCCCTTTTTTCTTTGTTGTATGAGCGACTTTGATCTCGTGATCCGTGGCGGCATCGTCGTCACCGGCGAGAGCGGCGTTGGGCCGCAGGACATCGGCATCAAGCAAGGTCAAATCGTGCGCCTGGGCGCAACGGTTTTTGGCAGTTGCGACGCGGAACTCGACGCCACGGGACTCCACATTTTCCCCGGCCTCATCGACGCCCAGATTTGCTTGCACTGCGGCAGCGGCGAAGGCTGGACCAGCGGCGGTCGCCTCCTGGCGGCGGGCGGCGTCTGCACCGCGCTCGACACCTCGCCCGCCGTGCGCGACCGCGTGAGTTTTGACGCCGCGTGCGCCGCAGCGGCGGAAGAGTCGCTGGTCGATTTCGCGCTCTGGGGCGCGCTGACTCCTGACACGCTCGACGCCATGAGCGAGTTGCACGAATGCGGCGTCATCGGCTTCCACGCGACCTTGAGTGGGCCAGGCGCGATCGACGATTACACTTTGTTGGAAGGCATGTTGCGCGCGCGGGAACTCGGGCGCGTGCTCGCGCTGCGCGCGGAGAACGACGCCATCACCTCCCGCCTCGCGCGCGACGCCGTGGCCGCCGGCAAAATGAGCGTGCGCGATTTCCTCGCCACGCGGCCGGTCATCGCGGAAATGGAAGCGATCCAGCGCGCGATCTTGTTCGCTTGGGAAACCGGCTGCGCCTTGCACCTCGCGCCGGTCAGCACCGGTCGCGGCCTCGAGTTGATCGCCGGCGCGCGCGCGCAAGGTCTGGACATTTCGTGCGCCACCAGCCCGCACTATCTCCTTTTCACCGAGGATGACGCCGCGCGGCTCGACGCGCTGGCCCGCTGCGTTCCGCCGCTGCGTTCGGAAGAAAATCGCGCGGAACTTTGGACGCACCTGCGCGCCGGCGACATCGACTTCCTGACCAGCGACCATCGCCTGCCCGACGCGGACGCCGCCGAGATGACCGCCAGCGGCGTGGCCGGCGGCCAACTCACTTTGCCGCTGTTGCTAACCGAGACGGGCGCGGCTGATGGCAGCATGTTGGCGCTCGACCAAATCGTCGGCTGGCTCTCGACTCACGCCGCGCGGCGGTTCCGGATTTTTCCCAAAAAAGGCAGCCTCGCTCCCGACGCCGACGCCGACCTCGTGATCGTTGATTTGAACCAGGGAGAAACCGTCGTGCCCGAGTCGCTCTACCAGCAGCAGCCGGAAAGCTCGCCCTATCTCGGCCGCGCTTTGCGCGGACAAATCCGCCGCACGATCCTGCGCGGCCAGACGATCTACCGCCTCGGCACCGCGCCGCCGCGGGCCGCTGGCCAGCTTCTGCGGCCCGCGCCGCCCGCCGCTGCTGAGCCATTGCCGGAAGCGAGGACAGCCGCCGAGTCAACCACCTCGTCCGCACTGCCGCCGGTCATTTCCTGATCGCTTCGTCCGCCGTTTTTCGTTACTCCCTCCTCTCAACCAAACCCCGACACGCTGCCTCCCGCCCATGGACATTTACATCAACAAAGACGGCCAGCAGAGCGGCCCGTTCCCGCTCGACGAAGTCAACCGCAAGCTCGCCACCGGCGAAATCCAGTCCACAAATCTCGCCTGGTATCAAGGCGCCGCCGGCTGGGGACCCGTCTCCGCCATCCCCGGCGTCACCCTCCCGTCAGCGGCAGCGGTCGGCGCCGGCAGCTCGGTCGCGGGCGGCGGCGGTGTTGTCTCGATGTCGGCGATGAGCGCGCAATTCCAGCGCTCGGAGACGGCTGCGCTGGTAAGAAATCCCGGCGGATTGTTCAGCGCGCTGTTCGATTTTTCGTTCACGAAATTTGCCGGCGTCCGCCTTATCAAGGCCATCTACGTCATCCAGCTCATCATCATCTCGCTCGTGATGCTCGGCTATTTCTTGGGAGGTTTGGGCGTGGCTTTGAGCATTTTCCGATATGCTCCCTTGCAGGCGATCTTGCTGTTGCTGGGCACGTTCATCGTGATCCCACTGCTGTATCTCGTCGCCCTTTGTTTCACGCGCATCTTGATGGAGGCGCTCATCGCCTTTTTTAAACTGGCTGAAGACACCGGGACGCTGGTGCAGCTCGCGCAAAAGCAAGCCGCCGGCTCGGCGTCCGCATCGGTCGAGAAGGCGTGAGTTTTTCCTCCCGCGCGCATTCTCGCGGGATTGCACTCACGCGGCGGCGGCGACGGCGGCGCTGTTGTTGCTGCGCTGCTGCCGGCGCTCGGCGTGCAGGCGCTCGAACTTCGCGCGCAGCAATTCCGTCAGCTTGCCCGCCACGCGCTCGTCGCCGAGGCGCTCGACGATTTCGTTGAGAAAACCGAACACGATCAACTGCCGCGCCGTCAGCGGATCAATGCCGCGCGAGAGCAGGTAAAACATCTCCTCCGCATCGACCGCGCCGCTCGTCGCGCCGTGCGTGCAGCGCACCTCGTCGGCGAGGATTTCCAGGCCCGGCATTGAGTTCGCCTCGGCCTCTTCGCTGAGCAGCAGGTTGCGCACTTTTTGATACGCATCGGTCGCCTGCGCCTGCGGCTCCACGCGAATGAGTCCGGCGAAGATCGTGCGCGCCGTGTCGCTCAACGAATTTTTGTAAAGCAAATCGCTCGTCGTGTGCGGCGCGACGTGATCCTGCAACGTGCGCTGGTCAAATTCCTGCGTGCCGTTCGCCACCGTCGCCGCCAGCATGTCGCTGCGCCCGCCCGCGCCGACGAGCCGGCTCAGGCTTTCCAGCCGCGCGTAGGCCGCGCCGAGATTCAGGTGCAGGCTCGTGACCTTCGCGTCGCGCTCGACGGTCGTCGTGTTGATCTGAAAGCTGACCGTTTTTTCGTTCCAATTCTGCGCGCAAAGATACGTCACCTGCGCGCCCGGACCGACCACGAGATCGTTCACGCCGCAGGCAAACCCGCCCGCGTCCGCCCGCTCGCTTTCGTAATAATCGACCAGCGTCACCTTGCTGCCGGCTTCCGCGATGAGCAGCGTGTGCGGGAAGACCGCGCTGCCCGCGCCGCCGCCAAGCCAGTGGAACACTTCGAGCGGCAGCGCGACCTCCACATTTTTTGGCACGTAAAGAAACGTCCCGGCGCGCACCCGCGCCGCGTGCAGCGCGGCAAACTTCTTCGAGCCGAGCAGGATTTCCTGCGTCATGAAGTGCCGCCGGAACAAATCCCCGTGCGCCCGCGCCGCCTCGTCGAGCGGCAGCCAGAGCACGCCCTGCGCGGCCAGTTCCGCGGCATAGACTTCGCGCGCGATGAGCCGGTCGTTGGCAAACACCATCAGCCCGGCGCTGTCGCGATTGCCAGCCGAACGGGCGATGAGTTTTTCCCGCACGGTTTCGCTGATCGGTTGCGCCGGCTGATAATTTTTCAGGTCGATCTTGCCCAGCGTGGAAAAACGCCACGCCTGCTCGGTGCGCGCCGGCAGCGCGAGCGTTTGAAACTCGCGCCACGCGCGCGCACGCGATTCGCGAAGCCAGTCGGGCAATGCCGACTCGTCCTCGTCGTTCGTAGGCTCCGCGAGCAAGCCGCCGGTGTTGACGGTTGCTGCTTCGCTGCCAGCCAGCGCTTCCGACGTGTCCGCGTAATCGGCGGTGAGAATGGTTTCGTCGCCGGGTGTGGCGATGGTCATTTGGTCTGTCATTGAAAAATTTTCTACCGTTATCTCAGCGTCTCTTTTCCTCTTCACCGGCTTAATCGTAATCCTAATCCTAATCTTAGTCCTTCTGTGCTCGTAGCGCGCTGCTCACGCCTCCGGCGGCAGAGACTAGGATGAAGCTAACGCCAAGCCGCGTGGGTGAGAAGGAACGCTGAAGTAGCTTAGCTAGCGTTGCTGTCGCGATTACCCCACCGAACCTTCCATTTCGAGATCGATCAGGCGCTTGAGTTCCACGCTGTATTCCATCGGGAATTGCCGCACGAGATCGTTCACAAAACCATTCACCGCGAGACTCATCGCCTGCCCTTCGGTCAAGCCGCGCGACATCATATAAAAAATCTGCTCGGCGCTGACCTTGCTCACGCTCGCCTCGTGCTGCATCGCGTGCTGCGCACCGCGCACCGTGATCGCCGGATACGTGTCCGTGCGGCTCGTCGGATTGATGAGCAGCGCGTCGCACTCCGTGTTGTTCTTGCAATTCTTCAAGTGCCGCGGCACATGCACCAGCCCGCGATACGTCGCCCGGCCGCTGCCGAGCGAGATGCTTTTGCTGATGACGTTCGAGGTCGTGTCGTCCGCCGCATGAACCATCTTCGCGCCCGTGTCCTGATGCTGGCCGTTGCCGGCAAGCGCGATGGAAATGACCTCGCCCCGCGCGCGCTTTCCTTTCATCACGACGCCGGGATATTTCATCGTCAGCCGGCTGCCGATGTTGCAGTCGATCCATTTAATCTCCGCGTCTTCGTGCGCGAGACCGCGCTTGGTCACGAGATTGAAGACGTTGTTACTCCAATTTTGAACCGTGATGTATTGAATCTTCGCGCCCTTCAGCGCGACGAGTTCGACCACCGCGCTGTGCAGCGTCGCCGTCTCAAACTTCGGCGCCGTGCAGCCTTCCATATACATCAGCTCCGCGCCTTCGTCGGCGATGATGAGCGTGCGCTCGAACTGCCCGAAGTTTTCTGCGTTGATGCGGAAATACGCCTGGAGCGGATGCTTCACCTTCACGCCCGGCGGCACGTAGATGAACGAGCCGCCGCTGAAGACCGCGCTGTTCAGCGCGCTGAATTTATTGTCCGCCGTCGGAATGACTTTGCCGAACCACTTGCGGAAAATCTCCGGGTGCTCCTTTAAACCTTCCGTCGAGCCGACAAAAATTACGCCCTGATCGCCGACCGCTTTCTTGATGTTGGAGTATGCCGCCTCGGAGTCAAATTGCGCCTCGACGCCAGCCAGAAATCTCCGCTCCTGCTCCGGAATGCCGAGCCGCTCAAATGTCTTCTTCATGTCCTCGGGCACGTCGTCCCAAGAACGTTTCGGCTTCGGGCCGCTGCTCAGGTAATAGCGGATGTTATCGAAAACGATGTTGTCCAGGTCGTGGCTCGCCCAATGCGTCGGCATCGGCTTTTTGCGAAAGACGCCGAGCGCGTTCAACCGAAATTGCTTGATCCAGTCCGGCTCGCCCTTGACCTCGGAAATATATTCAATCGTCTTCTCCGTCAGCCCATAGCCGGC
>JAFAXH010000011.1 GCA_019241085.1 Verrucomicrobiota bacterium | reverse complement strand
TGGCGAATCCTTCCGCCAACGTTCGGGCACCATAGCGGACCGGTCCTTCCCTGAGAATGGAAAAGTGTTGCCAGCGTATGAATATTCTTGCCCCCGTTGGTTCACCGATGCCGCCGCGAAAATCAATTATTGGTAGTCTCTCAGTTTGAAAATTGCGTTACCGTTAAGTCCCTAAATTCCAAGCGGAGAATCTGTGCGTTGCTTACAAACTGAGACACTACCCAACTCGGCGGTGATTCGGATTCGTTAACGTGCGGGCGTTGCTCAATCGTGAGCAAAGGGCCGGCTGGTGAAAGCAGCGAGCCGTTTCATCCTAAAAAAATTTTGCCGAGTGACTCGCCCGGCGCGGCGATTTTTTTTCGTTTTGATGCGATAATCTTACGGCATTCGTTTGCCCGCGAACGGCTCGCAGAAATTCTAGTGGCTGTTCCGGGATGAATTTGTTAATTCACATCTTTGTTCCCCCGTTTATGGCTGTTAAAACCGAAAAAGACCTTTCCCCCAACGCCCGCACGCTCTGGCTCAAAGCCTCCAGCGCCATCGAGCAACGCAACTTTGGCTACGCCGTCACCCTGCTGCAAAGCGTGCTGAAAGAGACGCCTGAATTCCTTGCCGGCAGGCAATACCTGCGCCGCGCGGCGATTGCGAACACCAAGGGCAAGGGCGGCTTTTTGAAGGGTATTTCCAGCGCCGGCCTCTCTGTGATGAAGTCCCAGAGCCTGGTGAAAAAAGACCCGCGCGCGGCGATGGTCGCGGCGGAGGAAATTCTCGAAAAGGAGCCGCTCAACGTCCAGGCCAACGGCCTCTTGCGCGACGCGGCCGTGGCGGCCGGGATGCCGGAGACGGCGGTGTTTGCGCTGGAAACCATGCGCGACGCCAGCCCGAAGGATGCCAAGATTTTGCACGAACTCGCCCGGCAATATTCAGCCGCGGGGATGCCGGAAAAAGCCGTGGAAATTTTCAACCGGCTCGTGGAAATAAATCCCGCCGACATGGAGGCGGTCAAGGGCAGCAAAGACGCCTCGGCCCAGCAGTCGATGGCGCAGGGCGGCTGGAACGACGCGCAGAGTTATCGCGACGTGTTGAAGAACAAGGAGGAAGCCGTTTCGCTGGAGCAGCAGAGTCGCATCACCAAGAGCGCCGATATGATCGAGCAGCAGCTCGCGGAGTTGAGCGAACGTTACAACGAGAACCAGACGAACCTCGACGTGGTGCGCAAGATCGCGGGACTGTATGAGCAGAAGGAGGACTTCGGCTCGGCGGTGGAGTGGTATCAATACGCCGTGTCGTTGACGAACAGCAGCGACCCCGGCCTGGTGCGCAAGGTGGCGGATTTGTCGGTCAAGAACGTGGACGAACAGATCAAGGCCCGCCAGGATTGGCTGGCGAGCGTGGAAGGCACCGAACTGGATGCCGAGACGGCCGCGCAAGTGGAGACGACGCGAGCGGAGCTGGCCGACTTTCAGCAGCAGCGCTCCGGCATGCAACTTGAGGAAGCGCGCAAGCGGATCGAGCGCAATCCGACCGATCTGAACTTCCGTTTTGAACTCGGCGAGCTGCTCGTCAAGACCGGGCAGTTCAGCGAAGCGATCCCGGAACTGCAGAAGGCGCGGCAAAGCCCGAGCCTGGGCGTTCGCGCCATGAGCCTGCTCGGGCAGTGCTTCGAGTCAAAGGGCATCTACGATCTGGCGATCAAACAATACGAAGAAGCCGCCGACCGCATCCCGGGGATGGATGTGGTGAAGAAAGACATCGTGTATCGTCTCGCGCTTGCCTACGAGCGCAAGGGTGACAAGGAAAAATACCTCGCGAAGATGATGGAGATTTACGAGATCGATTCCGGTTATCTCGACGTGGCGCAACGGGTGGAAAGCTCCTACACGTCCTGAACCGCCGCGGGCGGGAGGCTTGCGACAAAGTTGCGCAGGATCGTGAGACCGACCTCCTGGCTTTTTTCCGGGTGAAATTGCACCGCGGCGACCGGTCCATCCGCCAGCGCCGCCGCGAAGGAAACGCCGCCGTAGTCCGTGACCGCCGCGGCGAGCGCCGGGTCCGCTGGCGCGGGATAATACGAGTGCGCGTAATACACGCTCGGCTCCGCGGGCAGACCGCGCCAGAGCGGTGCGACGGGCTGCGTGAAGCGCAACGTGTCCCAGCCCATGTGCGGCACCTTCACATCGCGGCGAGCCTTGAATTTTTTCACCGTGCCGGCATAAAAACCCATGCCCGGCGTGCCCGGCGCTTCCTCGCTCGATTCAAAGAGCAGTTGGTAGCCGACGCAGATGCCGAGAAAGGGCCGGCCGCGGCTGAGCCAATCGAGGCACAACGGCCACAAGCCGCGCGCGACGAGTTTTTCCTGACAATCGCGAAAGTGTCCCTGGCCGGGCAGCACAAGCGCCGCCGGCGGTGCGGCGTCCACTTGGTCCCACGAGGTGACGATCTCGACTTGGGCGCCGGCGACTTCGAGCGCGCGGGAGACCGAGCGGAGATTGCCGGCATCGTAATCGAGCAGCGCGAGGCGAGGCGGCGTCATGGCGGGGCGGGCGAAATAAAAATTAAACCAGCGTTCCCTTCGTGCTCGGCACGGCTTGCGGGGCGCGCGCGTCGATGCGGGTGGCAGCGTCGAGGGCGCGGGCGAGGGCTTTGAAAACCGCTTCCGCCCAATGGTGCGGGTCTTTCCCGTAAAAAATCTCGACGTGCAAAGTCAACCCGGCGTGCGTGGCAAACGCGCGCAAAAATTCTTCCACCAAACCAAACGGAAAACCGTTTCCGCTCTGGCTTGCGCTCGCCGCCGCGGCAATCTCCGGCGCAAGCCGAAAAACGAGCAGCGGCCGGCCGGAAAAATCGAGCGCGACGCGGGCGAGCGTCTCGTCCATCGGCAGCAAAAACGCGCCGTAGCGCACGATCCCAGCCCGGTCACCCAACGCCTGGTGCAACGTCTGGCCGAGCACGATGCCGGTGTCTTCGACGGTGTGATGACTGTCCACTTCGAGGTCGCCAGTCGCCTCGATATTCAGGTTCATCATGCTGTGCCGCGCGAGCAGGTGGAGCATGTGATCGAAAAACGCGAGGCCGGTGCGGATGCTGGCCTGGCCGAGACCATCGAGAGTCAGCTCGACGGCGATGGAAGTTTCGCCCGTTTTGCGGCGGACCGAAGCGTAGCGGGTCGGAGAATTCATGGGGCGAAAAAAGCGCTAGCTGCGGAGTTGCCGGCGCAAGCTGCCGTGCAGCATTCCCAGCACCAGCAACACGAAGAAAGTGAGCACGACGGAGTTGTAAAGGTGAACGCTGACGGTCCATTGGCGCAGTTTTTTTTGCAGGCCAAAGAAGATGTTGCTCGTGCGCGTGTCGCGCCGGTAATCGCTCTGTTCCATCTCAGCTTTGGAAACGAGGTCGCTGACTTTTTGGTTCACGTAAAGCTGCTCCGCACTCACGCCGCTCCCGCGGGCGGGCAGCTCGAAACCTTCGAGCACCGGGTGCATTCCCTGCCGGTCAATCGCCGCCAGATCGCGGTCCACGCCGCGCGCGGTGGAAGCCTCCAGGCCGCTGAGCGTGGCGAGCATTTCCTTCAAATTTTCCAGTTGATCGAGTTCGTTGCTCGTCATCGTCGCGCCACGGTCGGCGAGGGCTTGAATCTGTGCCTGCAACGCGTCCTGCCGGCGCGTGAGCGGATTGAGTTTTGCCTGCGCGACGATGATGCCTTCGTAGCTCCAGCGCGTCGGCAGGAACTGGCAGAGCAGGGGCACTTCGAGCTTGCTCGGCGGCATCACGCTGCCCTTTTCCTGCCCCGGCGGCGGATGCTGCGCGAACCACTTACGCACCGTGTAAACGAAATCGAGGTTCTTGTTCATCTCCTCGTATTTGATGAGCGCGCCGCTCATGATGATCTGCGGAATCAGGATCAACGGCACGAGGTTCACCGCGGTCTTGGCATCCGAGACGAGGGACGAAACCAGCAGCCCGAGCGCGACGCCGCAACAGGCTGTCAGCGCGTCGTAACCGAGATAAATCCAGAACATGCCGCGCACCTGGAGCAGCCAGTTGCCAATGAGGACAAAAAGCACGCACTGGAAGAGCGCGAAGAGGCAGAGGGTGACGAACTTTGCCAGGATGTAATAGGGCAGCCGAATCTTGAGGTTGCGCTCGCGCTGGAGCAACACGCGGTCGCGCACGATGTCGTCGGCGCTGTTGGTCAGGCCGAGAAACATTGCGACCACCAGCATGAGAAACAGGTAGCTCGGGATGTGATACGCGCTGGCAAAGTCGTATTTGCCGCTCTCGTTGTAGCGGAGCACGAGCGCAATCAGCGTGGCCAGCACCGGCGCCTC
>JAFAXH010000012.1 GCA_019241085.1 Verrucomicrobiota bacterium | reverse complement strand
CCAAATCGCCGGGCACGACGAATAAATTTTCCAGGCGCGTTGGCAGGATGCGGTCCGCCAGGGGCACGGCGCCGATCATCACACGATAAAGACTGTGCCCTTCCATGTCTTCGAGACCGAGCGCGCTGGTGGCGTTGGCCTGCGGATCGAGGTCAATGAGCAGCACGCGCCAACGGGCCGCCGCCAGGCAGGCTGCCAGGTTCACCGCGGTAGTTGTCTTGCCGACGCCGCCTTTCTGATTGGCGACGGCGATCAACTTCATTTTCATCGGAAAATCCAGGGAGCAGCGGAAATCAGTGCGAGTCAGGCGTAGGACGGACGAAGGCGGCGCGAGCGGCAAAGCTTCCCTCCGTTTCCGTCGCGGCGCACGCTTTTTTTCCAATTCACGCGCGAAAACCCGGCGTGGTTAGGTAAGGTTTCCGCCCTGTCCATGCAACCGGTCGAACTCACGGAGAAACTGCTCATCGAAGCCGGGGGCTGGCCGATTTTTCGTCAGGCCAAAGCAGCTTGCGCGGCAGGTCGCGTCACCGAGGCGCGCTGGGAACCGCCGCTGCTGCAGGGTGCGGTGCTCGAAGGCGAACGCACGTATCGCGCCGGCCTGAAAATCGACTCGCGCATTCGCATCGACAATCTCTGCACCTGCCGCCTTTCCCGCGGACAAGGCGTGATCTGCCATCATTCCGTGGCAGTGGGGCTTGCCGTGCTGACCAAGGCTGCCGGCGGCACAACGCCAGTGACTCAGACCACGGGAAAAAACACGCCGGTCGGCATCACCAGCGCGACGGTTCAAAGCGAGGTGCCGCGGGTCATCCCCGGATTTGCCGTGAGTCCGCAGCCGACGCACCGGGTGCAAATCGTGCTCGGCGGAAATCTCGCGTCGGCCGTGCAACGCGGCAGCGTCAACTTGCTGGTGGAGACGCTCGCGCTGCCGGCCGGCGGGAGCCGGGTGGGCGCTGCGAAATACTTCATTACCGAAGCGGATCACGCCGTGCTCGCGTGCATCCAGCGCGCCACTGCGGGAGCGGCAGCGCTGCCGGGGATGCTGATTTTGGAAGCGGAGAAACTGCTCGCTTTATTTGGGGAATTCGCGGCCTTTCCGTCGCGACTGAGCTTCGAGCGACGGCTGCCCGTGGAAATCAGCGACTCGCCCGCGCGCGCTGCCCTGAGAGCGCGCGTTTCCCCGCAAGGCGCTGATCCCGCCGTGACGCTCGAAATTTCCTGGCCGGCCGCGGGCGAGATGCTGATCGCAGGCTGTCAGGCGTGGCTGTGGCAACGTCCGCAAAATCCCAAACAGTCGGCCATTCTCCAGCCGGTCGTGCGCGCGCTGCCGGCCGCGTATCGCCAGCTTCTCAGCGGTCGCGTCACGCTGCCGGCGTCCCAAGCGCACGAATTCTTTCGGTTGGAATGGCAACAACTCGGAGAACATTTCGAGCTTCACGACGAGACCGGTTTTTCGACCGCGGCCCCGGACGCGGCATCTGCTGAAGCTCCGTTGCCCCTGGAAGCTGCCACGCAGGCTGCGCGGCCGGCGTTTGCATTGAAGCTCGAGGGTTCGTTGAATGAACTCGCTGCCAGTCTGACGGCCACCTATCCGCACGGCGGGAATTTCGTCGTCGCGGAGGAGGATGTCGCGAGTCTGGACGGCACGAGACATGGCGCGGCCGAGCGCGCCGCCGTGGCGTGGTTAAAGTCCGCGGGATTTCGTCCCGCAACCGCGCGGACGCAGCATCCCTTTCTGGGAACTGGCCGCCATTTTTTCCTGCGGGGACAGGAAGCGATCACGCGGTTTTTTATTCAAGACCTCAAGCTTTTGCGCGCGCGCTGGACCATCGAGACCGGGCCGCGTTTCGAGAAGATTTTCCGCGCGATCGAAGTCGTCCGGCCCGAAGTCCAGGTCCGCCAGTCCACGGCAGGCTGGTTCGAGATTGACGTGCAGCTCGCGACGCCCTCCGGCAAAACGTTTCCCGCCGCCGAAATCCAGAGCTTGCTCCGCAGCAACCGCACCTTGCTCCAGTCGCGCGAAGGCAAGCCGGTCGGCATCGCGCAGGACGAGATCGACGACCTCGCCGCCGTGTTGCAAGACTGCGATCCCGAACAGACCCAGCCGGGCCGTTACCGCATCCGCGCCATGCACGCCGGCTACCTGGGCGCGACGCTCGCCGGGTGGCGCGAGGCGGACGCAGGCGAGGGGATGCCGGCGCGGCTGGCGGGCTTGCTGAACGCTGCGAAGGCGCCGCGCGACGTGCGGTTTCCCGGTGCCTTGGACGGGACGCTGCGAGATTATCAAAAGGCTGGCGTGCGCTGGATGCTGGCGTTGGCGGAGCAACGGCTGGCGGGCGTGCTGGCCGACGAGATGGGCTTGGGCAAAACGCTCCAGGCGCTGACCTTTCTCCAGATGCAGCGCGAAGGCGCAAAGGACGGGGCGTCGCCGGCGCTGGTGGTGTGTCCGACCTCGTTGTTGACGAACTGGCAGCGCGAGACCGCGAGATTCACTCCGGCCCAACGCACGCTCGTCATCGCGGGTCAGGACCGCGCGCCGCTGTTCCGCCAAATCGCGCAGGCCGATCTGGTCATTACTTCCTACGCCTTGTTGCGGCGCGACGCCGAACGCTTTCGCGGCGTCGCGTTCTCCACCGTCATTCTCGACGAGGCGCACGACATCAAAAACCCCGACTCGCAAATTGCCCGCGTGGCGCGGAGCCTCGTCGCCGAGCATCGGTTCGTGCTCACCGGCACGCCGATTGAAAATTCGCTGCGCGACCTCTGGTCGTTGATGCACTTCCTGCTCCCCGGCTATCTGGGCAGCCGGCAGGATTTCCGCGAACGCTACGAACAACCGCTGCAAGCCACCGGCCTTTCACTCCATGCCAGCGCCGACGCCGCGCCCATCCTCGGCGGCAACGCCACCGCGGAAGTGCGCCGCCGGCTGCAACGCCGCCTCCAGCCATTTTACCTGGCTCGCCGCAAAAGGGAGGTGGCCAAGGAATTGCCCGAGAAAATCGAGCAGGTTGTTTCGTGCGAACTCACCGTGGCGCAGGCGCAAGTCTATCGGCAGTTGCTCGACTCCGCGCGGCAAGGTCTCGACGACGCGCGGCGCGACAAAAATCCGGGGCGCGGACGCATGCTCGCCCTTACCGCGCTGCTGCGTCTGCGGCAAGCTTGTTGCGACCTGCGTCTGCTTGGCCTGCCCAGTCAACCAACCACGGATGACGTTGAACCGCCGACCGCTGCCGACGACGACAACGATGCGATCGCCGGCGATCTCGGCGCGGCGGCGGAAACGCATCCGCACGCCACCTCGGGCAAGCTCGCCATGCTCGACGAACTGTTGGAACAAATCCGCGAGGGCAATCATCGCGTCCTTATCTTCAGCCAGTTCGTTTCCATGCTGCGCTTGCTCGCCGCGCACTTGCGCGAGGCCGGCGTCGGCTTTTCCTATCTCGACGGCCAGACGAAAGACCGCGCCGGCGAGGTGGATCGCTTCCAGCGCGACCCGGCGATTGCCGCCTTTCTCATCAGCGTGAAAGCCGGCGGCACCGGGCTGAACCTCACCGGCGCCGACACCGTCATCCATTTCGATCCTTGGTGGAATCCCGCGGTCGAAGCGCAAGCCACCGACCGCGCCCATCGCATCGGGCAGACGCGAGTCGTCACTTCCTACAAACTCATCGCCGCCGGCACGGTGGAGGAAAAAATCGTCGCGCTGCAAACTCGCAAACGCGCGCTCGCCGCCGAGGTGCTGGAGTTTGGCTTGGAAGGCGGAGTCGGCGGCGCCGCGGACGCGTTGTCCTTCGACGACATCGGCGAGTTGTTGAGTAGCTGAGTGAGGTAGGGACGCCTCGCCGAGGCGTCCGAAGAATTTCTGCTGTTGATTGTGCGAACAGCTCTCGCTTTGCGGCAGCAAAACAAAGTCACGGACGCCTCGGCGAGGCGTCCCTACCAGTCAAAACCGCCACGAAAACCCCGCGCGGATGCGATAGCTCGGCACTACTTGAAACGCGGTGTTGTCGATCCGCACGGGCAAATCCGCGCCAAGCTCGCCGTTCAACCGGTCGCCGAAAAACGTCACCAATCGCGGCCCGAAATAAACCGCCGTCGTCCCGGTATCCTCCGCCGCTGCGCCGCGAAAAGTATCCTTGTTTTTGTGCTCGCCGCTGACGACGCACTGCACGCCGAGCTTCACGCCGTGCTTGTCGAGCACAATGAGACCGGGGCCGGCGTCGAACGAGAGATCGTTGGCGAACCGATAGCCGTAGTGGCCTTCGGTGCGGACCGTGTATTGCGCCGACGCCTGGAAAAATGCGCGCCGATAACGCGCATCCATTTGCGCGCCGAGGATCGCGTCGTAGCTCCCCGTGCCGAGCGCCAGGTCGTGCCCGTGAATGCCGCTCGGCGGCGCGCCCGCGATTTCTTCCTCGTGAAATTCTTCCTTCACCCGGCTCTCGTCGCCGGTTGGCAATTTCACGCCCGCGAGCAGATTGCAACTCAGCGTGAAATCCGGCGCTCCGCCGCGCCCCGTGGCGAACAGCGCGCTTGCGGGCGGCGCCGCGCCTTCCTTGCCATCCTTGCTGTCCGACGAATCATTCGTCGCGCCGGGATGGAAGCCGGCTTCCTTGCGGAAGGCGACGTAGTTGAACAACAAGGAAACGTCGCCGAAGCCGCTTTCCGTGCCGCGTTCGTTGACGAAACCCGCGGGCCGTTTGTAGTCGCGGTAGATCAGCGGGATATTGACCTGCACGCCAAAGCGGTCGGTCACATTGTAGCCGGCGACGAGCTGCGTGATTGCGCTCCGCTCGTATTGGTCGGCGACGTTGGTCACCTCGTGCCCGTCGATCTTCGTGGTGCCAAAGAAGGTGTATTGCTCGGCGACGCCGAGATAGATGCCGAGGCCGCGATCGGGCCGCGGCTGGAGTTCGGTGGCGGGCGTGTAGCAACCGCAGAGATCGCACGCGCGGGCGGAAGTGGAAATCAGCGCGGCCGAAGCCAGAGCCGAGGTGAAAGCAAGAAAACGAGCAACTGCAAAGCGATGTTTCATGGAAGTAGAAAGCTGTAGTAAACGGGTGACAAAAAACTGCTGGAAAAGGACGAGACGACGATGCGAGAAAGGCGCGGCGCCTCGCATGCGGCACGGAGATAATTCCGCGCGGTGATTTTCGCCGCTCGCACGAGCGAGCGGTCGATCAAATGGCGACCTGAGCGCTGCTCAAGCGCGGGGCGGACGCAACCGCGGCGCGTCGGTGCGCGAACTCAGCGCGACCGACGCCGTGAGCGCGCGTCCGTGGACAGTTGCCGGCGGGAGAAAGATCGCCGTCGGCAACGCGAAAAAGAGCAGCACATCCTGCCCGGTGCAGCTCGACGCGATCACCGGAGTCGCGGCCTTCGTCGCCGCGCTGCCCGCGAGGTGTTGCTCGACCTGCCGACAGAGCGCGCAAGGATGCTGGCCATCAAATGTCCGCGCCAGCGCAGCCGGCACCGAAACCCCCTCGTGTTGCACCGCTGTCACCAGCATCTGCGTCCACGCGAGCGATTGGAGCACGACAATTTGCCCGCCCGTCGCGCTCACCAGCGCGAGCACGAGGCAAAGACGGGCGAGCCAGTGCGCGGTCCCTTGCATGACGCCACGAGCAATAGATTATTTTCCCGCAATCCGCGAGCGCAATCATAGTGGATCGGTTCGGATTTTATCGCGCGCCGATGTTCCGCCGGGTAGGGCGGGCATCTTGCCTGCCGTGTTCCGCGTCTCGCGGAACACACAAAAGCAGAGCGAAAGAATGCGTCTTCCTCATTGCAGATGCACCGGGCGGGACGCCCGGCGCGGCAGGCGGGGCGCCCGCCCTACCCGCGGAACGTCCGCCCCGCCGCGCTCAATGCGAGCCTGCTCACCACGCCTCCTACCGCCCGCCATACGGCTCGACGCCCGGCCGCTGCCTTTGC
>JAFAXH010000099.1 GCA_019241085.1 Verrucomicrobiota bacterium | reverse complement strand
CGTTGCGCCGCGAAATCGAGGTTCGACGCGGCGACGGCGCTGAGAAATTGATTCAAAGTCAGACGCGGCGGCGGGGCCGGCGCATCCGGCGAAGCGGGGGGCGGCACGGCCGGCAGCGGGAACGAAAAGCGCGTCAGCTCCGAGCAGCGCACAATGGGCGCCAGCCCAGAGAGACTCAATGTTAGAACGGTCAGAGCCATCTGCGGAATGCGGTGCACAGGAGAAGCGGGAACGTTAAAACGGCGCAATCCCAAGCTAGCCGCCGCACGTGGCCCGTCTTGTCGGTTTGAACCTTGACCGTTTGTAGTCCGCTGCCCTACACGGGCGTCAGCCGGCGCGCGGGGCTGCCTCCTCATGCGATGGCCGCGGGCAACGATTCGCCTTCCATCGGCAACGAAAGATTGCCGGAGCGTCGCGCCGGGCACAATGTCAGGGTCGTAAAGCACCAGGCTCGTGGCGCGAACTGCGACGCCGGCCCCAACTCGCGCGCGACCCAGCTCCATGAAACCGATCCTCGAAGAGATGCGTCTGGAGCTTGCAGAGGTGATTAAGCCTCACGCCGTCGCCCGTCTCGAAGAGGTCGAACTCTGTCAGCTCCGTGGTTTTCCCAATACACGGGCCGGCCGACGCACGGGGCCGCCCCTTGCGGGCGGGCTGCACCCAGCGCCCTAGCGGCCGGGGGGCGCGTTGCCCTCCAGCCAGCGCACGGCGGCGCGCAGCAGCTCGTTGGCGTTGGCCAAGCCGAGCTTTTCCTTGACCCGCGCGCAGTAAGCCTGGACCGTCTTGAGACTGATCGAGAGCGTGTCCGCAATGCTCGCCGTCGTCTGCCCCTGACCGAGCAGGCGGAACACTTCCAGTTCGCGATCGGAAAGCACTTCGACGGATGAGCGTTCCGCGCCAGCCGAAGCGCCGCTGCGGCCAAGGTTGCGCGCCAGGAGCGCGGCGGCGAATTCTTCGTTGACGTAAATCGCGCCGGTGAGCGCCGCGCGCAGAGCGGCGAGCACTTTTTTCGTCGCCTCGCGTTTGACCACATAGCCACGCGCCCCGGCCCGCAGGGAGCGCTCGGCGTAAAACGGCTCGTCGTGCATGGACAGCACGACGATGGCCAGCTCGGGACGCAGCCGGCGCAAGTCTTTGATGAGTTCGATGCCGGAACCCTTTCTCAGGGTTAAATCCACCACGGCGGCGTCCGGACGCAGCTCGGCGATGGCAGCGAGCGCGCCAGGGGCGCCGTCCGCCTCGCCGCAAACCTCCAGATCGGGTTGCTGGTTGATGAGCGCGCTCAGCCATTCGCGCACCAGCGGGTGGTCGTCCACCAGGAAAACACGCCGCGGCGGGACGCCGGAATTTGCGACTGGCGGCGGGTGCGTCACGGCTGCGTTTCCACGGTGGATTTTTCGCCGTGCAGCGGGAAACGGCAAGTGACGCGCGTACCGCCCTTGGGTCCGAGCCGGCGGGCGTCAAGCCGGCTGTTGAGGATCGCGGCGCGGTGAGCCATGAGACGCAAACCCAAGCCGCCGCTGGCCCGGAGCCTTGGGTCCGAGCCGGATTCCAGCAAGCCGCAGCCGTCGTCCTCCACGGTTAAAACGCCCGCACCGCCTGCTTCGGCGCGGAGCCGGATTTCGATATGCCGCGCCCCGCCGTGACGCAGGGCGTTGCGCACGCTTTCCTGCGCGATGCGGAAGAGGTGCTCGGCGACCGTGGGGTCGTTGATGGTTGGCTCCTCGGGCCAGCCGACAAAGGTGCAGACGACGCCGGGATGGCGGCGAACGGTGCTGGCGGCCAGCTCGCGCAGCGCAGTGGCCAGACCTTCGGCCTCCAGGCCAGCCGGCACCAAATCGCGGGCAAGCTCGCGGGTCTGGCCGATGGCTTCCTCGATGAGCGCGACCAGCCGGCCGGCGGCGGCGCTTTCGGCGCGCAGGGCGCGAGCGGCGAGGGCCTCGCTGAGCACCTGGCCAGCCATCGCGGTCGCGGTGAGGTGCTGGCCAAGGCCGTCGTGCAGATCGTGGCCGAGCCGGTGGCGTTCACGCTCCGCGACGGCCAGCAGTTCGTCCTCCAGCCGGGCGCGTTCCGTCAATTCCGCGCGCAACGCCGTGGTGCGTTCCAGCACCCGCCGCTCCAACCCGCGCATCGCCACGCGCAAGTGGTGCAGCAACCAAACGACAACCAAGAAAAATGCCAAGGCGATGGCGGCGTTCCAGCCGAGGATAAACTTGCTGGGGTAAACTGCCCCAGCCGCGAGATCGCCGGCAAGCCAGACGGCGATGCTCAAGAAGCAGATGCACAGGGCGAAGCGATGGCCGACGAACCACAGTGCCAACGAGATCGGCAGAAGGTAAAAGATCAGAATTGAAAGATTGTAGCCGCTCAGATAATCAGCCAGCCCGACCAGCCCGAGCAGCGCGAAGGTGAGGGCAACGTGAAAGGCCAGCGCACGCCGCTCCAGCCACGCGAGCAGCGGCGTCGCCGGCACGACGGAAATCATGTCAGCAGCGGCGGCGGCGGGCAGACCACGGGGCGCCGGGTTTTTCACTGGGCGATCAATACTCCAGGTGCAGCCGCGTGGATAACACATTGGCCGGGCCGCGGTCATGATTGTAGCCGGGGTTGCGGATGAACTGGTAGTCGAACATCAGGTGCGCGAACGCCAGCGGGGTGACCTTGGCGTCGTAGTAAAACTCAAGAATTTCTTCGGGCGCATAATTCAGTCGGCCGTCGCCGACGAGGATGCCGAGTCCGCCGGCCGCAAAGTAATCCCGGTGCGCCACGGAAAGGCCGTTGATCGAGCCAGCGAGTCCGACCGTGTCGTCCGTGCGGCCCCAGCACGTGCCCTTCAGGCTCAAGCCCGCTGTGGCGCTGCGGTCGATGTCGGTGAAAGCCCAGTTTTCCGTTTGCCCGTCGGCGATGCTCAGGCGCAAGAACGCGCCGAAACCTTCGGCCACCTCCTGCTCGACGTTCACGGCGCCGCCGTATTTCCAGTGCGGCGCGCGGAAGGGCGTCACGTCCGCGGGACCTCCGTTTGGATTAGCCCGGAAGGCACTGAGCGCGTCGTCGTAGCGACCCATCGGCGCGCGGTTGGCGAAGGCCAGCAGGCGGATTTTGCCCCCGCGCTCGCGGAGCTTGTAGCGGCCCTCCCATTCCAACACCTGCGCGAGGGTGCGAAAGACATCGTTGGCCAGCGCCAGTCCGTTGGCAACCCGCGGCAGTTGGAACGCGCCGTAGCGCAATGCCCACGCTTTCTGGTTCAGCTCCGCGCTTAACCCAACGGTATATCCTTTGGCGTCCGCCGGGTAATCCCACGCGCCGCTTTCCCAAACGCTCCAGTTCAGAAACTGCGCGCGCGGATCGTGCGCGAAAGCGTTGTCGTCGAAAAGGTCCGAGGCCGCCAGCTTGCCGATGGTGAAGCTCAGACGCGAAACGTCCTTCCTCGTCGCCGGCTGGTTGCGCGCGTCGGGGATGTCTTCCTGCTCGCCGCCGAGGCCGATGGTTTGCGAAAAATACAGCCGCTCGATGTCCAGTTTGCCGCGTGGTGAGCCGGCTTTGGTCGCTTCGCCGTTGGGAAACCCGGCGACGCCGTGGGTGTGGTTGAGGCCGGCGCCTTGAGCGTATTCCGGATCGAACGCCACGATGGCGCCTTCCCACAGCCGGCGCGCGATGAAAAGGGTGACGGTGACGGTTTCGCGCGTCTGATCCGGCGTCAGGCTGTTCGCGCCCCGGTAAGGCGAATCGAAATCCGTGACGCCTTGGAGGATGTCGGTGTTTTGCGCGTGAAAACTCCAACTTGCAGGCGAGCTTTCCGGTCCGGCAGGCGTCGCTTCACCAGCCCGGCAAGGGGCTGTCGCCGCGTAATCCGCGGCGCAAACAAGGATCGCCAGGAGAAACGCCAGAGCGTGCGGCCGAAAAAAGCAGCGTCGGAAACCGGGTTGGCGCATTGTCTTCTGTGAGAACCACACCCCATGTTTTCAGTCAATCGTTTTATTAACATCCTACAAAGCCGGCCGGGCCAAGACGTTTGCCTATGACGCCGGCAACAAAACGGGCTGGGTCAATGCCTTGCTGCAAACCACCGGTTACCGTGATGATCCGCGCCACCGGCTGGCCGGCGTGACTATTACGTCAACCGCGCCACCGACAACCGCATGTATCTCTACGATGCCGCCGGCTGCCTTTTACCGGCGACTGGCAGTAGGTGCTCGGCAAACATCAATACTAGCCACTACCCCTCGAGCAACTCGCCGCGGACGTGCTCGCGCAAGTCGTCGAACTGCTTGCCGACTGTTAAAGAAGAATTCCGCCGAGCGTCTGCCACAGAGCGCCGGCGACTTACGCAGCGCGCATCGACCGCCTCTTGCGCACGCTCGCCGCGGACGCCGACTGGGGCCGCTTTGGCACCACCAGCCGCCGCAGCGGAAAATTATCGAACGCACCAGCGATACGACCATCACGCCGACCGTCGGCACCGCGCTCCTCGTGCGCTGCCGCCTCGGACGCGAAGTGGCTCAAGGCGACGGCGGCCGGCTTTTCCTCGTGACGGCGGACACAGGCGGCGCCGCGACGAGCTTTGACGCGTGTTGGGTCATCGGTTGTTGGGATCCACCTAAAGGCGCGTCAGAAACTTTCCCGGGCACGCGGCTGCGGAGGACGCTCTAAATTTACCGCGCGATCACCCACGCCTTCTTGTTCTGATTAAAGGCTTGAATTGGTTTTTCACCAGATTGGCGCCAGGTCCCGCTCCTCCAGTGCTCGCAATTTCATTTTGGCATCCAGCCCAATCGCTTTTCCCGGCCACGCCTTTGTCACTTTAGCTCGCCCAGCTGTCCTGCGTAGCAGGCTGGGTCAAAAGCGATGGTGACTCCCCGTAATGGATCGAAGCTGCAAGAGGATATATGGTATGGGCTCCGCAGCTTCCAAGCGAGAAGCACGGTAAATTATCAACCCGGGCGCTTCGCGACCCGGCATGATCTCCCGCTCGACCTCCCAGCGCAGGAAGCTGGACAAAAAAATCCGTCCCTACCAAAACCCAAGCTGCCAGTTATCGGGCGGACCAGGCGTTGGCTAAGATTTGGGCATGCTCATCGCCCAAACCACCGCCCTTTACGTGATTGTTGATGACGTGCTTCGCGCCCTGCACTGGCCGGAGGATTACCGCCGGGAGATGAAAATGACTCCTAATTGATCACCGCCGCCTTGGTGGCCGCCCTCTACTTCGGCGGCAACCAGGAGCGGGCCTGCGTGGTCTTGGCTGAGACCTCGCTGATGTGCCTGGGATGCTGCTGCGCAAGAGCCGCTTCTCGCGCTGCTTGCACAAGGTTGGCGATCTGGTCTCGAACGGGTGTTTGTCCACCTCCTGGGCTTGGCGCTCACAACCACCAGCCAAGCGCCGGACGGCAGCCCGCGCTTTCGTCTGGACAGCTTCCCGGTGGCGCTCTCCGACAACATCCGCATCAAGCGCTGCCGTGCCGGCTGGTGCCCAAAAATGAAGTGTTTCGCGGCAAGCACGCCAGCAAGCGGCGCTTCTTTTCTATGGCGTGCGCGTGGTGGTCTTGGCCAGCGAGGGCGGCAAAGCCGGTGGAGTTTGCCTTTCTGCCCGGCAGCGCCTTCGACGTGCGCGCGCTCAACGTGTGTTGCCCTTCGTCTTGCCGGCGGGCGCGGAAGTTTACGCCGACGCCGCCTACAGCAGCGCGGAGCTCGAAGCCTTGGCGCTGGAGCAGGAGGGCGTCGACTTGCAGGTCTGCCTGCAGCGCAACAACGCGCGCCCGCAAAGCCCGGAGCGTGAAGCCGCCAAGAGAAGATCATCCGCCAGCCGACCGAAGCAATCTTTCAGCGGCTTGCTCTCGCTCTTTGGCCGCCGCGTCCATGCGGTCACCTGCCGCGGCTTTCAACTCAAGATCGTGCTCTTGCTGCTCGCCTATTCCTTGAAGAAAAGCCGGCTCTGAATAACTGGTAACTTGGTTATCTCCGCATCGCTTTGGCGGCGGGCGACCGCCCCCGCGTGCCGGAGCGCACTTGTGTGGATGGCATCTGCTTCGTGCTGAGGACAGGCTGCAAGTGGAACGCGCTATCTGCGACGGGCATCTGTCCAAGCTCCACCGCGCACGACCGCTTTCAGGCGTGGGCCGCAGACGGCTATTTCCTGCGTTTCTGGAGGCGGGCCTGGCCGAGTGCGACGCCTTTAGCGGCATCGACTTCGAGTTGGCTGGCGCTGGACGGAGCCATGACCAAGGCTCCCTTGGCCGGGGAAAAAACCGGACCCAGCCCCGTGGACCGCAGCACGAGCGGCACCAAACGCTCAACTGCTGGTGGAGGCCAGCGGTGTGCCGGTGGGCTTATCCGTGGCCGGGGCCAACAAAAACGACTTCAAGCTGCTCGCGGAAACTATCCGGAGCATCCCCGTCAACCGGCCTGAACCCACCGCCGTAGCCCCGCAGCACCTCTGCTTGGACAAAGGCTACGATTACGAAGAGGTGCGCTGGATCGCCGAGGCGTTTGGCTTCGTGGCCCACCACGTCCGCTCGCGCGGCGAGGAAGCCACCGAAAAGAAGGCTACATTGCGGCAAGGTAAAACCGTCCGGCACCTTTTCCTGCTACTTGCCCAGTGCCTTTTTTGCGTCGCCCACCTTCTCCTGAGCCTTGCCGCCAAGCTTCTCGGCCGTGCCGCGCCCCTGGAGCGCTTTGTCTCCGGTGGCCTTGCCGGCGATTTCCTTGACCTTGCCCTTGGCTTCATGGGCGGCGCCTTTGATCTTGTCCGTGTTGCCAGAGTTCATAGTGTCCAAGGTATCGACTCAAACGGCGAGATTGGTCGCTGTTTCCTTCCCGCTTTTTCCCTCAAAGCCTCAAAACACGGTGATCGGCGGGTGGTCAGCGCGCACAAAAGCCTTCCTTGGACCTTACTCCTACGCCCTCTCCTTCTCTGGAAAAGAACGCGCTGGCGCGCTCGGCCACCCAGTCGGGCGCACTGTAGGTGATCGCATGACTGCCGCCCGATTCTGCCTCGGAGGCAAAAATGGAAGTCAAGTTTTCGTGATGCGATCGGCGGCCTAACGTCTCACAGGCTCAAAGCGCCAGGCCGGGGGCGGAGCAAACGTGAATTTTGCAACGGGTGTCACTCGCCCCTGCCTATTCGATGCAGATTCGGATTAGATGCGTCATGGCGCGACGGGCAAATCCATGTTGTGCATGACTGCGATCCCCCATTGGCCGCGCTCCTGGGTCGCAATCAGCATCAGCAAGCCTTTGCGCGCGCCCATGTCGTGCCCATTTTGCACCGCTCCGGTCTGAGTCCACGTGACATCCACGGCCGCCACATCCGGGCGAAGAAAACGGATCTTTGTCTCGAGCACCTTGAAATCGGCATGCTTGAAGGAGGGAATCGGACCGGC
>JAFAXH010000009.1 GCA_019241085.1 Verrucomicrobiota bacterium | reverse complement strand
TTTATTTGTCACGAGATAATCCGCGCACGCGATGAAGTCGGTGAACGTGTTCTTCTTTGTCATCATCCGCGCGCCGTCGTGCCACGCTTCGCCGAGTTCGCCGCCGCCGCGGATGTGCGCGAGCGCAAAGATCAATCCGCGGTCGAGCAGCGAGATGCGGTTGGAAGAAAACGCCGGGTCAATCGAGATGCCATACGAACCGTAGCCGTAAAGCCAGCAGGGCGCCTGGCCGTCCACCGCGACATCCTTGCGGCGCACGATGTCGAGCGGGATTTGCACGCCGTCGGCAGCCGTCGCATGGACGCGCTCGACGACGTATTTTTCCGGATCGTAGCCGCCGAGAATCTCGGTGCGTTTCAACAACGTCTGGCTGTGCGCGGCGAAGTCGTAGGCAAACACGCTCGGCGGCGTGACGGGCGATTCGTATTTGAAGCGAAACACGCCGGTCTGGAACTCCGCGTTGTGCTCCGATTCCGCCAGGTAAGCCGGCTCGGGCAACGCGACGCGCTCGGATTTTTTCGTGGCAAAATCATACACGCGGAAGTGCGCCAACCCTTCTTCGCGTTGGGAGACAATCGCGTGGTCGGAGAACGTCTCGAAGTCCTCGATGGTCACGCCCGGCTCCGACGGCAGGAACTCCTGCCAATGCGCCACGTCCGGCGTCGCCACGGGCGCGGTCACGACGCGGAACTCCTTCGCGCCGTCGTTCGTGCGAATGTAGAAAACGCCGTCGCGATGATCGGGGAAATATTTGATCTCGTCGCGGCGCGGCGCGAGCACTTTCCACTCGCCGCGCGGCGCGTCGGCGGCGACAAAACGGAACTCCGTCGTGCGGCTGCTCGCCGCGCCGAGAAAGACGTATTTGCCATCGCGGGTTCGCCCGACGCCGAGGTTGAACAGTTCGTCTTTTTCTTCGTAAAGCAGCGTCGGCGCCTTGTCCTCGCCGAGCGTGTAGCGCCAGAGTTTGTTCGAGCGTTTGGCTTCGTCTTCGGTGATGAAAAAAATCGTCTTGTTGTCCGCCGCCCACGCGAGGTCGGCGACCTTGCCGATGGGCGTTTTCACTTCCTCGCCGGTGGTCAGATTTTTCAAATGAAAATCGTAATCGCGATGGCCGTTGATGTCGGTCGAGTAGGCCAGCAATTGATTGTCGTCGCTGTATTCAAATGAATTGACCGCCATGAACTTCTGCCCCTGCGCGAGCGCGTTCACGTCGAGCACGACTTCCTCCGCCGCGTCGGGCGAACCTTTCTTGCGGCAGTAAATCGGATACTGCTTGCCCTCTTCCGTCCGGCTATAAAGCCAGTAGCCGCGCTGCGGATAAGGCGCGCTCACGTCGGTCTGCTTGATGCGCCCGAGCATCTCGTCGTAAAGCGTGTCCTCGAATTTTTTGAACGGCGCGAGCACCGCGGCGGTGTAGGCATTTTCCGCCTTCAAGTAATCGAGCACCTTGGGATTTTGCCGTTCGCGCAGCCAGAAATACGGGTCTTCGATTTTGTCGCCGTGCAGGCCGACGATCTTCGGCTGGCGCGGGGCCGCGGGCGGCTGGGCGGCATCGGGATTCAAGCTGGGCGGCGGCGCGCTGAGAAGGACGGTAGCAGTGAGCATGATGGTGAAAACCGGGAGCAACCAGCGGAGGCAACGGGCGGGTGTCATTGTTTTGAGGAAGCAGGTCGCGCACGGTAGCGCACGGCGCGCGGCGGCGCGAAAAGGAAAAGGTTTCCGTCAGGAAATCTGCCGCGCGTTTTGCTCCCGACCGAGCCACACGCTGAGCGCGCACCAGACGAGCGCGAGCGGCACGGCGACCCACGCCATGCCGGCCATCCCCAACCCGAAGCCGCCGCCCAGCGCGGGGAACGACCACGCGCCGAGGCCGTCGCCGGCGCGGTAGATGAACGTGTCGAGAAAACTGCGCGCCTTGTATTTATCCTCGCGGCTGAGCACGGTGAAGAGCACCTCGCGCGCGGGCCGCGCGAGCGCGAAATTTGCCGCGCGGCGCACCACTTGAAACCCGACGAAAACCGCGAGCGTCGGCGCGCAGCCGAACGTGGCGAAACCGACGACGCTGAGCGCTGGCAAGAGCGCGAGCGTGCAGCCGACGCCGAGCTTTTCCAGCGCGCGACCGGCGAGAAAAACCTGGCCGAAAATCGTCACCACATTCACCGCGAAATCGAGCTGCGCGAAGAATGCCGTGCGCGCGGCGGGGTCGGCGAAATGCTTCGCGGCCAGCTCGGCTTGCTGCACGTAGAGCACGGTCGAAGTCACCGAATAAAGCAAGACATAACCGGCGATGCCGAGCAGATAAGGCGAGCGCAAATCGTGCGCGATGCCGGACCAAACGCCGCCGCCAACCGGCGCCTCCGCCGCCGCGGTGCGAACGTGGCCGGCGACCGGCGTGGACGTGACATTGGGAAATGCCTGCACGCAACGCACGCTGAGTTCGAGCAGCGCGGCGGCGATCAGCAGCAGCGGCAGCGTGCCCGTGCGACTGACGAGCGTGGCCGTGGTCGCCGCGCCGGCAATGGCGCCGAGCGTGCCGCCGACGCTGATGAAACCGAACAGCCGCCGGGCTTGCCGCGGATCGAACACGTCGGTCACGAACGCCCAGAAGACGGAGACGACAAACAGGTTGAAAACGTTCGTCCAAACGTAAAAAACGCGCCCGACCCAGAGTTGCGCGTTCGCCGTCGGCAGGAAACGCAACAGCACGAAAAAGAGCAGCAGATTTCCTAGGAAAAACCGGTAGGCCAGCGGGATGAATCGCCGCCGCGAAAAGCGCGCGACGAGCGCGGAGAACAGCGCGTTGGCCACGAGCATCGCCGCCAGCGTGGCGGTGAACATCCAAGGCAAATTTTCCACGCCGCCGGCGACGGCCATCTCGTCGCGGATCGGCCGGATGACGTAGTAGCTGGCGAGGACGAGGAAGTGGCTGAGAAAGCTGAGCCAGAGCAGGCGCGCCTCGCCGGCGCGCACTTCGACGAACGAACGCAAAACGCGAGCGTTGTTCAAGCCGGCGGTTTCTGCGCCGCCTTGCCGGATTGATGCCAGGCGGCCAGCACCTCGGCTTCACGGGCGGGCGTGAGACCGGCGCGCGGCTTGGCCTGGCGCTCGGGCGGCTGGGCTTTGAACCACGCGAGCGTGTCGCGCGCGGTGTCCGCGAGCGGGCGGAAGGCGATCCCTTTTTCCAACGCCTTTTTGGTGCTGATGCGCCCGATGCCGCCTTCCTCGCCGCGCGGCGGCACCCAGACTGGCATGTCGGACCACGGCGCGACTTTTTCCTTTTCCAAAAAATCGGTGTTCACCCACGTAAAATCCGCCGCCGAGCCGAGCGCCGTTTTGATCCCGCCGAGCAGGTCGCCGACGCCGAGCGTCGTCGCCGGGCCGGTGGCGTTGTAGATGCCCGTCGCGCCGGCTTCGACCATGCGGATCGTCCATTCCGCGAGGTCGCGCGCGTCGATGAATTGCACGGGGTCGCCCGGCTCGCCGGGCGCAAGCACTTCGCCGCCGCGGTCGATGCGCACGGGCCAATAGGTGAAGCGGTCGCTCTCGTCGCCGGGGCCGACGATGAGGCCGGGGCGGATGACGAGCGTTTCTTTGGGAAACCACTTTTCCGCTTCCTGCTCCGAGCGCGCCTTGAGCGGACCGTAGAGCGCGAAGCCGCTGGCGCGCACGGCTTCCATCGTTTCCTTCATCGCGTCCGGGCCGGTGTATTGGGCGAGCGGCGCGGTCTCGTCCACGCCCGGTTTACTGGTGTCGGCATAGACGGAAATGGTGGAGATGAAAACGTAGCGTCCGACGTTGCCTTGGAGAATTTGCGCGGCGTCGCGCACCCACACCGGCAGCGTCGCGGGATTGTCGATGACCACGTCCCACTGCCGGCCTTTGAGCGCGTCGAGCTGGCCGTTGCGGTCGCCGAGGAGTTGCTCGACCTCCGTCGGCAATTCGCCGGGGTGCGTCTTGCCGCGGTTGAAGACGGTGACCTTGTGCCCGCGCGAGAGGGCGTAGCGCACTTGGAACGGCCCGGTGAAGCCGGTGCCGCCGAGGATGAGAATGCGCAATGGTTTGGGAGTCGATGCGTTGTTTTCCGCGGCGAAGGCGGTGCTCGCAGCAGCCGCGGTCGCCGCCGCGCCGGCCGTGATTTTGACGAATTCTCGACGAGTCATCATACGTCTTTTTGCTTGAGGGATTAGCTGACGACTCCGTGAGCAGACTTGGTAACTGCGGCAGCGTCAAGTTCGCCTTCCTTTGTCATCCCGAGCGAAGTCGAGAGCCGGAGCGCAGCGGAGACAGGCGAAGCCAAACCTCTTGCTATTTGCCTTGGCTCGCAGAACTCCTCCACCGAGCCAGAAAAATTAGTAAGAGGTCCCTCGACTTCGCTCGGGATGACAAGGGAAGAGCATCGAACACATGCGCTCGCTCCGGGCGGTGGCGCGGATATAGTCTGCCTTCACCGCACGTTTCCATTTGCCCAATTTAATAATGACTCACGCTCCGACTTCTTCCGACGACGCCACGATGGCGGTGTTCCTCGATCTGGAAAACATCGCGCTCGGCGCGCGCGATGCCCGTTATCCCGAGTTCAACATCCAGAAGGTGCTCGAGCGTCTCCTGCTCAAAGGCCACATCGTCGTCAAAAAAGCGTATTGCGATTTCGACCGTTACAAGGATTTCAAACGCGGGCTGCACGAGGCCGCGTTTGAGTTGATCGAGATTCCGCACGTCCGCCAGAGCGGGAAAAATTCCGCCGATATCCGCATGGTCGTCGATGCGCTCGATCTTTGTTACACGAAAGGCCACGTCGATACCTTTGTCATCATCAGCGGCGACTCGGATTTTTCGCCGCTCGTTTCCAAGCTGCGCGAAAACGCGAAGACGGTCATCGGCGTCGGGGTGAAAAATTCGACCTCCGATTTGTTCATTAACAACTGCGACGAATTCATCTACTACGACGACCTCGTGCGCGCGCAGCCGCCCAAAGCTCGCCGCCGTCCGCCAGCTTCCGCGCCGACCGCGAAAATCGCAACTTCATCCATCGCGCCGACTGCAACCCAGCACGAAGAAAATAACCAAGGTCCGTCTTTGGAAAAAGCGTTCGACCTCGTGGCGGAAACGCTCGACGCGCTCGGCGCGGAACGCACGAGCGACGCGCCAGTCTGGGCGTCGATGATCAAGCAGGCGATGAAGCGGCGCAATCCCGGCTTCAACGAGCGCGCCTACGGTTTCCGGTCGTTCAACGATCTGTTGCTCGAAGGTCAGAAGCGCGGCTTGTTCAAGCTCGCCGCCGACGAAAAATCCGGCAGCTACACGGTGCGCGCGCTGGTTGAATAATCACACGATGCCGGTCGTTGTCGCCCCGGAGTTCCGGCCGCCGGCATTTCTGCGCAGCGCGCACATGCAGACGATCCTGCCGGCGCTGCTGCGCCGCCGGCTTGGGGTGACCTACCAGCACGAGCGGCTGGAACTGTCCGACGGCGATTTTCTCGATCTCGACTGGGCGCGTTGCGGTGAAAAAAATCCGCGCCTCGCGATCCTCACACACGGCCTGGAAGGCGACGCCAACGCCGGCTACATCCGCGGGATAGCGGCGGCGCTGGGCGCGGCGGGCTGGGAC
>JAFAXH010000071.1 GCA_019241085.1 Verrucomicrobiota bacterium | reverse complement strand
CGGCTGTTTCGACTTAGTTAAAATACCTCCCCACACGACAGATAACTCAGGGCATTTCCATGAAAAAAAATACTCTTCTTGCTTGGGGCTGTGGCTTGTTGGCGGCCTGCGCGTTGCCGTTCAGCGGCCGGGCTGTCGTCATTTATGACTACAATAGCTCTGCGAGCGCTTCGGGATTCATCTTGAACTCCGCGCCCACCGACGTGGGCGATGTCGGCACGCTACAGACGCTGTCTCCAGGGCAATTCTACCAAGTAACCTCGATCGTCGTCGCGCGAGTCAACGGCACTACAGCCGGCAGCTTCGACATCGGCTTTTTCCTTTGGGGCAACGTGGACACCGCGAATGGAACGTCGATTTTCTCCAATCTGCTTACCTCCACTAGCTTCAATCGCACCACCACTGGCACCCAGAGTGCAATTACGACGACCATCACCGTTACCCCAGGCGCGTTGAATTTGGCCTCGGGCCTGACTTTCGGCTACCAGATGGAGTATGCCGCCCCTGGGACAATCAATCTCGCGACGGCAGCCTACACGCCCACCACCACGGGCAGCACTGCGTTTCTTATCAACCAGGGATCCTCTCCCAATAGCGGCACCAGCCCGGATACGATCTACGTCGATTCGAACACCGACGGGAAATTCACATCGGCCGACCAAACGGCGCTTTCGGGAACCGGCACCGCTGGCTTCTCCAACGTGTATCTTGTCATCAATGCAAACATCGTGCCGGAGCCCGGGACGAACCTAGCGCTTGCCGTCGGCGGCCTCGTTTTGCTGGGCGGCTGGCAGGCGCGCCGTCGCCGCGCGCGGGCGCAAAGTTGATCGACCGCCGCGATTCCACAGCTTCCTCGCACGCCGCGAAGGGTCAAGGCGCCCATCGCGGCGTGTCTCATTTTGACGCTGCGCCGTCGCGTCAGCTAGGTCGGGCCGCCTTGTGAACGATGCCCTTCGCCTTGAGCCCTTGCGCGGCTTCCGTGAAATAGTCTTTTACGTCTGACTGCTGCCGAATCCATTCGAGATACCGTCGCACGCCGGTGAGCAAGTCGGTCTGTGGCGCGTAGCCGACGCCGGCGCGGATGCGGGTCGTATCGCTGGTCAGGTGCCGCATTTCGCCGGGACGAAATTCGCCGTGAATTTCCGGCGCGATGTGGATGCCGAGCGCTTCGCCGATCTGCGCGGCGACCTCGCGAATGGGCACGCCGCAGCCGCTGCCGACGTTGACCGGCAAGCCGTCGAGCGCGTCGCTCTCGGCGACGAGCAAATTCGCGCGCGCGATGTCTTCGACGAAGGAAAAATCGCGCGTCTGCGCGCCGTCTTCGTAAAGCACCGGCGGCAGGCCGTTGAGCAGGCGAGTGCAAAAAATCGCGATGACGCCGGTGTAAGGATTGAAGATGGATTGGCGCGGCCCGTAGGTGCAGGAATAACGCAACGCGACCGTCGGAACGCCGACTTGTTTTCCCCAAAGCAAAACGAGTTTTTCCTGATCGACCTTCGTCAAACCATAAACCGTTTCGCCGCCGACGGGCGCGTGCTCGGGCGTCGGCGCGGAGGTCGTCGGCTCGTCGCAAATCGGACAATGCACGGCCCAATCGCCGCGCCGCAGTTGCTGCACCGTCCGGACGGTCGGGAAAACCAAGCCGTGCGCCGGACACGTCGCTGCGCCTTCGCTGTAAACGGCCTGTGAACTGGCGACGACGATTTTTTTAATCGGCAGATTTTCCTCGCGGATGATCTCCAGCATCTGCGCCGTGCCGAAGGAATTGACGTAAACGTATTTCGCGATCTCCGGCATGTAGCCGCCGTAAGCGCCCTGGTGAAAAACCACGTCGATGCCGGCGAGCGCTGCGTGCATCGTCGCACGGTCGGTCAAATCGCCTTCCACAAACTCAGCGCGCGCATTCAGCCACGCCGGTTTGCCGCGGCGGTGCGTCTGCGGTTCGAGATTGTCGAGCACGCGCACCGTCCAGCCTTCCCGCACGAGCAGGTCGGCGACGTGCGAGCCGATCAAGCCGACGCCGCCGGTGACGAGGGCGCGCTTCATGGTTTTTTTATTTCAACAACAGCCGCCGCGGCGTTTGCGGCGCGCCGAGTTGCGGTCGGCGAAACAAGCCACCCGCAACACCTCCGCCGCGCCGTGCTTCGACCAGCGCCAGCACGCCGCCGATGGCCGCGAGAAACGCTGAGGTCGCCAGCGTGGCGAAGCCGAGCGAAACCAGGCGTTGCTGGTCGCTTTCGATGCGCGCCTGACCGACGAGTTCGACGATCATCCAGCGCAATTCGCGCGCCTCGGTTTCGCTCAGGTTCGGTTCCTTCAGCCGCGCGCCGAGCGTTTCGACGCCGAGCCGGATGGTGTCCTGCGCCTTGTGCGAAAGTCCGGCTTGATCCCGCGCGAACTGGCGGAAGCCGTCCATCAACACGTCGAACGACGGATTCAGCAAGTGCAGGTAGCGATGAAACGATTGCTCGTTCAAAGCGCGTCCGGCGAAATACGCGCCGAGCACCGTCTTCACCGTCTCCGCCGTGGCGCGCAAAGGGTCGGCCACGCCGAGGGCGCGGACTTCGCGCAGGATGATTTCGTTTTCCATGCGGACGCCAGTTTACTCGTCCCGCTGGCGTCGCGCCAGCCACGAAGCGGCGAAGACGCCGAGCGCCGCGGCGCCGACGATGGCGGGCAGCGGATCGGCCGGCGCGGGCGGTAGCGGGATGGTGCCGGCGTCGTCAATGGGTCGAGCCGGCGCGTGCGCGTAGCGGCCTTGCGCGGGCGGCTGGAAACGGGCGGCGAAATCCCGGAGTTGAGAGGTAACATCGTCGTCCGTCGCCCAACCGCCCATCGGCAAGCCGTGACCGCACGCGAGCAGTCGCGGGCGCAGTTGCGCGAGCGTCTCCACGGAGGTCAGAGCGCTTTCCCAATCGGGTGTGAACGGCAGCGGCGGCGAGCTGACGGCGCGCACGCCGAGCGGCAGCGCCGTCCACGATTGCAGGTCGGTCGTGGCGAAGGCGTCGCCCGCAATGAGCGCGCGATCACTTTCGCGGAAAAAGGCGACCTGGCCCGGCGAGTGACCGGGCGTCGCCACCCAACGCCAGCCGGGCATTCCGGGGAGCGCGTCTTCCGCCGGCGGGAGCGGAATCATGTGGGGACGCAAGTTTGCGCCGCTGTCGGGAAAGGCGCGGCTGAGCAAGCTCATAAAACCAAGCGCGCTGCCCGCGGTCGGATCGCGCGGCGCGTAGTCGGCGAGTCCGGTGAGAAACGGCATTTCCGCGTGCGACGCGTAGATCGGCGCCTGCCAAAGTTCAGCCAAATCTCCCGCTGCGCCGCGGTGGTCGTAATGACCGTGCGTCAGATAAATCGCCGTCGGCGGCCGGTTGACGCCGAACCGGCGTTCCGCCGCCAGGCGGAGCGCAGTTGCCGACCCCGGCAGACCGGCGTCGATCAAAACCCACGGCGCATTCGCGTCCTGCGGATCGCCGACAAAATACGTGTTGACGAAGAGCACCGACAGGCGCGCGACATCGGAAGCGAGTTCTTGCATAGCAACGCTGAAATCGCGGCTGCGTTTCGCGGAGCGCCTGCTTTTCGGCGGAGATAGTCTTCTTCCGTGCGGCGCGTCAGCGCACGGCCCGCAACGGCAGCACCGCAGCGAGGTCGCGCGCGGCGATTTGTTGCCGTCGCCAACGAATCGCGCACGCGCTGAGACCAACCCACGCCGCCGGCAGATAGATCGTGCTGTTGAGCAAAAAGACCTCGTGCGCCTGGCTGTGAAACCAGTTCATGTAGAGCACGCTGGGAACGGCCGTCATCCACAGCAACGCGAACGACGGCGCGAAGGTGAGGAACGGCACGAGCCAGCAAAAATACCACGCGTAACCGGGACTGAGCAGCGTAATGAAAATCGCGCCCATCGCCGCCGTGCGCCGCAGCGGGCTGAGGCCGTCGTTTTCCTCACGACGCAAGAACGCCCACGCCGCCGCGCCCCCGAGCGCGAGCGCCGCGAGCACGATGAACACTTCGCGTCCGCGCGGATGATCGAGTCCGAACAATGGCCGCACCGGCAGCAGGCTGAGCAAATAAAAACGGTCGCCGCTCTCGATGCCTTCTTCGTGCGTGTAACTGGGCAGAAAACCGAGCAGGACTTTCGCCTTCCACAACGCCGGCGATTCGACCGGCCGGGCGACGATTGTGTCGGGATCAGCGCCCGGCAGGAAGTCGGGCACGACGCCGGATTTCGGCGGGGCGCCCACGGTGCAATAGTAAGGCACATAGGCGAGCACGATGGCCGCGGCAAAGACCACCGGCATCCGCCAGCGCCAGCGTCGCCAGAGCGCGGGGAAGAGGATGACCGGGAAAAGTTTCGTCAACGTCGCCGCCGCCAGCGCGAGGCCGACGAGTCCATCGCGGCCTGCCCGGCGCGCGACGAGGGCGAGCAGGATGAACGCGATCATGAACGCATCGACGTGTCCGCTGCCGGCAAATTCCCAGAGCGGCAGCGGATGCCACGCGTAGAGCAGCGCGCGTTGCGGCGGCAAACCGTGGCTGCGCAGCAGGCGCAGCAACGCCCACAGCGCGATGCATTCAAACAGCACCGTCGTCGCCTTCATCCAGAGCACGTTTTCGCTGAGGCGCGTGGTTAAAAAAAAGATCGCCTCGGCGACGGGCGGATAGATCGTGCGGGCGTAGTCGCGGCGGTTGATGTGCTCGTAAATTTCCGGGTCGCGCAGCTTGCTCAACGCCTCGTCCGCCGGCACGTAGCGATACGGGTTGATCCCCGCGGCCTGCACGCGGCCGTCCCAGATGTAGCGGTAAAGATCGGTCGAGAGATACGGCGTCGCCGGACTGAAAACCACGAACAACCGAAACGCCGCGGCGAAGGTCAGCCCCAACACGAGCGTCGAGCGCGCCGGGCGCGCGCGCCAGATGACCCAGGCCGCGGCGAAATAAGGAATCGCCAGCGCCAGCGCGGTGGCGGTGAACGTGATGATGCGGCGTTGATCCTGATTGTGCGCGCCGACGGCGAGCAGGAAAAACATGCACCCGCCGAGCACGAGCAGCGCGACGTTGGCGACGCGGGCGGAGAGGAGCCACGGCGCGGCGGGGCGCGGGTCGGCTGCGCGCGAGAGCACTTTCGTCGGCGTGCGGCTGACGCCAATGGTGGCGGCGGGTGTGGCGAGGTCCATCGCGGCGAATTCTTAGCCTGCCGCCGCGAATGGCGCACGGGATTTTCTCTTAATCCGGCAAAGCCAGCGCGAGCCGCGCCCGGCCGTCGCTGTCGTCGGCGAGCAGTCGTTCAACAAAAGCCCGCGTGTGCGGCGCGGGATAGCCGCCGACCCGCGCGCTGTCAAAAAACTCGGCGCACAACGCGCGCAGGCTGCTGGCATCGTCCACGTCATACCACGTCGGCAGGCGCTCGACCTCCAGCCCGATTTCCGCCGCGCGGGCGAGCGTCTGCGCGGCGACGCGCTCGGTGCTCCAGTCGATTGCTTCAAACAAGCGCCAGTGCGCTTTTTTTAATCCCAACAAATAATAGCCGCCGTCCTCGCTCGCGCCGAAAAGGGCGCGATCGCCGGGACGCGCCAGCGCGGCGACAGCCGTTTCCAGCGCCGCGCGCGGCAGCGTCGGACTGTCGGAGTCGATGAGGCAGACCGACGCGAAGCCGCAGGCAAACAGATCGACGAGCGCGCCGTGCAAGCGTTCGCCAAAGCTGCCTTCACGCTGCGCGAGCAGCGCGAAGCCGGCGGGCAACAAACCGTCAAACGCCGCCTCCGCGCCGACCGGCGTATAAACGGCGACGCCGCGTGCTGGAGTCGCCGTGGCGCGCGCGGCGTCGGCGATATTGGCCGTGGTGTCGCGCAGAAAACACGCGCTCAGCGCCGCGGCTTCCTCGGGACGCAGCGGCGGGCAGAGCCGCGTCTTGCTTGCGCCGGCGCGCGGCGCTTTGATCATCATGGCCAGCGCGCAACCGCCGGCAACGGAGCGGTTCGCCGGCGATAAAATCGGATAGGCTCCAGCCGTCATCGTGCAGCAGCGCAGGCGCGGTGTTCGTTCTCGTTCAAATCACAAAATCCTCCGGCCCGCTGTGGCTGCCCGCGCTCGCGGTCGGAGCGGCGGCATTCGTCGCGACGGCACCCGCTTTTTCGCACAGCGCATATTGGTAATGTCGATCCTGCCAGCGCCAGATGCCGTGCCAGGGTTGCGTCATCATCAACGGGCCGAATTCGTCGGGCGACAATACTGAGGCGCCGGGCGGCTCGCGAAACGCGCGGGCGCGGGCGCTGCCGCAGAGCGCGCTGAGCCGCGCGGCGGCCCACATCAAGCGCAGCGGCACGGTGGCGCGCAGGCGCGAGCGAGGTTCGGCGATGAAACAGCGGCCGCCCGGTTTCAGCACGCGGTGCATGCGCGCGAGCGATTCGGCGCGGTCGGCGGCGGGGAGCACCGTGAACAGCCGCACGGAGAGCAGGGCGTCCACGCTGCCGGGGCCGAGGTCTTCGTCGAGCGCGAGCGCGTCGGCGCACTGGAACTGGCAGTTCGTCAGCCGACGGCGGCAGGCGCGTTTTTCGGCGTGCCGGAGCTGCTCGCGCGAGCGGTCGATGCCAAGCACGCGCAGGCTGCGGAATCGTTCCGCCAGCCGGCAGGCGTAAAAGCCGGGACCGCAGCCGATCTCCAGCAGCCGGCTGCCGGGTAGCGGACTGCCCGAGGGCCAGAGCGCGGCGGCAATGCCGTCGGTGTCGTCGCGAAAAACGTGTTCGCGAAAAAACGCGTAGAGCCAGGCAAAGTGCTCGAACAAACTGTCGTCGTTGCTTGCCCGCAAGCCTGCCGCGGGCGTCGGCAGCGCAGATGCGAAGACGCGCTTGGCGGAGGTCGCAGACGTTGGGCCGGCAGTGAGGGTCATCGAGGATGGTTTGTTAAGCCGGGACGGCAGCGATGCTTGCACACGGAATCGGACGCGGTGCTGCCCACGGCGGTAGCAGGCGGATAAACCTTTGAGACGGGTGATCCTTTTTTATTCCGCCCGAGTCCATCCGGTTGGACGCGCAATTTTTTCCAAGAATCACCGCTTCAGTTTTTCCCGTCTGCCGCGAGGTCGAGCTGCTCGAAGCATCGCCCCAGGGGAAACAGCGCGACGACGACCTCGCCCACGAGCAACAGCGCGGTCGCCAGCGCTGCCAGCAGCAGGCTCCACGACTCGCCGACGCCGAGAATTTTGCCGGCAAAATAAACGGCGGCTCCGACGATGACCGCAGGCGCGAGCGCGACGATCAGCACGAAGAATTGGCCAAAGAAAAAAATGAGCCGCTGGCCCATGACCTCGACGCCCTGCGGCGCCTGTGGGCCGCGCTGAAACCAGCCGGGCAGATACAGCACGGCGGCGTTCGGCACGGCGAGCGAGAGCAGGTTAAACGGCGGCGCGATGAGCGCGGCAGCCAAGGCGAAACGCAGCCGCGGCGCGACCGACCACGGCATCCAGCCGCCGTGCGACGCGGCGGGCGCGCCGCCGCCAGCGCCGCCGAAGCCGCCGACCAAGAAACAGCCGACGGCGACGGCGAGCAGCGCCCATTGCAAAAGGGTCAGCAGCAGGGTTGGCGCGAGCAATTCGCCGAGCACGATTTGCCAGCCGGGCAACGGATAGGTCTTCAACAAGTCCGCGTTCGCGTAATCCTGCCGCAGATCGTTGCGCACCATCTGCGAGCCGAACAGCACGGTCATGGACAAAAACTCCACCGCCAGCAAACCGACGATGGGAATGAAGCCGCGGTTGCCGCTGTGATTGGCCACGCTTTGCAAGCTGACAAACGCGATCAGCAGCACGGTGGTCCCCACCACCAAGGCGCGCGCGCTGAACAGTCCGCCGGCTGCCAGCAGGTTTTTCCACAGCAACGCCACGGCGCGGACGCCGCCCGGCTGGAGCGGGAACGGGTCGCGCCGCCGCCGGTAGGCCGCCGGGCTGCGTCGGCTGCCGCCGCCGCGCTGCTCGGCCGATTGGAGCCGCGACGCCAGCGCGCGGGAGGCTTCGACGCTGGCTTCTTCAAAGGCCACGTCGGCGCGCAGGATGAAAAGGTAGTGCAACGCGAGCAGCCCGAGCGCGGGACCGAGCGCGCGGAGAAAGGCCGGCACGTCCGGCGCGAGAAACGGGCGCAGCGGCAGCTTGAACGGCCAGAGCAGCCAGCCGAGCGGCGGCGCGTCGAGCAAGGCGTTGGCGGCTTGCAACACATCGAACAAGGCCGCGCGCGGATCGCTGCTTTTCAAAAACGCGTCGAACGCCGTCGCGAGCGCCTGCGTCGGCAGCGCGTGCCGCGCCCAGACGAGCGTGCCGCCCAGCACGAGCGCGACCGCGGCGAGGGTGAACGTGCGCCGGCGCGCGTTGCTCACGCCGCGTTCGAGCAGGAGCGAGCGCGCGAAGGAGAGCGCGAGCGCGTGCAGGCCGGCGGTCGAAAGGATCACCCACCAGCCGACCACTGGTTGCACGATGCCGAACGCGCCGTTCGCGCCGCGAAACCGTCCGGTGATGAGCGTGAGCAGGAGGATGGAAAAGAGAATGCCGAGCTGCGAGCGCAGCAGCCGGAACTGCACGAGCGTGCGACGGGGAATCGGTGCGGGAAAAAGGAACGCAATCTCGGCTTCGGTGAAAAGGAGCGCCGCGCGGCCCTTCGGCAAAATCCAGCCCATGAGCGACAGCACGAGCAGGAACAGCGCGCCGGCGTTTTCCAACGTCGCCAGCCACGCGGCGGCGCTGAGGCCGAGCGCGGTCGCCAGCGCGGTGCCCGCCGCGACGCGCCGGCCGCGGTGGTTTCCCAAGGCCAGGAAGCGGAAAAAATTGAGGTAAAGATAAAGCCCGCCGACGAGCGCGCCGACGAGGTATTTCGGCTGGCGCAATCGCCGCAGGCGCGCCGCGAGCCGGTTGCGCGTTTGCTGGAATTGCAGGTAGAGCAGCGCGGAGAACATCCGTTGTCAGCGCGCGTCGGTGGCGCGGAAAAAGACCTCTTCCAAGTCCGCGGCGTGCGCGCCGCCGGGGCCGTCAGCATCGAGAAAGGCGGCGCGCACTTCGGCCAGCGTGCCGCCGGCGACTTTTTGCCCGGACTTCAAAATCAAGAGGTGGGTGCAGATTTCCTCCAACATGCTGAGCAGATGACTGGAAACGATGATCGCCGCCCCGGCCTCGGCGCGGGCGCGGATGGACGCCTTCATGCGCCGGATGCCGGCGGGGTCGAGGCCAGTGAGGGGTTCGTCGAAAAAAATCACCGCCGGCTCGTGCAGGAGTCCGCACGCGATGGTGAGCTTCTGCTTCATCCCGCGCGAAAGCTCGGCCGGCAGCGCGTCGGCTTTGTCGGTCAATTCCAGCTCGGCGAGCAGTCGCGCGGCGCGTTCGGCGGAGTCGCGAACCCGGTAGATGCGCGCGACGAAGCGCAGGTGTTGCGCGACGGTGAGGTAGTCGAAGAGCCGCGGCTCGTCGGCGAGAAATGCGAGACGCGATTTTGCCGGGATCGGATCGGCCCGCAGGTCGTGCCCGGCGATCACGATGCGGCCCTCGGTCGGCGGGATGATGCCGGCCAGACAGCGCAGCGTCGTCGTTTTCCCCGCGCCGTTCGAGCCGACCAGACCCATGACTTCGCCGGGTCGCACGGTGAAGGAGAGGTCGCGCACGGCGACGAAACGATCGTAGAGTTTCGTCAAGCCTTCGACGGCGATCATCGGCGGGATAAAAATAAGCGCTGGCAACGGGCCACGGAGCGTAGCACGAAATCGCCGCGCCGCACGGCGCTGCGCGGAGGGGAGGCGCGGGGCAGGCTTCGCGCGGCCCGGCGTGAGAATCCGGTGTGCCTCCGCGGAGAATTGTGCAGCGCGCAGCCGCTTCTGCTTGCCTCGCAAGGGGTAGCCGGGCATTCTACGGAGAGTTCTCCTCCTCCCGCGCCGATGTGCCGACTGGTTCGCAAGATCGGCGGCTTTTGCCATCCACGTTCGTTTTCACTCTTAAAAATGGATTCCTCCGATCCCTTGCAACGCGGGCTGCGCTGGCTGGCGCTGTTCTGCGCCGGCTTTCCGGTGATTGCCGGCATCATCTCGTGCATCGGCTGGTCCGCGCTCGGCTGGAGCGAGCCGCCGCTGGCTCCCGGCACCGCGCTCGGCCTGGCCACGCTCGGTGCCGCGGTGGCCGCTCTGCTCCTCGCGCCGGGATCGCGCATGACGAGTTTTGCCGCCTGCCTGGCCGCGGTGATCCTCCTGACTTGGAGCGCCGTCCGGCTCACGTCGCTCACGGATGCATTGCCTGCTTACGCCAAGGTCAGTCCGCTGACGGCCTTGAGCTTTGCGCTGGCGTCCTGCGCGGTATTGCTCCTGGCCGGTCATTCGCCGATCCGCTCCCGCATCAATGACCTCATCGCCGGCTCGCTCGGCATCATCGTGCTGGGCATCGCGCTGGGATTCAGCCTGAATCTCTACTCGCGCCCGCCGTTGCGCCGCAATCATCCGGAGACCGCCGGCAGCTCCGACCGCGGCGGCGGCGCGCCGGTCTTCACCCGCTCGCCCGTGCCGGCGCTGAGCTTCGACCTGCTCGGCCTCGCGCTGTGCCTGACCGCGGCCCTGCGCGACGTGATGGAACGACGGGGATCGCGGCGACGAAT
Organism: Verrucomicrobiota bacterium; assembly: GCA_019241085.1. GTDB lineage: Bacteria > Verrucomicrobiota > Verrucomicrobiia > Chthoniobacterales > SZAS-18 > JAFAXH01. Next base: position 14,843 of record JAFAXH010000071.1, on the reverse strand, counting down.
TTTCGCCCAGCGCGCCGCGACGCAGGTCTTGGTGGAATCCGCCACGCTGGCCGAGGCCGGGCCGTTGCTGCTGGCGGCGGTGTGTGAAAATCTGCGCTGGCATTTTGGCACGGTCTGGATGCGCCGTGAAGACACCCGGGTGCTGCGCTGCCTGGCGACCTGGCGCGCGCCGGAACTCGGCGCCACCGCGGCGGAGCTGGAAACGCTCTGCCGGCAGTTGCCGCTGGACAAGGGCTGCGACCTGCCCGGCATCGTGTGGTCCTCGGGCCAGCCCGAATGGCTCGCCGACGCCGCGGCCGCCGGCGCGAACGACAAGACCAAATTTCCCCGCGCGGAAGCCTTCGCCCGCGCGGGCCTGCGCCGAGCCTGCGCGGTGCCCATCCTGCACGAAAAGAAAACGCTCGGCGTCGTCGAGATTCTCCATCAGGAAACCCGCCCGCCGGACGCTGAATTGCTCGATACGTTGCGCGCCGTGACCAGCCAGCTCGCGTTGTTCATCACCCGCAAACAATTTGAAGAGTCGCTCAGCCGCGAGCGCAACCTGCTGCGGGCGGTCATCGACAATTTGCCCGACCACATTTATCTCAAGGACACCGCCGGACATTATGTCGTGGACAACGCGGCGCACACCCGGTTTCTCGGCCAAACCAGCGCTGACAACGTGATCGGCAAGACGGTGTTCGACTTTTTCGCGCCCGAGCTGGCGGAGTCATTCACCGAGGACGATCAACTCGTGCTCAGCAGCAACCGGGCGATCATCAACCGCGAGGAACCCATTTCCGGCGCCGACGGCTCGAAGGGCTGGGTCGCCACGAGCAAGCTGCCGTTTCACGACAACGAGGGGAACATCATCGGATTGGTGTGCGTCTCGCGCGACATCAGCGCGCAGAAACGCGCCGAGATCGAGTTGCACGACGCTCAGCTCCAACTGATTCAAGCCGAGAAAATGGAGTCGCTCGGACGGCTCGCCGCCGGCATTGCGCACGAGGTGAAGAACCCGCTCGCCATGATCCAGATGAGCGCTGATTACCTCGCCGACGTGCTGGCGTCGGCGGGAGGAGCCAGTGGCGACACCGCGGCGGAAGGCGCCAACGGAAACAGCGGCGGCGCGGATGGCGTGGGAAATAAAAATAACAGCGGTAACAGCGGCATCGACTCCGCCGCGATGGAAGTCGTCAACGGCATCCGCGAGAGCGTGCTGCGAGCCGATACGATCATCCGCGAGATGCTCGATTTTGCCGGCCCGAAGCCGCTCAACCTCCAGCCGACCGACCTCAACGCGCTGATTGCCAGTTCGCTCCTGCTCGTCCGGCACGAATTGGAAGGCGGCGAGGTGAAACTCAGCGACCAATTTGCGGCCGATCTGCCGCGCGTCGCCCTCGACAAGAACAAGATCAAACAGGTTTTCATCAATCTTTTCACCAACGCCGTCCACGCGATGCACGGAGGCGGCACGCTCAGCGTGCGCACCTCGGCGGGCGAACTCTCCGCCGCAGATGCCGCGGTGCGCGAGGAAGGCAGCCGCTCCAACTCGCGCTGCCGCGCAGGCGACCACGTCGTGCAAGTCTGCATCGAAGACACCGGCACCGGCATCCCGCCCGACAAGCTGGCCAACGCCTTCGATCCATTTTTCACGACCAAGGCCACCGGCAAAGGCACCGGCCTGGGACTGACCGTGACGAAAAAAATCATCGAGATGCACGGCGGCGAAATCCGCCTGGCCAATCGCCCCGAGGGCGGCCTGCGCGTGACGCTCATTTTCCGCGCCTGGACGCCCGCGCCGGCGGCCGCGGCAGAAAAGTCGCTGGCGTCCGCCTCGCTGCCGGTCGCCGAAAGAACACTGCCCACTTGACCCGCGCAATGAAGCTCGTGCCGGAAGCCGCCCCGGCGGTTTCCACCAAACCTTAGCCTTTCCTCGTTGCCAACATCCTATGTCCAAAAAACGCGTCCTCATCGTCGATGACCAGTCGGGCTTCACCCGCATCATCAAGCTCACGCTCGAAAAAACCGGCCTTTACGAAGTGCTGGAAAAAAACACCAGCGCCGGCGTGGTCGTCGCCGCCGGCGAATACGACCCCGACCTGATCCTGCTCGACGTCATCATGCCCGGCAGCGACGGCGGCGATGTCGTCGGACTGCTCAAGGAAAATCCGCGCACGCGCGACATCCCGGTGATTTTCCTGACGGCGACCGTGCGCAAGCAGGAGATCGACGAAGGCGGCGGCATCATCGGCGGCTATCCCTTTTTGCCGAAGCCAGTGAGTGCAAAGGAACTGCTGGTCTCCGTGGAAAAGCACATCCGCCAGCGGCCGGGGTAGAGGTGGAGCAGAAATAGGAAGGTAGCTCTGTTGATGAGTTGATATTTTCTAGGCTATTTCTATGTCTGGCAGTTTAGTTCCGATAGCTACCTACTCGGAACGCAGTCTGTTTCGCCGTTGTCACTTCAAGCTTTTCGCTGACCACGTTGAGTTGCGGGGACGCCGTCTCTTAACGACTGACTTTGAAGGCACCGTTGGCTTGGCTACCATTTCGCCCGACATCACCCGTTTACGCGTCCGTCATCCTTGGTGGCCAGCCGGTTTAATCATGCAGATTATTCCTTATAGCGCCTTCTTTATTCTGCATGGTGGTAAGAATCTCGAACACGGTTTTTCACTCACTTTTCTCATCTCGATTTGGATATTTACAATTGTATTCGGCGGCATTGGCCTCTGGCTTATCATTGTAGGTTTTCCCAAACGAGAATTTGTCGTTTTTCGTCATCGTTCGGGTGCTACCGCTTTTGATGTCTGTCGTGCAGGGTCAGAGAGGATTCGCTTTGATGAGTTTGTCAGTGCCATTCTCCTCCAAGCCGAACGTTGCCAATCCGCAAACCATCCGCAGGCATGATACCGGCATCGCAACAGATAGAGTATTTCTTCTACGCCATGCTCACTTTGCGCAATCCTCGCCACCCTGAACTGCCGCCTGTCGAAGTTGAAGCTTTGGCCGACACTGGCTCGGTGCATCTGTGCCTGCCGCAGAGCGTCGCCGAGGCGCTGCGGCTTGAGGAACAGGATCGACAGAGTGTCACCATCGCCGACGGCAGCCGGCGCACGGTTTCTTACGTCGGCCCGGTGGAGATGCGCTTCGAGAACCGCGTGGGCTTTGGCGGTGCTTTGGTCATGGGCGATCAAGTGCTCTTGGGTGCGCTGCCGCTGGCCGACATGGACTTGGTGGTCATCCCGCGCGAGCGTCGGGTGGCCGTGAATCCGAATAGTCCCGACATGGCTTCCTCCATCGTCAAAGCCGCGCGGTCTCACTCGTAGATTTCGTAAGCCGTGTCGCCAATGGCGAGCAGCACGTTCTGACCGAGCGCGAACCAGCCGGCGGCTTCGGGGTGTTCTTTCAACAGTTTGAAGTATTCGGCGGAGCCGAATTGCACGCGCACGGGCGTTTGATTCGAGGCATTAGGTTGGCTCGAATTTTGCAAATTGCCGTCCACCCATTGCCTGCCGTTTTGATAAAACGCGCGGCCGTTCACAAAGCGCGCGTTTTGCGTGTAACTCTCCAGCCGGTTTTGCGCGGCGGCATCCGGCGCGGTGGTTGCGGTGGTAATGCTGCCATTGCCGCCGCGACCGCGACGAGCCATCGCAGGAGCCGCCGCGGCGGCGGCGCGCGAAGCGTCCAGCGCGCGAGCGTTGCCCGCGGCAATGCTGCTGCCGGCCTGCTCGGCGTTGCGCAATGACGACTGGCTTTGCGCGTTGGCCACGGCGCTTTCCCCGGCGCGATTTTGGCGGAAGTCCGAGTAGGCGTTCGCGGCGGTGTCGCGCGCGGCACCATCCTTGTTCATCTGCGAGAGCAGCCGCCGGCTTTCGGGCACGCGCCGGCGCTCTTCATCGTCGAGGATCAAGTATGCCGTGTAAGGCGTGACGATCCCAAATTTGCGCGCCAGCGCGACGACTTCCTCTTTTACCACGGCGGTCTCGCCGCGCAGGCGGATTTCGTCGAGCAAAAACCCGACCCGGCGCGTCGCCCACAGCCGCGGGATGAACTCGCGCGTGGCTTGCGTTTCCGCGTTTTCCGCGCCCGGATCGGCGCTGCCGAATTTCGTGTGATAAACGAACCGCTGCTCCCGCCCGGCGCCGCGTCCGGTGAGGGTTACGTCCGTCTCGCCCGCGCCGCGATAACGGCCGACGACGACGAGTTGATCGCCCTTGAACAAATCGGGCAGCTCGCCGGGCAGCAATTGCGAAACGCGCACGCCGCCGCCTTCGACTTCCAGCCGCAAACCGGTGAGCGCCGGCTCGCGGATGCGCGCGAAAAAGTTCGACACCTTCACTTCGATGTCTTCTTCGGGCAGCACGTATTGGCTGGCGGCGCGGGTCGCTTCGGCGAGCTGGTCGAGCAGGTGCGTGTTCACATCGTTGCCGATGCCGAAGCAAAAGACGCGCGTGTTTTTCGCCGCCTCGCCGGACTTGCGCACGACATCGAGAATGGCGTCCTCACTTGTCGGTCCGACGGTCGGTTGGCCGTCGGTGAGGAAGACCACGACGAACGGCCGGGCGCTGCCCGCGCTGCCCGCGCTGACGCGGATTTTCAACGCCGCCTTCAGCGCGTCGGCGATCGCCGTGCCGCCCGCGGCGCGCAGGTCTTTGATGAACGCCGCCGCCCGTTTGCGTTCGGCCTCGCCGGCGTCGGCGAGTTTGTTGAACAGCCCTTCGGCCTCGGTGGAAAACCGCACGATCTCGAAACGATCCTCCGGGTTCAAACTGTTCACGCAATATCCGAGCGCCTTCTTCGCCTGATTCATCTTGGCCCCGGCCATCGACCCGCTGGTGTCAACGACGAACACCACGTCCTTCGGCGCCGTTTTGTTGTCGCGCGTTTCCGGCGACGGCGCGGCGAGCAGCAGGAACCAGCCTTGCTCCTCCGCGCCGCCGCGCGGGCCGGCGTCGGGATCGCGGAACGAGAGCACGCGCACGCCGACCTCGGATTTTTCCGTCGCGAAGACGAGTTGGAAGTCAACGTCCGGGCGCACGTTTTTCCCTTCCCAACCGACCGTCGCACGGCGTTCGCTGCCCTCGCGGTCACGACGGATTTCGACCGGATGGCTGGGGGAATAAATCGTCCCCAGCGGCGCGTCCGCCTGGAGCGAAACTTTCACGCTGACCTGGCTAATCGAGCGAGCGGAAAACTTCTCCGTCGCGAGCGGATAGAGATACGTCAGTGTGCCGTTGTCGGACTGCAACAGTTGGGTGTAGGTGATGCGCACCTGCTTGTGGCTGTGCGGCTCGATGGGAAAGATGCGCACCTTGAACACGTCGCGCCCGGCATATTCGAGCAGCGCCGGGTCTTTCATCTGGCGCACGATCTCCTCGTAAATGCCGCGCGCCTTATCCGCCGCCAGCAACTCGGCCTCGGCCTGGCGGCCGTTGATTTCCATCGTGAACTTGTCGATGTGCGCGCCTTTCGGCACCGGAAAAATGTAGGTGCCTTCGAGCGAGGTGTTGTTCGGATTGACGAACTCCTGCTCGACCGTGGTCGCCGCGATCTGCCCGTCGATTTTCACGTCAACCCGGTGACTGGCGACTTCCAGCGGCGCAAACGGGAAATGCCCCGGCGGCACTGGGCCGGGGTGGGGGATAATGATGAAGCCATCGGCGCGCGCGCCGGACGCGGCGAGCACGAGCCAGAGCAGGAGGAGCAGCGCGAAGAGAAGGCGACGAGTCATGCCGAGTTCGACGGTAGCCGCGCGGCGATGCTCCCGTTAAAATCCACGGGCGCATGAATTTTTTCCACGGCGTTTGGTCGAAGCTGCCAAAAATTCGGACGGCTCGGCGAGCCGTCCCTATCGGCGCTTTGGTAGGGACGTTTCGCCGAAACGTCCCTGAATTTAATTTCAGACCGGCGCGCTTCCTTGCTCTGTGTCGCCGGCAAATCCATGTTGCACCTCGCCAACCTTCGATGAACTCGCCCGCCACTGCCGACTGCGCTGATGCCGACGACGCGCTTGTCGCGCGCTGCCGGGCGGATGGTGACGGCGGCGACCCGCGCGCTTGGGATGCGCTCTTTGATCGCTATTATCCCGTCGCAGCGCGTTTTATTTTCCAGCTTTCCGCCGGATTTTCCCGCGAGGACACGGAGGAAATTTGTCAGGAAACTTTTCTCGCCGTCGTGCGGCATCTCGACGACTTCGACGGGCGCAGCGCATTTCAAACCTGGCTGCTGCGCATCGCCACGAACAAGGCGTTCGATCACCGCCAGAAAACGCGCGCGCTCAAACGCGGCGCGGGCGCTGAACACCTGCCGCTGGCGACCGCCGGCGCAAACGAGGACGGTGAGCGCACGGCGCCCGAACCGCCCGCGCCCGGACTCGGCCCCGACGCGGCCTTGTTGCGGGCGGAAGACGCGACGCTGCTGCGGCATTGCCTCGACGAGCTCGGCGACCCATGCCGCGAGATCATCGAGCTGCGTTACTACGCCGATCTTACCTACGAGGAAATCAGCGCCGCTCTGCGTCTAAACGTGAAGACCGTCAGTTCGCGCCTGAGCAAGTGCCTCGACCGGCTCACCGTCCTCGCGAGCCGCGCTCTGCCCTGGCATGCGCGCCATCCGCGTAGCGACGGCGCGACACCGCCGACAAGGCTCGCGGCGCCGGCGACGTTTTCGAATTCGTCGGCCGTTGGATAAATTTTTTGAACTTCCGCTCGATGCCTGACCAACCTCCAGCCCTCGACGAACGCCTGCGCGCCGCCGCGCTGACCCGCGCCGCGGAGTTCGATGCAGGCGGCGATGAGTCGAAGCGAATGCCGGCTACCTTGCGCGCCCGATTGCACGAGGAAATTCGTCACCGACGCCGTGTTTCCGCAGCTTCCGAGGCGACGCCGCCGGCGTGGAGTTTCGCGCGCGCCTTCGTTTCGTTCTGGCCGCGTTTCGCCGTGGTCGCAGCCATCCTCGCGCTCGCGGCGCTAGTCATTTTGCCGCATGGTCCGCGTCAGGAGCGCGACACGCTCGCCGACCATCGCACCGACACCGTGGCGGCAGCCACGCCCCCGGCGACGCTGACGCCGCCGGCACCGCCGCAGCCGTTGCCAACCTTGGCACCCCGAGAGGAAACAACTCCCCGCATCGCTGAGGCCGCGCCGCCGGCCGTTGCGGCCGCGTCGTCGCAGGCCAATGGTGCTGCGGCGGATGTCGCACAGAACGATGCCGCGCTGCGTGGAGGCAGTAACGAAATCAGCGGCGGCATTACGCTCCGGCAAAATTTCTCGCGCAACGCGGACGTTTCTTCCACTACATCCATGCCGGCGGCCGGCGCGATGACGGCGACGCGTTCCCGCAATCGCGACGACCGGCGTGTGGCGGCTGCGCCCGCGAAGCCGACAACCACAGCGGCGGGCGTGCCCGAGGTGCTGTCGAATTTTCGCTTGGAACAAACCGGTGATCGCATCCGCGTGGTGGATTTTGATGGTTCCGTTTATGCCGGAGAGATTCGCCCACTGGCCGCCGGCGAGCTTGCAAACGTTGCTTCGCAATCCCAGCGCGCTGCGCCGACGAAAGATGCATCACAGGCGGACAAGGCGAACGCGTCCGCGGCAACTGCAACCAATGCCGGCGGCGACGGTGCCGAGCGAAACAAGACGACGGCGGCTTTCGCCAAACGCCGCGCCCCTGATCTCGACGCGTCGCCACCGCAGGAGACGCGACCCACGCCGGCAATTTCGAATCCCACGACAGCAAACGCGCCGACCCAGGCACCGGGCGCGCAAGCTCAAAATCGGGGAGCCGCTTTTTCCTTCCGCGCCGCCGGGGCCAACCGCAGCTTGCGAGAGCCGGTGGTTTTTGAAGGCACTTACTTCGCCGCGCCGGAAAACGCCGCCGTCAATAACGACAGCGGCAGCAATAACAACAACGCGACGGCGCAATCGCAATCCCAGACGAGCCAAGCCCAAAATCGCGGCGCTGCGTCCGAAGCACGCGTGGTCGGCCGCGCGCGTGTGAACGGGCGCGAGGTGCCCATTGACGCCAGTGCCGTCGGGCCGTGACGCTGACGCCGCGTCGGCGGTGGCACGGCAGGCTTTGCCATCGCGTTCGATTCCGCGAACGTTGCCGGCTCTTTTTTTTGCATGAGCGCACCGCCCACTTCGCCGCCACCGTCATCTGCCGAAACCGTGCCCGAAGGCAGCTATGCCGTGCTGGCGCTGCGGGATTTTCGCCTTTTCATCCTCGGCCGGTTCGCGGCGAATCTCGGCCAGCAAATGCTCGGCGTGGCGGTCGGCTGGGAACTCTACGAACGCACCGGCTCGTCGCTGGCGCTCGGCTTGGTCGGGCTGGCGCAAATCACGCCGATGCTGTTGCTCACCCTGCCTGCAGGCCACTGGGTCGATGTCCATGACCGGCGCTGGATTATTATTTTAACTCAGCTTGGTTTGGCCGTGGTCGGGCTGGGGCTGGCGGCGGTTTCGTGGACGCACGCGCCGGTGGTCTGCACCTACACGCTGCTTGCCGTGATGGGCACGGGCCGGGCGTTTCTTTGGCCGGCGACGGGTGCCATCCTGCCGTTGCTGGTGCCGCGTGCGCTCCTGTCGAAAGCGGTCGCGTGGAACAGCGGCATGTTTCAATTTTCCGCCTCGTGCGGACCCGCTTTGGGCGGTTTGCTCATCTGGTGGACGGGCGGGCATGCGGCGGTGGTTTACTTGATACACGCCGTCGCGGCTTTTACCTGTGCTGTGCTGTTGCTGCCGGTGCGCGTGCCGCCAGCGGAAACCGATGCTGAGCCTGCCACGGCAACAACGACGGCGACGCGCAAGATGACCTTCCGCAGCTTGCTGGCGGGCATCGCCTTTGTCCGCCGCAAGCCCGTGATGCTGGGCGCGATCACGCTCGATCTTTTCGCCGTGCTGCTCGGCGGCGCGACGGCGCTGCTGCCGGTGTATGCCAAGGATATTCTCCACGCCGGCCCGCAAGGCTTGGGCTGGCTGCAAGCCGCGCTGCCTGCCGGTTCCGTGGCGATGGCGGTTTTCCTCGCGCACCGGCCGCCGCTGGCGCGGGCTGGTTGGGCGATGCTCGGCGCGGTCGGCATTTTCGGGCTGGCGACAATCGGCTTTGGGTTGTCGCATCTTTTCCTGGTTTCGTGGCTGATGCTCTTTTGCTGCGGCGCGATGGATAACATCAGTGTCGTGGTGCGGCACACGCTCATCCCGCTGCTCACGCCCGACGAAATGCGCGGACGAGTCGCGGCGGTGAACAGCTTGTTCATCAGCGCCTCGAACGAAATCGGCAGCTTCGAGAGCGGCCTCGTTGCGAGTTTGTTCGGACCGGTGATCAGCGTCGTTTCCGGCGGCATCGGCACGCTGCTCGTCGTGCTCTGGATCGCGACCGCCTGGCCGGAATTGCGCCGCTTCGGCCGGCTCGACGGCGCGGCGCTGGCGGAGTAATGACCAAGCGATGGTTGGTTGAAAAAGTTCATCGGCTCTACGTTCGCCGTTTTCCCTTATGCCTCCATCGCTCCCGTCCACGATGCGTTGCGTCGAGATCGCGCGCCCCGGTCCGCCCGACGTGCTCACGCCGACCCGTCGCGCCGTGCCCGTGCCAGCAACCGGCGAGGTGCTCATCCGCGTCCGAGCGGCGGGCATTAATCGGCCGGACGTTTTTCAACGCAAAGGCAGCTATCCGCCGCCGCCCGGCGCGTCGGACATTCCCGGCCTCGAAATCGCCGGCACAGTCGTCGCGCTCGGCGCGGAAGTCTCGACGCCGCAACTCGGCGACGAAGTTTGCGCGCTCGTGCCCGGCGGCGGTTACGCGGAATTTTGCACCGCCGCCGCGCCGCTCTGCCTGCCGGTGCCGCGCGGATTGGATATCGTCCACGCCGCGGCGATACCGGAAACGTATTTCACCGTTTGGAACAACGTCTTCGACCGCGGCCGTCTGCAACCCGGCGAATCGTTCCTCGTGCACGGCGGCACGAGCGGCATCGGCACGACGGCGATTGCCCTGGCCAAGCGCTGGGGCGCGACGGTGTTTGCCACCGCGGGCGGGCCAGACAAGGCCGCGATGTGCGAACGCCTGGGCGCGCGGCGAGGCATTGATTATCGCACGGAAGATTTCGTCAACATCGTGCTGGAACTGACGCACGTGCGCGGGGTCGATGTCATCCTCGACATGGTCGGCGGCGACTATTTTGCGCGCAATCTCACCACGCTCGCGCCGGATGGACGGCTGGTGCAAATCGCGTTTCTCGGCGGCTACCGAGCCGAGGTCGATCTGCGGCCGATCATGGTGAAACGGCTGACCATCACCGGCTCGACGTTGCGCGCGCGGCCGGTGGCGGAAAAAGCGCGGCTCGCCGCGGCGTTGCGCGAGCACGCCTGGCCGTGGCTCGAGCGCGGCGAGGTGCGGCCGCTCGTTCACGCGACCTTTCCGCTCGAAGCGGCGGCGCAGGCGCAGGCGCTCATGGAGAGCAGCGCGCACATCGGCAAAATCGTGCTGACCATCTGAGCTAATTTCATTCGCCGAAGCTGCCGCCGCACGGAGGATTCCGGCGACGATTGTTAAATCATGCGCGCATTTTCCATTTGCTTGGGACGGTTGCTGGCGCGGGACGCCGCCTTGTTCGTCATCGCGTGTGTTGCCTCACTCCTGGTCGCTTTCCCCGCGCACGCGGCCGAAGAATTGGAGCCGCTCGGCATCGCGCTCGAAGGTTATCCTTATCCATATCCGGTAAAATTTCTCCCGCTGGAAATCGAAGGCCAGCCGGTGCGGATGGCTTTCATGGATGCGCCGCCGACCGGTCCGGCGAACGGCCGCGTGGCGCTGTTGCTGCACGGGAAAAATTTCTACGGCAACGCCTGGGCCGGCACGATCCGCGCGCTGACCGACGCCGGCTGGCGCGTGGTCGTGCCCGACCAGGTCGGCTTCGGAAAATCGGCGAAACCGGACATTGCTTACTCTTTCGATCTGCTCGCCGCGAACACCGCGCGACTGCTCGATGAATTGGGTCTGGCAAAAACGCCGGTCGCCGTGGTGGGACATTCCACCGGCGGCGGCCTGGCGGTGCGATTTGCGCGGCTTTATCCCGAGCGCGTCGCGCGGCTGGTGCTCGAAGACCCGATCGGGCTGGAGGATTATCGCCTGCTCGTGCCGCCGCAGACGCTCGCAACGCTCTTCCAAGCCGAGCTGGCGCAGACGCCGGAAAAACTGCGCGCATTTTTTCAACATTACTATCCCCAAGGAGAAACGCGTCCCGACTTGGTCGATCCCAGCGTGGACCTCGCCAGCCGAGTTTTGCGCAGCGCCGAATATCCGCGTTGGGCCAAGGCGTCCGCGCTGACGTATCTCATGATTTACCGCGAGCCGACGCGCTACGAATATCCCCTCATCCACGCGCCGACGCTGCTCGTCGTCGGCGCCGAGGATCACACTGCCGTGATGCGCAATTACGCGCCGCCGGAAGCGCAGGCGCAACTTGGCCACATCCCCGAATTGGCCCGTGCCGCGGCGAAGGAAATGCCCGATTGCGAACTCATGGTGCTGCCCGGCGTCGGCCACGTGCCGCACGCCGAAGCGCCGGCGGAATTTCACCGCGCCCTGCTCGAATTTTTGAGCCGGTAAAAACGAGCGGCGGCGCGGGCGGATTTGCAAAATCCTCAAAACGGGTGTTAACTGTGCGCAAGCCCTGAAAAGGGTTTCACTGGCAAATGCCAACTCTTCGGAATCCGTCGCCGTCGGCCGCACGGCAATTCTTTGCGGCGGTGAGCAGCAGCGCCGCAGCGCCGGCCTCCTCAACGACGAGGACGCCACGGGAAGCTTGAATCGCGCGGGCAAGCGCGATTCACCTACGCGATGGACATTTACTTTTTCTGCCTCTGCCTGGGCTTTGGCGGCTTGCTGTTGATGGCGGTGCTCGGTCTCGGGCACCATGCGTGGCAAGGTGCAGGACACGCCTGCGGGCCGCACCACCACGGACCTGCCGCGGCCCCGGCGTCCTTGCTGCTGCACCGTCACCATCCACCTCACCACGATCAATCATCCGCCGGCGTCGGCGGCAAAATGGGGGGAGTGCCGTTTTCGTGGCTGGCGTGGTTGTCGCCGCGAGTGTTGTTCAGTCTGGCGCTGGGATTCGGTGCCGCGGGCGCGCTGCTGCAACGCTGGACCGCGCCGCTCGGCTGGCTGGCCACGCTCGTGCCGGCGGCTGCGGGTGCGTTTTTATTTGAATGGGGTGTCGTGCAACCGATGTGGCGATTTCTGTTTGGCTTTGCCTCCAAGCCGGCGGGCAATCTCGATGGCGCCGTGTTCGAGGAAGGTCGCGCGGTCTGCAATTTCGACGCGACCGGGCACGGCTTGGTGGCGCTGCAACTCGACGGTCAAATCGTGCAACTCCTCGGCACGCTTTGCGCCGAGGAACGCCAGCGCGGCGAGCGGGTGCGGGCCGGCGATGCGCTGTGCGTGCGCGAGGTGAACCTCCTGCGCAACACCTGCACCGTCGCGCGGCTGGCGGAGTGACTGGCAGCAGCGCGGCGGCGCATTTCTGCTCCGCGCGCCATGCAATTCCGCGCACCCGGAGCGTTCATTTTTCACACTCACCAACCAACCAAACACCATGACCACCATCCCCATCCTCGCCATCCTCGCGGTGCTCATCGCCGCGCTCATTCTGGTGCCGCTCATTGTCACGCTGTTTTTGCGCGACGTGGATGCCGGCACGATCCGCATCGTCACCTGGTGGGGCGGCGCGACGCGGTTTTATCGCGGGCCGGGCAAATCTTACGAAGTGCCGCTGCTGACGAACAGCACGACGCTGTCGAGCAAAGCGATCAATGTCGATCTCGACATCACCGACCAGACGGCCGACCTCGATAGCAACGGCGTGCCGCAGCCGATCAAGGTGCGGGTGCTCGCCAGCGCCATTGTGTCCGTGGGCGATTCGGATGCGCTCATCAAAACCGCGGCCAACCGTTTTTTTGCCAAAGAGGAGGCCGAACAGATGAGCACGCTCATCGACCTGCTCTCCAGCTCCGGCCGGCGCGCGATCAACCTGCTCACGCACGATCAGCTTTTCTCCGCCCGCACCGCCGCGCCGCGTCCGTTGCCGGCGGCCGCGACGACGCCCAGCGGAGCGCCGCCGCTGCCATTGGCGACGAGCGAGGAAATTTCCGCCGCGGCGGAGGAGGACGACGATCCGCTGGCGATCATCATCCGCAAAGCTTGCTCGCGCGAGCTGACCGATCTCGGGCTGATCTTTAATTCACTCAACATCAAAGTCGTGCAGAGCGAAGTGGCCGACGCGCGCCGCCGCATGAGCGCCGCCGAGGCTGCCGCCAACGCCGACATCGTCGCCGCGCAGCAGGCCCGCCGCGCGAAGGAAGCGCAGCTCGACGCGGAGCGGCAGATTTCCAACAAACAACGCGAGCTGGAACAAACGCGCCTGGCCAACGCGGTGCTCATCGCCGAGGCCGAAGCGAAGAAACAGGACGCGCTCGCCGGCCAGCGCGAGAGCGAGTTAAAGGCGACGCAGATCACCGAAGCGCAGGCCGGCGCGGAAGCGTTGCGCATCAAGGCGCAAGCCAGCGCGCGAGCCGAAGCCATCCGCATCACGACCGTGGCGGAAGCCAACGCCGAGAGCATCCGCAAGGTCAACGAAGCGATCACCGCCGGCGGCGAAAGTTATTTCCGTTATCGCCAGATCGAAATGCTGCCGCAGCTTGCGCCGGTGATCGCCGACGCGCTGGCGAAGGCGCGGCTGGTGACGATCCATTCCGGCGACCACAACGGCGGCAACGGGTCTTCCGCGAATGCGGCAGGCGCGACGACGAATCAAATCGCCAGCGTCATCCAGACGGTGCTCGCCGCGCAGCTCGTGGCGAAAACGGATCTGCTCGGTGGCAGCGGCGAAGGTTCAGCCAAAAAATAATGAGGTAGGGATGCTTCGCCGAAGCGTCCGTGACTTTTTGTCTATTCAAATAAATGGGACGCCTGCGGCGAGGCGTCCCTACCGGGAACGAAGTTCATACGCCTTGAGCGTGTTGCTCATCAGCATCGCAATCGTCATCGGGCCGACGCCGCCGGGCACGGGCGTGATGGCGGCGCACTTCGGCGCGACGTTGGCAAAATCCACGTCGCCGACGAGGCGATAGCCCGATTTCGTGCTCGCGTCTTCCACGCGATTGATGCCCACGTCGATGACCACCGCGCCGTCGCGCACCATGTCGGCGGTGACAAAGCCCGCGCGGCCGATGGCGGCGATGACGATGTCGGCGCTGCGGGTCAAGGCGGGCAGATTTTGCGAGCGCGAATGCGCGACCGTGACGGTGGCGTCGGCGTGTTTCCCTTTCTGCATCAACAGCAAGGCGAGCGGCTTGCCGACGATCAAACTGCGCCCGAGCACGACAACGTGCGCGCCGGGCACGGTGACGCCCGCCGCGCCAAGCAAGTATTGACAACCTAGCGGTGTGCAAGGAATAAACCCGCTCGCGTCCCCCATCGCCAGCTTGGCGACGTTGACGGGATGGAAGCCGTCCACGTCTTTCTCCGGGTCGAGCGCGCGCACGATGGCGGCTTCGTCGACGTGCTTGGGCGGCGGCGACTGGACGAGGATGCCATCGATGGCTGGGTCGGCGTTGAGCTGCGCCACGGTGTCGAGAAGCTGCGCTTGCGTGGTGTCGGCGGGCAATTCGAGTTTGACCGAGTGCAAGCCGAGTTCGCGGCAGGTTTTGTCCTTCGAGCGCACGTAGGCGCGCGACGCGGGATGATCGCCGACGAGAACGACCGCGAGTCCGGGAGTGCGGCCGCTCTTTTTGAGCTCGGCAATTTCGCCCCGAAGTTCGCCATAAACTTTTTCGGCGATGGTGCGGCCTTCGATGAGT